>JBIJBP010000225.1:0-5265 GCA_044345155.1 Prosthecobacter sp. | reverse complement strand
AGCTTAGCGCCCGCCTTCTCAAAATCTTTGCCGATGTTGGAGACGAGGGTTTCGACGTTTTCTTCCTTGCCTTTAAGGTCGAGGACAATCAGGGCTTCGTAGTTGCGTTTCATTGAGGTGCGGTTGTTAGGGGCTTTAAACGGAAAGGGTGGAGCGGTTGAAGCGGTTCATGGCAGCATCAAGACCGGATTGCAAGGCGCTGATGATGGCATCAGCCGCCGTCTGGATGACCAGATTGAGGGTGGGCCGCTCCTCATCGCGGAACTTGCCGAGGACATGACCGACAAGGCGGTCGCCAGCAGGCCGCCCTGAATCCGTGGCAATACCCAGCTTCAAACGGGGAAATGCTTGCGTACCCAGGTCGCTGATCATGGACTTCATGCCGTTATGACCGCCGGCTGATCCGGTCAGGCGAAGACGCAGCTTCCCGAGGGGCAGATCCACATCGTCATAGACGGCCAGCACCTCGGCGGATGTCACTTTGTAGAAATGGGCGACCTGACGGACGCTGCGCCCGGAGTCATTCATGAAGGTCTGAGGCTTCAGCAGCCAGCCGCCGGCAAACTTAGCCATCAGGCCATGCCAGCGTTTCTCCTCACTGAAGGAAGCGCCAAGGCGGCGGGCTAGTTCGTCGAGTACCATGAATCCGATGTTATGGCGGGTGTCGCGATAGTCGATTCCAGGGTTGCCCAGACCAACGATCAGCTTCGGAATCACGCCGCCTGCATCTGACTTGGATGGAGCATCAGCAGACACCGCAGGCGGCACGATTGAAGGACATTACTTCTTGGCGGCAGGCGCGGCGGCAGCCTTGGCTGCGGGGGCGGCGGCCTTGGCGGCAGGAGCAGCGGCAGCGGCCGGTTCAGGCTCAGCCTCCACCTTGGGCTCTTCGCACATGACGACCACGACTTCTGCGGCAAGCTTGGGACGGACACCTTCAGGGAATTTGATTTCACCCACATGAATAGCCTTGCCCAACTCGAGGGCGGAGACGTCAACAGTGATGTGTTCGGGAAGATCCTTCGGAAGGCAGCGCACCTCCAGAGTGTGATGAATGGCTTCCACCAAGCCGCCGAACTTAAGGCCAGGAGCCTCGCCAACGATCTCAACGGGCACTTCGGCGTGAATTTCCTCATCCATGGCGATGGCGTGGAAGTCCACATGGGTGATGCCTCCTTTGAGGTGGTCATGCTGCACTTCCTGGACAAGGGCCAGCTGTTCACCGCTGTCCAGCTTCAGGCTGACCAGGATGTTGTCGGAGGCGCTGCCCTGAAGGATTTTGGTGAAGGTCTTGGTGTCGACCTGCACGTTCACCGGAGCCACCTTGCGGCCATAGACGACGGCAGGGGTGCTGCCCGAATTACGAAGGCGCTTGACTGCACCGGTGCCGGAGACAGTGCGGGGTTGGGCGACGAGGTCGAGGATCTTGGCCATGGTGCTTGAGTTCTGGTGAACAGTTAGGATTGGGGGAAAAGGGGCGCGAGACTACACGCCGGCCCCCGGATGTCAAAGGGTTGTTGACAACCGGGTCAAATCTCGAAGAGCGAGGTCACGGACTCGTCGTTGTGAATGCGCTGGATCGCCTGGGCCAGAAGTCCGGAAATATCCAGGGCGGTGACCTTTTCTCCATGGGCCTGGGGAACGGAATTCGTGGCAAAAAGCTCAATGATGGGCGATTTTGCGATGCGGGCCCTGCCTTTGTCGCCCAGAACGCCATGGGATACCCCGGCATAGATGTTCCTGGCACCGTGCTTGAGAAGCAGTTCCGAGGCTGCGGTCAGCGTGCCGGCTGTCTCGGTAAGATCATCAACCAGCAGGACATTTTTCCCCGCCACATCGCCGATGACATTGAGCGCCTCCACCTCATCGGCACTGACTCTGTTCTTGGCCACGATCGCCATGGGAGCCTTCAGGGCCTTGGCGTAGGCGTGGGTCATCTTGATGCCACCAACATCTGGCGAGACCACGACCAGGTCGGGGATGTTGCGCTCCTTGATGGCCTTGATCAGCACAGGACCGGCGTACAGGTGATCCACAGGAATGTCGAAGAAGCCCTGAATCTGACCGGCATGAAGGTCCATGGTCAGCACGCGGTTGACGCCGGAGGCCACCAGCAGATTGGCCACCAGCTTCGCGGTGATCGGCACGCGCGGACGATCCTTGCGGTCCTGACGGGCATAACCAAAGAAGGGCAGCACGGCGGTGATGCGGGCGGCGCTGGCACGGCGGACGGCATCCACCATGATCAGCAGTTCCATGAGGTTTTGGTTGGTCGGAGGGCAGGTCGGCTGGACGATGAAGATGTCCCGCCCGCGGATGTTCTCCTGAATCTGGACAAAGGTCTCTCCGTCCGGGAAGGTCGTGAGTTCGGCGGCGCAAAGGTTGATGCCGAGGTTCTGGCAGATGAGTTTGGCCAGCTCGGGATGCGCGCTGCCGCTGAGTACCTTGTAGGAGTCGATCATGGGGAAGGGCCGCGAGATTGGCGAGACTGTCACAGAAATCAACCCATGCTCTGAAAGTTGCGTGTTCCCGTCCGCTGCGGCATGTCTGAAAGCCTTCCCGATCATGCGCCCCCGCCCGCCCTACGACGCCGCCAACGTGCCCCCCGAGGTGCCAATGGCTGCCGAAGGCAAGTTTTTCCGCAGGCTAGGTGGGAAAATCAGCCTCCGTGGCGTCTGCTACGGGCCGTTCCGCCGCAATTCACGTGGCGAGCCCTTCCCCGAGGACGCCCGACTCAGCGCTGACTTCGACCAGATCCTGCTGATGGGCTTTGACTCGGTGCGTCTCTACGAACCGCCCTCGGATTTCCTGCTTTCCGAAGCCGTCCGCACCGGCCTTCGCCTGATCGTCGGCATCGCCTGGACGGATCATGTCGATTTCCTCAGCCAACGAAGCCTGGTCAGGCAGGCTCATCGGGCAGTGCGGGACGCCGCCTGTCGGCTGGGCGGGCATCCGGCGGTCGCGGCCTTTCTGGTTGGCAATGAAATCGACAAAAACCTGGCCCGCTGGATGGGCCCGGAACGTGTCCGCAGGTTTCTGGAGAAACTGATCGAAACCGGCAGGGCGGCGGCGCCTGACCGGCTGTTCAGTTACGCCACCTATCCCAGCACGGAGTACCTTGTCCCCCGCAACGCCGACTTTCTGGCCATCAATGTTTTCCTCGAAAAACGGGCGGAGTTTGCAGCCTACCTTGCCCGACTTCAGGTCCTCGCAGGCAACAAGCCGCTGGTCATCTCCGAATTCGGGCTCGACGCTCCCCAGGCATCTGCTGGTCAGCTGGAGGAAACCTTCACGTGGTTTGAAGCCGAATGCCGCCACGCCTCCGTCGCAGGCACGCTGTGGTTCGCCTACACGGATGAATGGCACCGGGGCGGCAGGGATGTCACGGAATGGAGCTTCGGCCTCGTGGACAGGAATCGCAGGCCGAAGATGCCCATTCTGCCCCGGGCTGCACGACAGGGCACCCAGTCGCCAGCCTTCATCTCCGTCATCGTCTGCACCTACAATGGCTCGGCCACCCTGGCCGCCTGCCTGGAGTCCCTGGAAAACCTGAACTATGACGGTTATGAAGTGCTGCTGGTTGACGATGGCTCGACAGAGGACATCGGCCGGATCGCCCGGGCTTTTCCTCAAGTTCGTTATCTCCGTCAAGATCACGCCGGACTAAGCGCCGCCCGCAACCTGGGCATGGAGGAGGCACGGGGCGAACTGCTGGCCTACACCGATGATGACTGCATCGTCGAGGAGGACTGGCTGTGTCACGTCGCAGCGGGTTTTGATGACGAAGCCTGGGCGGCCTGCGGCGGGCCGAACATTCCGCCCAGACCACGAAACGCGACCGAGGCCGTAGTCGCCGCCGCCCCAGGTTCTCCGACTCATGTCATGCTGAATGATGTCGAAGCCGAGCACCTGCCCGGCTGCAACCTCGTCATCCGCAAGGCCAGCCTGAAGGCCATCGGCGGCTTCCGCACCCACTACCACACGGCAGGGGATGACGTGGATGTCTGCTGGCGGCTGCGTGAGGCAGGCGGGCGGCTGCGCTTTGTGCCCGGTGCCATGGTCTGGCACCATCGGCGACGCACCCTCCAGGCCTATCTCAGGCAGCAGCGCGGCTACGGTCATGCCGAAGCCCTGCTGATGAAAGATCACCCCGAGCGCTTCACTTGCCGAGGGGGCGCCCGCTGGCAGGGAGCCATCTATGAGGTCGCTCCCTCATCCCTGCCGCTGGATGGACGCATTTTCCACGGGCCCCAGGGGACGGGCCTTTTTCAGGGCATCTACGGTCGGCAGGGCAGTCAGCTTCCAGCATGGGCAAACGGCCTGTCCTGGATCGCGCTGTTTCTGATCGCGCTCCCGGCACTGGGCTGGCGGTCCACGATGCCCTTCCTGGCCTTGCTCCTCCTGGTCTCATGGGTGTCCTGGCGCCATCTGCCAGCCGCCCCACATGCACTGTCCATGTTTCAACAGCTGCAGCTCATGCTGCTGAACTGGCTGCAACCCATCGTCCGGGGCTGGGCTCGCTGGTCAGGCATCCTTCGGCTCGGCCTCAGGCCGGAATGGGAGCCTGCCCCCCACCCGTCCCACCCGTCCGCCGCATATGCCCGTTCACCGCGTTTCTACACGCTCTCCCGTTCCTGGCAGGTTTACTGGAACGAGCACCATCTTGGCCGTGAGGCCCTTCTCTCCGCTCTCAAGGACAGACTTTGCCGCGAGCCCGGGCTCGATCTCTGCACCGACGACGGCTGGCAGCCCTTTGACCTGGCCTGGAACCGGTTCCCGGCCTTTCGCACCACCGTCCTGACGCTGACCGAACATCACGGCGACGGCAGGTGCCTCACCCGGGTGAAGCTGTCCCTTCAATGCCGCCCATGGCTGGCCGTGGCCGCCGGAGGAGTGGCCCTGCTTTCCGGTTTTCTCTGGAAGCCAGGCCTGGGCATCCTCGCTGCACTCCTGCTGCTTTTCCGGTCATGGCAGACATCAACATGCCACCACGCCGCCCTCGCAGCCGGGCTGGTTCCATGCCCTAATAAAGCTCCACGGGCGAACGCTTCCCATCCTCGACGCTGAGGATGCGGGCCTTTTCCTCACCCAGGGTTGCCACGCGCAGATCCCAGATTTCACGGTTGATGGCGGCGAACCGGTCCAGGTCAAACTTGTCCGGCCTGACCAGTCGCTTCTTGGTCTTCTCAATGCGCAGCAGCGCATCATGCAGCACGGGGTGCTCGACCCCTTCGAGATGCCGGCGGGCAAGTTCCACCATCTCCA
>JBIJBP010000224.1:0-5291 GCA_044345155.1 Prosthecobacter sp. | reverse complement strand
GCAGCCTGCGGACCTGGGAACGCAGGATGGCTTCTTCATGAAGCCTGCCGGAGTCGGCCAGGGCCCGCAGTTCATCATCCGGCATGCTCATCCAGAGGAAGTAGCTCAGACGGTTGGCGAGCTGATGATCATCGAGCCTGCCGGGCTGGAGTTCATTGCGAAACAAAAAGCTGGGTGAAGTCAGGGCGGCGGTGAAGGCGATCTTGAGAGCCTGGTCGTGGGTTTCGCCGCGGGCCCTGCATTGCGCATAGAGCCGGAGATGCCTTGAAGCTTCGCCTTCACGCAGGGGGCGTCTGAATGCGAGGGGCAGAAAGTTTTCAAGGGCTGTCCGGGCGTCGGCCAGGAAGATGCTGCGGGGGGCTGCGCCCTGAGGGATGACGGGGCCTTCAACCTGGATCCAGTCCAGGCCCGGAGCTCCGATCCTGCGCGGCTTGACGGATGCCTGGGCCTTGGCGCCGCCGATGAGCGATGCCGGATCAAAAGGCAGGCCGAGGACGGCGAGCGAATCCTCCACGACTTTCCGGTTGCTGGCGAGCCGCTCTCTGTTTGCGGCTTCAATCCGACGATCAAGCTCCGCTACGGGAAGTCGCATCGCGTCGGCGAGCTTGAGCTTCACGGCTGCCATGCCATCAGTGCGTTCGGGCAGGAGGTTGTAAAAGCTGCGCAGGTCGGAGGGATTGCCGTCAGGCGTGACCGCCCGGAGGTATTCGATGCGCATCTGCATGCTGACGAAGCCGCGATTGAGCTGGTCCGTCAGTCTGCGGACTTCATCCGTGGCTTGTTCATCAACAGGCAGGCGCGGGGCGTTTGTCGCCGACGCCTCCCGGACCCGTGGCGCCGCCTTGGGCTGGTCAAACACCGGATAACCGCGTTTGGGGCTGGCGCGCCTGCTCCGGAGAGGAGTCCGGGCCGGTGCCTGCAGGCCGGTGTTGTCAATGTTCCATGTCATCTGATGCGTGCCCGAGCGCAGGAGCAGTTCGATGGTTTCTTCACGCGGTGCTTCATCGGTGCAGTTCATCAATGCCCTCGGCTCATTGTCGATCCGCAGGCGCAGGCCGGCATCACCGCCGCGTCCGACATGCTTCACGGTGAGCCGGTACCAGCCGTCCGCCGACACGCTTACTTCATCATAGAGCGTACGTTGACCGCCGCCTTCAAGGGAGTAGCCTACGCCGCCGCCAGGAAGCTCGACGGGCTTTGCGCTGCGTTCCGTCATGAGCATGGTCTCGGCCTCGAACCGCTGGACGACGGGCCTTTGCTTCAGGTTGAGGTGGGACTGAAGGGCATGGTCGGCGGCTTCGAAAAACTGTTCGGCAAGCGCGGGTGGAATGAAGAGGGCGTCTCGGTCGTTGGTGAATCCTGAGAGGCCGGGGCCATCGTCGAGCAGCAGCCGGCCTGGTTCGAAGTCGACGCCGAGCAGGTCGCGCAACGTGTTGTTGTACTCAACCTTGGTCAGGCGAGGCAGGGTGAGGTGCTCGACCCCCTTCATGCGGCTCCAGTCGGCCGACTCGATGCCGTTGCGCAGATAGGCGATGATTTCCTGGCGTTCGAAATCAGACGGCAGTGGCTTTTTCGGAGGCATTTCCTCGTCTTCGATCTGCTGGAGCATGGCCTGCCAGAGGCTGAAGTCGGAGATGACGTCCCTCCTTGAGGCAAAATCGCTCAGGTCGATGTCCCCCTTCTTCCTGTCAGCGTCGTGGCAGCCGAGGCAGTACTTTTGCAGCCATGCTTCTGGTTCGGCCGCCAGGGTGAGGGCAGGCAGGATGAGGACAAGGGTAAGCCTTCGCATGGCCTTGGGGGGCTGTGTACAGACTAGGGTTTCACGGTCACCCAGAGGGGTGAGGACCAGGCCATGTTGCCGTCGTTCTGCTCGATGCGCAGGTAGTATCGGTTTTCACCCTGCACGGGGGCGTCATCCGTCCATTCGGCGCGGACTGAACGCGAGCCCGGTTCGATGACATGGTGGTTTTGCTCATTGCGCACGATGGTGATGCGGGCAATGGCGGCGGTCCCCTCGACGAGGAAGGAGAGGGTGGGCCTGCCTGTGGTTTCGAAGGCTTCGCCCATGAGATGCGTGCCGCAGCCCAGCTCGACGAAGATCTTGTCAGTGGCGGCGCATGTGCGTCTTGCCTTGAATCCGTCGATGATGCCCTCGCGGGTGAAGTCCTCCACATAAACACCGCCGAAGGAAGTGTGTGTCGCGATGTGGTCGCTGGAGGCGAAGACGCCCAGCTTGTGCCCGCTTTCGAGGGCCTTTTGATAGACGCCGTTGTTGTAGCCGGGCCGGGTTTTGAAGCCGGCATCGAAGTCCGTGATGGCGGCTGGCGGCCTGGGGTGCTCGTCACCGGCGAGCTTGTGAGGCGTGTAGTTCTCTCCCTGGCGCAGGCCGACGGTCGGCTGGGGCAGGCCAAGGCCTTCGTAGCTGACCCTGGCACCCTGGAAGATCTCGACGGTGTTTTCATAGGTGTTGTCGATGCCATCCTCATATTTCGTCCAGTCGGTGCCCATGCCGGTGGCGCCGGTGTGGCTGATGACGGCCACGGGATGGTTGTAGCGCTTCAGGATGTCCCAGAGCTCCGTGGGCTGGATCTGCATCAGGCCAGGGCTGACGGGAAGGCTTTTCTGCCAGACGGACTCCTGGTAATGCCGGCGCTGGATGTAGACGATTGGTCCGCCCCGCCGGGCGAAGACGATGTTGCGGTGGCCCCAGGGGAAGGTCTGTTCGCGTTCGTAGGCATAGAGCGAGGCGAACGAACCTGGAGCGTGGAAGACGTCCACCTGGCGCTGGGTGTGCCACCATTCATAGGGGGAGTAGACCTTGCCGACATCCGTGTGGTCGGAGGTGCCGAGAAAATCCAGGCCGGCCAGGTCGAAGGCATAACGATAATGTTCGACAATGCACCCGTCGAAGCCAGTTCGGCAGTTGGAGATGTCGGTGTGGCGGTGCAGGTCGCCCCAGACGAGGCGGAAGGTCCTGCCGTTGATTTTCCACACATGATGTTCGGCGAGCGGGCGCGGAGGCGTGGGCTCGTTGAGGAAGGGGACAGGCTCCGGCGCGCGGGCGATGGTCGGTTCGTCTTCAGCCGGCAGCAGCGGCCATTCTGTCTCCTGGTGAACCAGGGCGGAGTGGATCCCGGCAACACCGCTGGCCTTGGTGGTCCGGCGGTCCGTCGCCCAGGTGATCCAGAGCCCTCCCTTTGGCCCGACCAGCAGCTCCTGGCGGCGATCCTGGCCCAGGGTGCTGTCAGGGAGGGCGGCGGGTTCGGCCCAGCGTCTGGAGGATGGATCGTAGGCGGTGACGGCCACGCGCCAGAAGGCGTTGGAGAAATAGCGGTAGCTGAGCCAGACGCGTCCGTCCGGTGTCACGGCAACGGAGGGCAGGTTCACAGCAAAGCCGGGACTGGGATCGGGGGCTGGCGTGGGACGGCCGTTGTGCGGTACCGGCACCTCGGTGAAGCTGCCTTCAGCAATGTCGTAACGGCCGAGCATCAGTCGTTTCTGGGCATTCAGCCCCATCGCGTTTTCGTGGCCCCGTGAATCCAGGCCCCACTGCTGCCGGCCTCGTTCCGAGGCGACCCAGAGCCCGCTGCTGCCGTCAAAGGCGACGGCGGCGCGTGCCTCATAATCGGGGGTTTGAACGATGATCCTGTCCTTCACCGTGCCGTCGGTCCCAACGTGGGCGAGGTGCAGGTTGAACTCGCTTCCGGCAGATGAATCATAAACAATCCAGGCACCGTCGGCTCCTGTAAAGGCGATGCGTGGCTCCCAGTGTCCGCCCTCCTGGCTGGTGGCGATGTCCACGGTGTCCGACCAGGCCAGCCTGTCCGGGTCCCAGTGGCGGGCGTGGATCCGGGAGGCCCCCGGCCGCACCTCCTGCCAGACCACCCAGGGACGACCGGAAGAGTCGGTGCCGGCATCGGCGAAGGAACTGCCTGCGTCGGGGAGCGACGATAATGTTTGTTCGGCCTCGAGTGTCCCGTTTGAGAGACGTCGCGCGCGCAGGGTCATCACGTCCTTGTCGTCAGCCTGCCCCCAGAAGCACCAGATGCCGCCGGAGCCGTCGGCGGCGATGGCGGGGTGGTGGATGACACCCGGGCTGGAGACGGCGGTGCCTGCCTGCCAGGTGCCTTCAGCCCTGGTGGCGAGCATGAGCCGGTCCGAGCTTCCATCGTGTTCGATGTAGCAGGTCCACAGCCTGGAATCCCGTGTGATGACCAGGTCGGGAAAGTCGCGATGCAGCTCCGGATGGCCGGAGCTCAGCCTCTGCTGAAGGGGAACCAGTAGGCTGGGCTGCCTGCCCGCCGCTCTTGCTTTGCCGGCAGCCTTGGGCTTTGGGCCGGATTGCTGGGCAAGCGCGGCACCGGCCAGCAGCAGGAGGAGCAGGGCTTTGAGGCAAGGGGATGTCGTGCGGTGCATGAGGCGTGGGCGGCTGGTTAGGCGCCGCCATCAAACGCCGCCGAGAGGGCGCCCTATCGCGATTCAGCAGATGGCCTCCATGGAGAGAGGCAGGGCGGCAGGCATGAAAAGGCCCGGCCGTTGAGGACGGCCGGGCCCGGAGTTTTTAGAGATGCGTCGGTGATGGAGAGCCGCGTTCAGTCATCCAGCGGGATGCGCGACAGCCTGTCGGCGGAGTCCTTCTTCATGACGACTGCGCGGATGACGAAGTTGAAGAAGACGAGGGCCGTGACGCCAAAGGCGACGAAGGGCACCCAGTCGAGCCAGGCTTCATAGGTGACGAGGCGGAACATGGCGGTGAGAAGGTTTGTGTTGAGTTGAATGAACTGGGGTTATTCGGCCCCCTTGATCTGGCTGCGGTTGACGTCGGGGTTCATCGGCAGCGGCACAAGCTGAGGCTTGGCCGGGTCGATGAGCTTTTTCTCGACTTCAGGCGTGTCATATTTGCCGAGCTTCTGAAGGTAGGCGATCAGGGCGACGATCTTGGTGTCAGGGGAGGCAACCAGTTTTTCAGCCTTGAGCTTCTCAACAATGTCGATGCCCTGCTTGATGGCGTTTTCCTTGATCTCGACGTCCGTCATGGTCGGATAGGGGACACCGAGCTTGACCATGGTGGCGATTTTTGCAGGAAGGGTCTTCTGATCGAACTTTTCTTCAAAGAGATGCGGATAGGCCGGCATGTTGGAGCCGACAGAGGTGCTGCGCGGGTCCTTCATGTGATTGTAGTGCCAGCTGTGCGGGTATTTGTCGCCTTCGCGGGCAAGGTCGGGGCCGGTGCGCTTGGAACCCCACTGGAACGGATGGTCGTAGATGCTTTCGCCCATGCGGGAGTAGTC
>JBIJBP010000116.1:0-17178 GCA_044345155.1 Prosthecobacter sp. | reverse complement strand
TCGTCCCAATCCTGGACGTGAAGGTGGAAGAAGCGCTCTTTGTGGATGAGCGCGCCGTCATCCGCGATCTGGTAGCTGTAGGCCCACTTCGAGTGGCCTTCGCCGACGGAAAGCAGCCATTGGTCGGGGCGGAAGGCCAGGCCGGTGGCGAACTTGAGGCCGGCGTCGACCTGCTTCTTTTGACCACCCTTGATGAGCCAGACGCTGCCGCCGTTGTTGGGTTTTCTGTCATCGTTGTCGGTGACGTACAGGCTGCCGTTCGGATGTGCGAGGATGCTGTGGCCGGTGAGGCCCTGCAAAACGAGGCTCGGCCTGCCGTTCCCATCATAGCTCATCACCTGGCCCGACTTTTCGGAGACGGTGTAAATCCTGCCGTCGGCTCCAACGCTGACGCAGTGGGCGCTGCCGGTCTTTTCCGCAAAGACGCTGACCTGGTCATCAAGTCCGATGCGATGTATCCTGTCGGCAGAAGTGTCGGCGAAGAAGATTTCGCCGGTTGCTGCCGTGGAAGGTCCTCGGGTGCTTTTGAAGCCTTCGGCGACGAGTTTCCAGTCTTCGCCAGGGATCAGGATTTCCTGGGCCCGCGGGGCGCCGGGGCCTGCCTTCACGCGCTGCGGCCAGCCTTTCCACAGCCAGGCCATGGCCTCCTGCCAGTGTTCCATGTAACCCGCGACGTGGCCGCCGTCGATGATGCGGAACTGGTGGTCGTAGCCGGAAAACCTCAGCGCCTTGGCCATTTCCTGATCGAGTAGGAACCAGTCGCCCGCGGCATTTTCCATGTCGCGCACGCCGGTGGTGAGGTAGGCGCGTATGGGCCGCGCCTCGAACTTCCTCAACATGGTGGGGAACTCATGCCCTCCACGAAACGCGACCCAGCTGCCGCTGGCGGCATAGACACGGCTGAAGGCCTCGGGACGATGCCATGCGGCGGTGAAGGCGGCGATGCCGCCGCTGCTGCCACCGGAGATGCAGCGGTCATTGCCGTCGGTGCTCAGGTTGAGCTGATACTGCTTTGCGACGAAGGGCAGCAGTTCTTCGTCCAGGAAGCGGACCTTGTTGTCGTTGATGCCGTCGTATTCAAAGTCGCGGTTCCGCCGGTCTGCGGTGCCTTTCATCGGTGCGGGGAGCGTTCCTGGTTTCACGAAGACGCCGACAGTCACCGGGATCTCCCCGGTGGCGATCATGGTTTCCAGCAGCGTCTTTTCGCGCGGGTTGAAGCCGTCGGTCTTCACGTAAACGCATGTGGGCCTGCTGGCGTCGTATTGGGCCGGGATGAAGACGGTGACCTCGCGCACCGTGCCGGGGAAGATCTTGCTCTGTGTGAACTGGAAGGTCTCGATGCGGCCTTCCTGGATGTCTTCGGGCTTGATGGCGGGCGGCGTGTAGGCCGGAGATTCATCCGCCGTGTCTTCCTTTATGCCGCTGCCTTCCAGCGGCCGGATGAACCACTGCAAATGGGGGTCTCCCTGCCGGTGCTGCCAGAGATCGATCTTGGCCCCGGCCTGCCTTTTGCCTCCAAAATGGTCGAGGCCCATGCCGGGCGCGTGCTTGGGCTCGATGGCATAGCCACCGTTGTCCTGCTTTTTGAGCGACCAGAGCTGCGCGTCGGATGGGCGGTCCTTCGCAAGCAGGACCCGGGCGCCGTTTTTCGTGCCCGCGCCATCCACGGTGAGCACCAGCTTGGGCTGGGATGCCAGGCTCAGGGCGTGCCAGCCGTCACCACGCGGCTGGATGATCCATTTTTGGTTCGGCGAGCCGTCGGGCTTGTTGAGCGAGACGGCATGCCCTTCCGTTGCCTGTCCCATGACCTCCAGGACGAACTCCGGCGCGCTGACGGGCACGATCTGGTAGCTGCCCCAGTTGTCCGCGAGAACGGTGGTGGCGAGGAGGAGCAAGGTGAAAGCGATTTTCATGGAAAGCAGTGCCGGCTGTAGTTCACGCAGGATTGTGTGGAGGGGCCGGGGTGTTCAAGGGAGTCATGCGCTGAAGCGCATGACTACTTTAGTTCCGCCTCGGAAACGAGCTCGATCCTCACGTCCGCTCCTTTGAGATGCTTGTCGAAGAAGGACTGCATGAGCTGGATGATGACCGGTTTGCCAAACTGTGGTCCGCCGTGGCCTGCGCCGGGCAGGGTTTGCAGCAAGACGGGAACGTCCTGGGCTTTCAAGGCGGCCTCAAGCTGCAGGCTTTGCGCATACGGCACAAGAGTGTCGTGGGTGCCATGCAGGATGAGGAAGGGCGGGTTGTCCTGGCTGACATAGTGCACAGGGCTCACCGCATCGGCCTTCGGCTTGTCATCGAGTTTGGTGCCGATGAGCGAGGAGTAGGGGTCGCTGGGCGTGTTGAAGGCAAAGATGTTCCTCACGTTCTTGTCGTCCGCGGCCTGCTGCACGACCGTGCTGAAGTCGGCGGGGCCGTAGATGTCGACCACGGCCTGCACACGATCCGACTGGTCCAGGTGGCCCCCGATGGGCGGGAAGGCCTTTTTGCCGCCGGAGGTTCCGACGAGCGCGGAGAGATGGCCGCCTGCGGAACCGCCGATGACACCGACATGGCTTGTATCGAAATGATATTGGTTTGCATGGGCACGCAGCCAGCGGATGGCGGTCTGGCAGTCCTGAATCTGGGCGGGGAAGACGGCCTTCTGACTGAAGCGGTACTCAACGCTCGCCACGGCGTAGCCCTTGAGGGCCATCGCGGTGAAAGGGCACGGAAACTTGCTGCCCGCACGCCAGCCGCCGCCATGAATGTGCACGATGAGCGGCAGCGGCTTGTCTGAAGGCGTCTCCGGCACATAGATGTCGAGCTTCTGCGCCTCATCACCGCCTTCGATGTAGGCGATGTCCTTCTCCATCTTGATGCCCGCAGGCAGTTGGTAAGGCTTCGGGGCCGCCTTGGGCGTTTGTGCGGGCAAGGTGGCCGCGAGGAGGGTAAGGAGCAAAAACAGCGGTTTCATGAGTTCGGGGCAGTTTCTGCTAAACGGCCGTTTGGAGCGAATATTCGCCCGTTTCGCCGTTCCATAGGGCCTATGATGAGCCCAAGGCTTCCGCCTGCAATCTTTGTCTGAAGTTCGTCGGCTTTCGATTCAGCGGAGCTCCCAGTGCCTCTCGCGGAGCGAGAGGCCTACTTTGCTTCGCGGCATCGTAGCGGGTGAGGGTTCAGCGAACGATTACGCCAGCTTGTAGCAGTCCGCCCACTCGGCGCGAGGGGCCGGGCCGGCGAGGCGGGCGTTGGCCTCGTCGTTGCCGATGAAGCGCTTCGTGGCCGGATCGAACTTCAAATCGACGTTCAGATACTCGGCGATGGTGCCGAGGTTCAAGACCTGGGTGAGGAGGCCGGAGACGCTGAAGGGGGATTCGGTTTTCCCTTCGCCCATGCAGGCGTTGATGAAGCTGTTGAAGTGATTGCGCTCCAAAGGATGCAGCCCCATCGCGTCTTTGTGCTCCACCATCTTCGCGCGAGGATACAGGAGCGAATGGCGGTCGTGCGAGCCTCGCTGCACGAGATAATCGCCTTGTTTGCGGTGGAGGAGTGATCCTGCATTGCCGGGATTCGGGATCACGACTTTGCCATCGGGGCCCGGGTCGCCATACTTCTCCTCGATGTCGAATTTGATGTCGCTGCCGGCTTTCCAGTGCAGCTCCACGGCGGGCAATTTCTCGCCACGAGCCGGGAACTCGAAACGAATGTCCGAGCTGAGCGGGTAGCTCACCTGGTTGTAATCGGCGAGCGCCAGCGGCGTGATGCGCGTGGGCAGGCCGAGCTTCAGATGATCATGCGCGAAGTCGATGATGTGGGCGCCCCAGTCGCCAAACATGCCGCCTCCATAGAGGTGGAAGCCGCGCCAGTTGAAGGCGTGATACATCTTGCTGAAGGGCTTCACCTCCTGCGGCCCGCACCAGAGGTCCCAGCTCTTGAGGAATTCGGGCATCGGCTCTCCAGGGGGATAACCCTGGATGCGTTCCGCTGCGTTCATGAACCAGAGCGAGGGTGACTTCCAGGCGTCGATCCTGACGATGTCATCGACGATGCCTGCGGCGAGCATCTGCTTGAACTGCTCCGCGCCTGCAGAGGTATGGCCCTGGTTGCCCATCTGCGTCACCACCTTGAACTTCTTCTCGGCGCGCATGAGGATCTCCGCCTCCTCAAAGGTGTGTGTGAGCGGCTTCTCCACATACACATGCTTGCCGAGGGCCATCGCGCTGATCGCGGCGGTGAAGTGCGTGTGATCCGGCGTCACGACGCTGACGGCGTCGATGTCCTTGCCCATCTTGTCGAGCATCTCGCGGAAGTCATGGAAGCGCTGGACGTCCGGGAAGGCCTTGAGATTCTTTTCCACGCCTTTGGCCGTGACGAAATCAACGTCCGTGAAGGCCACGGGGGTGGCGATGCCGCCCGCCGTAAGGCCGGGGATGACGCTGCCCGCGCGTCCGCCGATCCCGATGCAGCCGAGGTTGATGCGGCGGCTGGGCGGCAGTTTCGGATTGTCGGCCGCGCGGGCGCTGGTCAGGTAGGCTGGCAGAAAGGTGAAACCAAATCCTGCTGAGACGGACTGCCTGACGAAACTGCGGCGGGATGAAGTGGCGGGTGCTTCAGGGGTTTTCATGGTTCGGGAAAGGGGGTGTTCGTGAGGTTAGGTGCCGGGTGCAAAAACGCCAGGATGGAATCAGGAATGGCCGTGAATGAACGCAGGCCGGGTGCATGGCGTCGTTTTGACTGGCAGACGGAGCATCTGGGTGTCCCGGCTTCGAAGGCCATTCGAAGCTACTCCTTCGGCTTCGCGCTCCACAGGGCGATGTTGCGGAACTGGGCGCCTTCGCCACGCGCCACGAAGCCGATCCGTCCCTTGCGGTCCTTGAAGCGCTCGTGGCTGGCTTCGAGGACATGGCCGTCGATCTTCGCGAGGAAGTGATCACCACAGATTTCAACGGTGATGCGGTGCCAGGTGCCGGGATCGATCCTGACCTCGATCTTCTTCAGCTCCTCCCGGCGTGTCTCCTTGGCGATGCCGCTCATCTTTTGAATCCAGAGGGCGGTGGGGGTGATCACGATCCGGCCCTGATGATGGTTAGGCTGCTGGGTGTCGCGGCAGACAAAGCCGATCTGCGGTGAGGGGCCGAGCTTGAACTCGCCGGTCAGGACATAATCGCCAAGATCGACGAGGTGCTCGCAGACGGCCTCATGGCCGTTCGGGCGTTTTTCACTCGGGCCTTCCTGCACGGCGTAGGCCGCGCCGTCGCGGATGCTCCAGGTGCCAATGCCGCCACGCCAGCCTTCTGTTCCCGGCTGCTTTTCCCTGGCAAAGGATTCCGGCTTATCAAAGGCCTCCGCCGCGATGAGCCTTTCAGGCTGGCAGGTTTGCGCGACGGGAGGCGCCGGGTCTGCGGCGAAGGCGAGTGATGAGACGAGAAGAAGGAGCGTGAGGTGTGTTTTCATGGTTGGGGCCAGTCTTCAGTTTGCCAGGAGTCATCCTGCTGCGCGCCAAACAGGTCGGTTTGCGGCAGGAGCTGCTCCAGGAGGTTTTCAGGGGGAATGCTGGGTGGCAGGGGCTGGTAGCGGGCGGGAACTCCCATGGCGAGCATGCCGGGCGGCACATCCCTGCTCACTACGGCTCCGGCGGCAATGAAACTGCCGCGTCCGATTCGAACGCCGGGACAGAGGGTGACGCCGCCTCCGATGCAGACATGATCTTCGATGGTGGGGCCCTGCACGGTGCCTTCGCGCATGGGAAGCCTCGCATTGAGAAACGTGGTGCCGGGGCCGATGAAGACGAAGTCACCGATGATCGTGCGGCTGGGCACGTAAACATGCGCCATGATCTTGACGCCGTTCCCGATCCTGAGCCGGCCTTCGAGCGTGCACTTGTGATGCACCACGCAGCGGTCGCCGATGATGACTTCACCGCGGATGAGCACCTGATGGCCGCATTGAAAGCGATGTCCGATGGTGGTGTTCGCGTAGATGATGCTGCCGCTGCGGATGATGGCGTGCTCGCCGATGCGGGTCGGCAGGGAGTCGCCGGGATAGCGGTAGCCGAGGGTCACGCCGGGGTCGATCTGCGCATGGGCGCCGATTTCTGCAAAGGACTCGTTCATCGGGCAAAGCGGCGGAGGGTTTCCAGGGCCTGGACGGCGATCACGTCACCACCCGGCCTGGCATAGGGCGGGCGGAACTTGCTGTAGCGATGGTTGGCGCTCATGTATTCGCGGTCGCCAGTGTTCGGGCCGTCGGTGAGATAGCCGTGGGAGAGGTTGGTGTAGCCGCAGGGAAGGATGAGTGGCAGGGAGGTTCCTGCGCGAATCTGCCGGCCGATGCCTTGGAAGGGTTCAAAGGGCATGCCGACGATGCCGACATCGCCGATGCGAAGCACCTGGATGTCCACCTCCAGGAACTTCGGCACCGAGTTCGCCCTGCCGGAGGCGTGCAGGTCAAGGGCCCATCTGCTCCAGGGCAGGATCATCTCCACCAGGGCCGCGCGATAAGCGGGCGTCAGTTCGCGAGGGAAGTTCTGCCCGACGCATTCGCGGGTGTTTTCATCACCGGCCTGCGCCCGGCGGATGAAGTCCTCCATCTCGGCAATCTCGGCCTTCAAGGCTGCCTCCGATGGAAGGGGTGCAAAGGGGATGTGCACCTTTTCAACGGCAAAGTCGAGGCCGTCGCGCTTCGACGGCTTCAGGTCCTTCAGGGCGGCGATGAAGCTGTCGGCAAGCATGCGCCCATACTTCCTGGAGAGTTCGACGCCACCGCGAAACATGCCCTTGCTGTTAACGTCGCCCGCGCAGCCTTGGAGGAAGCTCACGCTGACGGCCTTGTCCGGTGAGAGATGCCTGGCGAGATGTTCGCAGGCCACCTGGGGCCAGTCGCCAAAGACCACGGGTTTCTCAGGATGAAAGCAGGTCACGGGATGCGCGGTGAAGTGGGTGATGGCGGTGACGACCACGCCCTGCTCGTTCTTGAAAACGACGACCGGCGCCTGCTCATCGACATCGCCTTTGAAGTCCACGCCCAGCAGGTCTCGGTCCTCCTCGCGCATCAGGTAGGTGCTGCCGTCGGCGCGGCGGCCCTTGCGGTTGTAGCTGATGCGGCCCTCGGTGCCGACGGTCCACCAGACGGTCACAGGCTGGAGCATCCCGGGCAGCCGCCCTGCGGTGCTGGCGAGCTTTTGCAGGAAGTCCTTTCCGGCGGGAACAAGCCGGGGCTCCGGCAGTTCGCCCGGAGCGAGGCGGTAGGTCACCGAGGCTTCGAGATGATTGCTGACCAGATTGAAGTCCGTGTGGTTGTGAGAAAGCATGAGCAGCACGTTTTCCTCGGGCATGTTGAGCGCCTGCGCGGCGGTGCGGCGGATCAGCGGGCTGATGTTCGCGCCCTTCGGAGAATTCATGTGCGGCGTGACGAGGCACACGCGCCTGCCGCCGTCCTCAAGCAGAGTCACCGTGGTCCGCAGAGGCCCGGCGACCTCACGAACCAGAGCGCCAACCTTGCTGGCCGTGACGCCGCCCTTGTCCGGCAGCACCTCAAAATCGAGCGCTGCCACATGCAGGCACGGCGCTGCATGAACGACGTGCTGGAGCGAGGCGAGGAGCCAGAAGGCAAGGAGGAGCGACTTCATGTTCGTGCCAGTTTCAGGGGGCAAACTGAAGCGCGAACAAATCGGCTTCGGCCAGGTTGAAGCGCAGACGCACGGGCTTGCCGGTGAACTGCTGGAGGCTGCCGCCCTTCCAGGCCACGGCATGGTCGATGAAGTCACCTTTCAGCGGTGTGCAGTCGGCGAGCGTGAAGCCTGGCAGGGCGTTCCCGGCCTCGTCCTGCAGCTCAATGAGGGTTTCTCCACGACTGACGAGGTTCAGCAGGAGCCGGGAGCCGGTGAAGCTGAAGGGCCTGGTGATGACCTCGCCCCTGCCGGCTGCGGATGCGGAGACGAATCCGTCCATGCGGAAGGTGAAGCGGCGGATGCGGCTGCCAGGGCCGGTGTAGTAGGCCTCGGTGGCATAGACAGACAGCTCGCGGTCGCTGCCGGGGAGCTGGAGCAGGCCGTTGGTCATGTAGTTGCTGCGGTTGCCGTCGCGGTCCTTCGGCGCGGTGATGGGGATCAACGGCTCCTCCCAGCGCCTGAAGTTCACGCCGTCCCGGCTGGTCATGAAGACCGGCTCCACCTGCTCATGCTTCGCCTCGTAGCGGGTCGGGAAGCCGAGCAGCAGGTGCGGGGAGCGGAAATAGGGGCGAACGGCGTTGGTGTAAAGCTGCGCCTCGGGGGCATCGGGCCCGTAGGCGAGGTTGGTCAGGTCCTGCCAGTTGAAGAAGTCCCTGGAGGTGGCGGTGCGGATGGCGCGCACACCCTTTGGCTTCCAGCCGCGCTCGTCGGTATAACCACCGGTGAAGTAGCGCCAGTAGGCCCGGTAGGCGCCGAGCTCCGCATCGTAGAAGGCGAGGTTCTGGGAGTCGAACGCACCGGCGTCGATCACCGGCTGGTCCCTCATGCGCGACCAGCGGATGCCGTCTGCGGAGTGCCAGGCCTGGAGGCT
This sequence comes from Prosthecobacter sp., assembly GCA_044345155.1. Taxonomy (GTDB): domain Bacteria; phylum Verrucomicrobiota; class Verrucomicrobiia; order Verrucomicrobiales; family Verrucomicrobiaceae; genus Prosthecobacter. The sequence continues at coordinate 8,656 of JBIJBP010000116.1, read as the reverse complement.
TGGCTTCTGCTTGCGGGTTGTGTTGTCGCCCATGCCAGCGAGCGCTTTGAAACGCGACTCGGGCGGACAGCCGGGATGGGTGTCGAGAAAGGGCGTGAAATTGTGGCAGCCTGCGCCGATGAGGATGATGTTGTTTTCCCTTGAGCCCTGGAACTCGACCAGGCCGAGCTTCGGCTTCGTCCAGGTGATGCCGTCACGGCTTTCCGCATAGCAGGTCAGCTCCTCGTGCGCTCCCTTCTTCAGCTTTTCGTCGAAATGCGTGCCGCGGTAGTAGCAGCGGAACAGCGGGCCGTCCTGGATGAGCGTGAAGTAGCCGGAGGTGTTGCCCTCCCAGGGGGCGTCGCAGACGAGCGCCACGTCCCGGGCCTGCGGCTTGTGCAGCCTCAGCTCCACGCCGGACTTCGAGGCGATGAGATGATCATCGACGAGCAGTTCTCTCCTGGATCCGAGGGGGATGACCTCGGCGGACCAGGCGGGCAGGCAGAGCGAAAGGAGCAGGCATGACAGCGGTTGGCGCATGCTTGTGCAAACGTTGGTTTGGCGAAATCCTTCCCGTCATTCCAGCAGGCCGTGCCGACGCGCCTTCCAGAAGGCGGCGAGATGGTAGAGGATGCCGCAGCTGGCATTGTGGTCGTAGTCGAAGCCGCCGATGAGTTCACTCAGGGCGCCCTTCTGGCCGGCGGTAAGTGAAGGCGGCTCGACCATGAGCAGGATGAGCGCGGACTCGCCAGCCTCACGAGTCAGGTGCCAGACTTCACGAAACGGGCCCCACTGGGGGTTGGGGTAGCCCCTTTGGTTTTTCCAGACGGGAACCGTGCGCCAGTCGGGGCCGGTCATGCGCATCTCCTCCGGGCTCTTTTCCGCGAGCTGGCGGATCACGCTGGTGAAGCGTTTCGCGGCGAGGTCGCGAACATGGATCATGTGACGCTGGATTTGATCCCGGAGATCCGCATCAGTCTCCAGCTCATGCAGAAGCTCGAGCGAGCACTGGTTCTGGAGCAGGGCGTAGGCGGGCTTGTTTTCACCGGGGTTCGCGGACTGCGCGACGGCTTCAGCGACGTACTTCCGCCACTGAACGCGGTGACGTTCTTCCCGGGTCACGTCCCAGGCGGCCGCATAAATCATCGGCAGGCGCGCGGCCTCATGAGGCTGCACCTTCCACATGCGGCAGATGCCGAGAGGGCAGCGCGTGCCGTCGGCGCGGCAGAAGTCGTAGTCGTTTTCGGGCGTGACAAAGGCGGTCATGCGGTCCGCCACCTCGCCGAGGATCACGCGGACTCGTTGCTTCGTGGCCTCGTCTGGCAGCGGGCTGCGGGAATACTGCCAGAGGCCGTGAACAAAATGGGTGACCTGGTCGCGGGAGGAGTTGATGTACGTGCTTTTGGAATCCTCCGGGCAGACATTGCGTGCCACAAAACCCTTCACGCCATGCACGGTGGCGCAGCGCTCAAGCCCGGCGAAGACATTTGCGGCCTTCTGCTGCAGCGATTCATCCTTCGTGAATGCAAACCGGTCGCAGAGCACGCTGAGCATCGCTCCGCCAAGGATCGCGCCGTCCTCCATGCCCGTGCTGTAGCCGCAGGGATTGGGATACTGCCGCCTCACCTCGGCGGCGGTCGGCAGATGCGCCTGCTCCCTGCCTTTTTCATAGCTGCTCAGGTAGTCACCGAAGGTCTGAACGCCGGGGAGATAGAAACGGCTCCAGGCGATGTCCCAGGCCTGCTCGATGTTTTCGGCGGTGTCCTTGGCCTGAATCTGGCAGGCGGTCGTGAGGATGAGGCAGGCGAGGAAGGCGCTTTTCATGTGCTGGCATGGAGCTGAGCTGGAAGTGTTTTGTGCTTCCAGCCCGGGGCTGTTTTGATGGATAAGGATGAAACCCATGATGAGACACAGCACAAGACGACAACTCTTCGGGACGGCGGCTTCGCTTGTTCCAGCCCTGTGGACTGGCAGCCTGCTGAGCGTGGACAAGAAACGTGGCGCGCAGGCTGCGGACGCCGACCCGAGGGTGCGCGGGCCGTTTCCGATCCTGTCGACGCCGTTCACGGAAACGGGGGCGGTGGACAATGAGGTGCTGGCGAACCAGGCGCGGTTTGTCGACTGGGGCGGCTGTCCGGGCATGATCTGGCCTCAGTCGGGCGACAGCGTGGACCTGCTGACGATGGAGGAAAAGATGCGGGGCATGGAAGTGCTCGCGGAGACTTCACACGATTTCAAGACATCGGCGTTGTGCCTCGGCGTGCAGGGGCGGAACACGGAGGAGATGCTCGTGTATGCGAGGCATGCCGAGAAGCTGGCGCCTGCGGCGATCATCTCGCGCCCGCCGGATTCGGGGCTCACGGAGGAGGATCTGCGGCGGTACTGGCGCGAGCTGGCGAAGGTGGCGAAACGTCCTGTCATCTTCCAGACGACCGGCGGGGTGGCCTACAAAGGCCCGGTACCTTCGGTGCGGCTCATGACCGAACTGGCGAGGGAGTTTCCGCAGTTCGGCTACATCAAGGAGGAGGCCGCGCCGATCATCGTCCGCACCCGGGAGCTTTGCGCCGCCAAACCCACGATCCGGCGTGTCTTCAGCGCCCGGGGCGCCCACGGCTGGCTTTATGAATCGCATCTTGGCACCGAGGGGCTGATTACCGAGAGGGCGGTGTATGCCGACGTGCTGACGCGGCTCTGGAACCTCATGGAGGAGGGGCGGGATGCAGATGCCGTGCGCGACATCCATGCGAAGCTCATGCTGCTTTTCAACCTGGGCCAGCATCTGCCCGGCGGCGACCTGCGCGGCTTCCAGCTGCACCTGTGGAAGAGGCGCGGCGTCTTCAGGAACATGATCTCGCGGCAGTACGGTCCAAACCGGAGCATCCCCGACAGGCCGATCTTCTCCGAGTTGAAGCTGACGGACGACGAAGTGGCTGAGATCGACTTCCGCTTTGAGGCGCTGCGGCCTTATCTGAAGACGGATCCGCTGCCGTTCAAAACGGCGAAGTGAAAGCATGGGCGAAAGCCGTCCATGAGGTGCCAAGGCAAAGATTGGAAAGCCTCGCTTTCCCTCCAAAGACAGTATGCACTGTGTCAGTTCCCTCAGGGTTCGGTGGCTGAGCGGGACGGCGGGGTGAAGGCACTACTCAATCTGGTCCCCTGCTCTTTCCAGAGCAAAGACATGAAGAGGATGAAACCATAATTTGTGACCTTCACCAATCGCTGAATGTAGGTGTGGTGTGTTTAGCAGCTTCCCTTGGTAGTTCAGATCGTATTCATCTGCGGCAAGCACCTGCACCCACATTCTTTCGCATTCGTTGTCCTTTCTGGGAGACCATTCATTCGCGAAGCGGAAAATCAGCTTTACCAGATCGCCTGCTCTCAGCGTTTTCCGATCCAGCTCTTTGGGAATCTGGCATATGTCAGGATAGAGCCGTTCGTATTGTGTCGCATCATCCAGATAGTAGCCATCATCTGCAAAGACTGGATAAGGATGATCTTTTGAACGTGACCACGGTGAAAATGGCCCGTCTCGTTTTGCCATCCAGCCAGGGGGCAAGTCAGCCAGCTCACCGATGGATGTGTCGAGTTTATACACATCCTCCAAACACACCAACATTACGTCAGATTGTTGGGTGCCCCTGTTGGGGAGGAACTGCCACGAGCCATCTTCCCAGTCATGGTAGGCGTAACAGATAGCATTGCCCGAAAAGAGATGCTTGGACACAAATGTCGCGATGTTGGCAGCTTCTTTAAATGGCCAGACCTTTTTCATTCTGATCTAGTGCTCATCATTCGACTGACTGCCACGCTCAACTGTCTAAAATCGTGACTCCAACGCACCGAATGGCGTCGGGTCATTCGAATCGGTCATGCCATCGGCATCGGCGTCATCGGGTTTTTGGCGCATCCAGGGCTTGGCAGGCAGTTTTTCGATCTTTTGCCAGAGCAGGGCCGCGAACTGGCCTCGCGTGAGTTTTTCATCCGCCGGCATATCCAGGCCGCAGCGGAGCAATACGTCTTTTTGCCACTCGTTCGTCGCCGGTGCATCGGGCTTGAAGTCCACTTCGTCTCGCGCGGCGGGAATGAGGCCTCTGGCGCTCAAACGATTGATCGCCACAAACGCGGCGTGATCCGCGGGAAGGTCCCGCCAGGGCCAGAGGAGCATTGGAGTACCTTCCGTGCCGCCGCAGAGGGCGTGCTGGATTTCCTCAAGGCGGGCACGGTCCCAGGCGAGATCGCGCGGCTGCTTCTGATGCTTCATGGCGAGCACGGCGAGGGCACCCGCGGCCTGGCCGATGTGCACGCGGTGATCGTGGAGACGCACGGCGCTGCTGACGATGCTGCTGAAGCCGACGTTGCCCTGGGCGCCGATGAGGCCGTCGGTCTTCACCGGGATGAGGCTGCGGAGGGGAAAGACGCTGCGCTCGCTGAGCTGGTGGATGTCGCGCCCGGGCTTGCCGTAGTGCGTCCACGGGCCGGAGCCGCCCCCGCCCTTCAAATAGGCACGCCCTGTGTCGTGGAAGTCGTAGTGAAACTGCCAGGCGAAGACGGAGTCGGGATACATCACCGTGGCAAAGGTCTCCTTCGCGGCCTTGGCGGCCTCGCCCATGAGGCTGTCCTGCTCGCGCATCATGTAGAGCGCCTTCAACCGCAGGCTCTCTCGGATGTAGGGCTTCATCGGCAGTTGATCGGGAGTGCCGAATTCCGTGCTGAGGTGGTAGTGACGCAGGCTGTTGGCCTTGTCCCTGGCGCGATCATGAACGGTCGTCTGCAAATGATGCAAAAGGCCCAGCGAGTGCGCCTTGCAGTCCTCGAACACGATCTGGCGCTGTTCGCGGTTCATCAGGACGAGGTTCTTCCTCGACGCTCCGCTTTCGGTGGCCTCCAGCGCTTCGCACACATGACGAGGCAGGCGCTCCAGCGGATAGTCCTGGCCGTTTGAGTAGCAGATGAGGGCGCTGGTGATGCCATCCCTGCTCGTGGTGCCCTCGACAATGCGGCGCATGCTGAGGATGGTGCCCTGGCGTTTGCTCTCGCTTCCTTTCGCGGGCCAGGGCGAGTTGCTGCCGAGTTTCACCGGGTGATCCCACTCCAGCTTCGCGGCGTCCCTGCGTCCAAACGAGGTGCTGCGGAGATAACGCCGTTCATCGTAGTGCCGTGGCGCGGGGAGCGGGGTGTCCGTCCTGCCTTCCTCGACGATGAGAGTCCATGTGAGCGGGTTCATCTCGTTAGGCGGAATCGCGGAGACATCCTCCTGCGCATGGGGCTCGCCGTAGCGTGACTTCGGGTCCGGCCCGACCTCGAACCCGGCGCCGCTGAGCTGCACGACATCGCCCCAGTCGCTCGCGTCGATGGTGACAGCAGCCGTCACCTCCAAAGTCTCGCCCTTGTCCGAACGAAAGATCATGCCGGTGACCTGGTTCTCTGATTTCAACGCCGCGACGGGGATGTGATTCAGTTTCAGCGTCACCTGCCCGCTGGTGATGCAGGGCTGGAGCATTTCGCGGAAAATCGCCTCCGCCTCGGCAGGTCGAAACGTCGTGGGTCCGTGCATGGGCTTTCCTGGCATTGGCGAGCCGTATTTCCGCGTGTTGAAGGCCTCGATGCGGTCCATCAGTTCCTTGAAGAGGCCGAAGCGATGAAAGGAGCGCTTCATCGGATGCCAGGCCGGCCCCCAGCCGAACTCGCCCGTGCCTTTGCTCTCATCCACGCAAACGAGCCCCTGCTCGGTGTATTGCCCGCCAAGCCACGGCCCGTCATGCACGACGGTGATCGACCTGCAGCCCATCCGGGCCGCCTGGACCGCCGCCGCCCAGCCGGACTCCGTGCCGCCGACGATGAGGAGGCCGGCGGTCAGCTTCTCGGCATGAAGTTCGCCGAACCACAAGTTCAACAGGCCGATGGCGGGCAGGACGAGGAGGCGATTCATGGGCGGAATGCACCAACGTCGTCCGGGGGGCGAACCTACAGGAACAACCTCAAGGGCGGCTGCCGCCGCCGATGCCCCTTGTCACATCGCGAGGCCGGAAGGTCACCTGGAGCGGAAGATCTCGCTCATCAGGCATTCAACGAGCAGCGTGCGCAGGCCGAGGCCCTGCTTCTTCACGCTGACCTGGAGATCGTCGATGACCAGGTCGTCGTTGAGCTCCATGAGACGTCCGGTGGAGTAGGAGAGGACCTGGCGGATGAGGTGGCGGGTGAAGTGATCCTCGCGGGTGTCGCGGATGACCTTCTTGAAGCTGGCGAAGTCGGTGTAGGTCTCGCCGGAGGGGAACTCACCGGTGGTGTCGATCTTCGGGGCCGGGGCCTTGCTGTTCCTGGGCCTGGGATAGGTGCTGCGCCAGCGGCCGACGGGATCGAAGGTCTCCAGGCTGAAGCCGAGGGGGTCGATCTTGCGATGGCATTCGGCGCAGGCGGCATCGGCGCGGTGCTTGGCGAGGCGGTCGCGGATGGTGGTGGCGCCGCTGACGTCGGGGTCGATGGCGGGCACGACGTCCGGCGGCGGGGGCGGCGGGATGCCGAGGATGTTTTCCGTGACCCAGACGCCGCGGGTGACGGGCGAGGTTTCGACGCCGTTGGCGCTGACGGTGAGCACGGCGGCCATGCCGAGCAGTCCGCCGCGGTGACTGCCGCCCTGGAGGCTGACCTTCTGGAAACCGTCGGCCAGACGCAGCGTTTTTTGTTCGGGCAGGTCGTAGAGCTTTGCGAGCTTCTTGTCCACGAAGGTGTGTTGAGAGTCGATGAACTGGGCGACGGAGCCGTTGTTCTTCAGCAGATCGCGGAAGAACAGGCGGGCCTCATCCTTCATCGAGGTGGGCAGGTCCTCGGCGTAGTAGAAACGCACCACCTCACGCGGCGGAGGCTGGGAGCCGAGGTCGCGAAGGTTCAGCCAGCTGTCGAGGAAGCCGTTGACGAAGCCGCTGATGCGTTCGTCGGCGAGCATGCGCAGGATCTGCTTCTTCAGTTCCGCGGACTGCGTGAGTCTGCCGGAGCTGGCGGCGGCGAGCAGCTGTTCGTCGGGCGGAGCGGTCCAGAGGGCGTAGGAGAGGCGGGAGGCGAGGTCGTGGGGCTTGAGCGCCTTGTCCTTTTCGTCGGTGATTTCGCTGAGATAGAGGAAGCTGGGCGAACAAAGGATGAGTTTGAGGGCATCGAGGGCCGCCTGGCGGGGGGAGGCCTTTTCGGCGAGGCGTTTTTCATGCAGGGCACGGATGGGCTGGCGGTCGGCGTCGTTGAGCGGGCGGCGGTAGGCCTTTTCCGCGAAGGCGTAGAGCTGCTCGAGCGCACGGCCTTCCTGGAAGCCGTCCTTGCCAAACACGGCCACCTCCTCGGCGCTGCCGGGCTTTTCCGGCACGGGGCCGTGGATCTTGATCTCGCTGATGCGGATGTGGGGGAGCTTGCCTTCCAGAAGGATGTGGGCGCGACCGACGCCGGAGGAGCCGACATCGGCCTTGAACTCGTCCTTGTAGCGCTTGTTGATGGCGAGCACCGAGGAGCGGGATTCGTAGGGGCCGTTGGGGAAGATGAAGCGCGGTGTCTGGCCGGCCTCCAGCCACACGCGGAACTTGAACCACTTCGGCTCCTTGTCGGGCACGACGGTGCTGGCGAGCAGCGGTTCGATGGCCTGGGGATAATGGATGTGGCCCTTGGTGACGTCGCCGGGCACGATGCCGAGGATGAAGGGTTCGGAGAAGTCGATGCCGAAGATGGCGGGGTCGTAATGGGTGTCGCGATGCATGGCCGTCGCCTCGACCTCGATGTCGTAGAGGCCGGAGACGGGCACGCCCTGCTTGAAGTCCTCGATGTGGCCGTAGCCGCCCTGGCGGGTGTCGGTGTTCGGCTGTTCGTAGAGGTTGAGGTAGCGGAAGTTGAAGGCGCTTTTGTGCGCGCCCTGCAGCTCTTCATACTGGACGAAGTGGCCGTTGAAGCGCCAGTCCTTCGGTTCCATGGCGGGCTTGCCGAGACGGGTTTCAACGAGGCGGTTGGCGGCCTGGAAGTACTGGTCGACGAGGAAGCCGGAGGTGACGAGGGACTTGCCGATGGTGTCGATGTGCTCGGCGGTCTTCTCCTTGGGGAAGTCCGCGGTCAGGCCAAGCGTGTCCACCCGGCGTCCGAACAGGGTGGCGAGGGTGCTTTCATACTCACGGCTGGAGAGCCGGCGCATGACAGTGCGGCTGCCGGTGCTCTGAAACTTGCCGTAGGCAGAAACGGTGCCGTCACGCAGCGCACGGATCATCGCGATGCGTTCCTCATCGCCGGGCTGGTCCGCCTTCTTCGGCGGCATCTCCTTGAGCGTGAGCTGGTCGATGATGTCACGGGCTTCGATGAGCTCGTTCACGGACTTCAGCGGCAGGGTGAATTCGTGGAAGGCGCGGTCACCTTTCTGGACGTCGGCGTCGTGGCATTCGAGGCAGTATTTGCCCAGGAACTGCTGGACGAGCTTTGGCGGGTCGTCGGCGGCGTGTGTGAACGAGGCCGCAAGGACAAGGCATAGCAGGCCTCTCGCTCCGCAGGAGGAGCGTGGGGCGGTGAGGGGGGATTTCGTCATCGAACGGGGGGGACGTGAGGTGTTGGCAAGTGCGCTGTGCGCATCTTGCGGGACAAGCGGGCTGCGTTGCCGCCATGCCTTCGAAGACGTGCGCCATCAGGCAAACCGTCCGGTGCTGCTGCCGAACGAATC
>JBIJBP010000016.1:0-50903 GCA_044345155.1 Prosthecobacter sp. | reverse complement strand
TGAACTTGGCTGTGACACCGCCGCCTGCACGCATCATGCGGTCCCCGAGACACGCTGCTTCAACTGCCTGGAGGAGGCCCTGGAGGTGCACCAGCCTGAAAAGGTGCTGATCGCCAACGCTACCTCCAATCATTATTCGACCCTGCGCAGGTTGAAAAACCTGGGCATCACCGCCGATCTGCTCATCGAAAAGCCCTTGTTCAGCCGCCCGGATGAAAGCCAGCCCCAGGACGTGCGGCAGCGCATCCATGTGGCCTACAATCTGCGTTTTCACCCTGCGGTGCTGGCCCTGCGCCAGGCGCTCCAGGAGGAGGAACCGGTGTCCGCCCAGCTCTACGTCGGCATGCACCTGTCCACCTGGCGGCCTGACCGCGACTACCGGACCACCTATTCGGCTTCCAAAGCTCAGGGCGGGGGTGTGCTGCGCGATCTCAGCCACGAGCTCGACCTCGGCCTCTGGCTCTTCGGCCCCTGGAAACGTCTCGTCGCTCATGGCGGCCATTTCAGCGAGCTGGAGATCGAGACCGAGGACACCGTCAGCCTGCTCTGGGAATCTGAACGCTGCCCCAAGGTCAGCGTCGAGATCAACTACCTCGACCGCGCCCCGCGCCGCTCCATCCTCGTCCACACACGCAGCCACACCTGGGAGGTGGACATGCTCGGCTGCCGGCTGCTCTGCGACGGTCAGGTGAACCAGTCCTGGACCCTCGAACGCAACACCACCTATCTCGCCCAGGACCGGTCTTGGCTTCGAGGCGAACACGACATTCTTTGCAGCTTTACCGAAGGGCTGGACGTCCTGCGCATGATCCAGGCCGCTGAACACTCCATCTCCAGCCAGGGCTGGGTCCGACCTCAACCACTCACATGAAGAAGATCATCTGCACCGTCTGCGTCCGCGGTGGTTCCAAAGGAGTGCCAGGCAAAAACATCCGTCCCATGCTGGGCGTGCCGCTGCTTCACCACACGCTGCGCCAGGCGGTGGCAAGCGGCGTCTTCAACGCCATCGCCGTCAGCAGCGACTCCCCGGAAATCCTCGACTGCACCTCCCAGATCCCGGGTGTGATCCCCCTCCGGCGCCCCGATGAACTCGCCACCGACACCGCAGGCAAGGTTCCGGCCATCCGTCACGCCATGCTGGAGGCCGAAAAGGCCGCCGGATTCACCTGTGACATCGAGGTGGACCTCGACGTGACCTCGCCGCTTCGCAGTCCTGAAGACATCCGCAACGCCGTGGCCATGCTGGAGGAAAAGGGCGCCCCGAACCTGCTCACCGCCATGCATTCGCGCCGCTCCCCCTATTTCAACCTGCTGGAAAAGGACGCCGAAGGCGAGTTTCGCACGGCAAAAAGGCTGCCCGGCGGCGTATTTCGCCGTCAGGACGCCCCTCAGTGCTACGACATGAACGCCTCCATCTATGTCTGGCGGCGGGAGGTGCTGATGGCGGACACGACACTTTATCATCCGGGCACGGCCCTCTACATCATGCCGGAGGAACGCTCCTGGGACATCGACAGCGAGATGGACTGGTCCGTCGTGGAACTGCTCATGAAACGCCAACAGGAAAAGGCCAGCGCATGAAAACCCTTGCCGAACTTGCCAACCTCAAGGGCCGCGTGGCCCTCATCACCGGCGGAGCCGGACATCTCGGCTCGGCCATGGCCGAAGCCCTCGGCGAAAATGGCGCCACGGTCTGCCTGCTCGACCTGAACGAAGACCGCTGCCGTTCCCGTGTGTCCGAACTGGAATCCGGGGGAGCCAGCGCCTTTTACGTCGCTGCCGACCTCTCCGATGCCGATGGCACCCGTGCCGCCGTCCGTGAAGCCGCCGCCAGGCATGGCCGGCTCGACATCATCATCCATGCCGCCTCACTTGTCGGCACCGATAAGGTCACCGGCTGGGCCGTGCCCTTTGAGTCCCAGAGCCTGGAAGCCTGGCAGATGGCCATGCGGGTCGGCCTCGATCCAGCCTTCACCCTCCTCCAGGAAGCCCGACCTTTTCTGGAAGCCTCCGGCCATGGCTCGGTCATCTTCGTGTCCTCCATCTACGGCCTCGTGGCCCCGGACAACTCCCTTTACGAAGGCACCCAGATGCAGACCCCTTCCGCCTACAGCGCGGTCAAGGGTGCCCTCAACCAGTTGACCCGCCACTTCGCCGCCCTGCTCGCCCCCAAGGTGCGCGTCAACGCACTCACCCCGGGAGGCATCTGGCGCGGGCAGAGCGAATCCTTTGTCGAGCGCTATGAACGCCGCACCCCGATGCGGCGCATGGGACATGAGGAGGATTTCAAAGGGGCGGCCGCCTTCCTGGCCAGCGACCTTTCCGCCTATGTCACCGGCCACAACCTCGTGGTGGACGGCGGCTGGACGGCCTGGTGACCCGCCGGGGCCATGCGCTGGCGGCTTGTCACCTCCGCCTCCCTGCCCTAGCCTTGCCACTCAATGGCCGTCACGCACCCTCTCATCACTCCCGAAAGTCCCTGCTTCATCATTGCCGAGGCAGGAGTGAATCATAACGGCAGCCTCGATCTGGCCAGACAGCTTGTCCTCAAGGCCAAGGAGGCTGGTGCTGATGCGGTGAAGTTTCAGACCTTCCAGGCCAAGCACCTGGTGACCGCCGACGCCCCCCAGGCGGAATACCAGGCGACGAACACCGGCAGGACCGAGAGCCAGTTCGACATGCTCAAGCGGCTTGAACTTCCCCTGGAGGCCTTTGCCGAACTGAACCGTTTCTGCCAGGAAGCAGGCATCCTCTTCATGTCCACGGCGTTTGATGAGGAGAGCGCCGACTTCCTCCACCAACTGGGCATGCCGGTCTTCAAGATCCCCTCCGGCGAGCTTACCAACCTGCCCCTTCTCCAGCACATCGCCCGTTTCGGCAGGCCCATGATTGTCTCCACCGGCATGGGCACCCTGGATGAGGTCGCCGAAGCCGTGGAGGCCATCCGTGCCTGCGGCAACGACGACATCACCGTCCTCCACTGCGTCTCCAACTACCCGGCCCCGCCGGAGTCGGTGAACCTGCGCGCCATGGCCGCCATGCAGGCCGCCCTCGGAGTCCCCGTTGGTTATTCCGACCACACCATGGGCATCGAGGCCTCCGTGACCGCCGTCGCCGCCGGAGCCCGGGTGATTGAAAAGCATTTCACGCTCGACTGCGCCATGCCCGGCCCGGACCACAAAGCCTCCCTGGAGCCGGCGGACCTCGCGGAGATGGTCCGCGCCATCCGCCGCGTCGAGGTCCTGCTCGGCACAGGCCTCAAGCATCCGAGCGAGGCCGAACTCGCGGTGGCAAAGATTGTTCGGCGCAGCGTGGTGGCCCGCCACAGCATCCCCGCCGGAACCCGCGTCACCGCGGAGATGCTGGTCCTGAGACGGCCCGGCACCGGCATCCCCCCCGCACGCCTTCCCGAGGTGCCAGGCAGGACCGCTCGCGTGGACATCGCCGAAGGCCGCCTCATCCAGTGGGAGGACCTGGCATGAGATCGGTGGCCGTGGTCAGCGTCGGCCGCTCCGACTACAGCATCTACCGCCCGCTGCTGCAGCGGCTCGCCGACCATCAGGAGGTCGAACTGCGTGTCCTCGCCTCCGGCATGCACCTGGAGGAACGCTTCGGCATGACGGTGAACCTGGTCGAAAAGGACGGCTTTCCCGTCAGCGCCCGTGTTCCCATGCTGCAGGCGGAGGACACGCCCGAGGCCGTCGCCAGGGCCATGGGCGCAGGCGTCACCGGCTTCGCAGGCGTGTTCGCCGGCAGCCGTCCCGACCTGCTCGTGGTGCTCGGCGACCGCTATGAAATGTTTGCCGCCGCCCTTGCCGCCGTCCCCTTCAACATCCCCATCCTTCACCTCCACGGCGGAGAGCTGAGCGAAGGGGCCATGGACGACCGCTTCCGCCACGGCCTGACTAAAATGAGTCATCTGCACGGAGTCGCCACCGAGACCTACCGACGCCGTGTCATCCAGCTCGGTGAGGAACCCTGGCGCGTGACCTGCTGCGGCGCGCTTTCCCTGGACAACCTCCTCTCCCTCCAGCGGCTGCCGCGCAACGAGCTGGAAAAAAGGTTCCAGCTCGACCTTTCCACACCACCGCTGCTCGTGACGCTGCATCCGACGACAAGCGAGTTTGAAGCCGCCGGCCCCCAGGCTGACGCCCTGCTGGACGCCCTCCGCCAGGCTGGCAGGCCCGTGATCTTCACCATGCCCAACGCCGACATGGCCGGCAGCGTGATCCGCGAACGAATTGTGCGTTTCTGCGACACGAACCCATCGGCGCGCTGGGTCGAAAACTTCGGCCCCGAAGGCTACTTCTCCATCCTTGGTGAAGTCGGCGCAATGATCGGCAACTCCTCCAGCGGCCTGCTCGAGGCGCCTTCCTTCGCCCTGCCCGTGGTGAACATCGGCAGCCGGCAGAAGGGCAGGCTGCGGGCGGGCAATGTCATCGACGTTCCTGATTTCGCAGCAGGCTCCATCCTTGCCGCCATTCAAAAGGCCCTGACGCCGGAGTTCCGCGCCATCGCCGCAGGCCATGAAATGTTCTTTGGCGACGGCCATGCCTCGGAAAAGCTGCTGGACCTGATCGTCCGGACTCCGCTCGACCACCGGCTTCTCGACAAGACCTTCCACGACCTTCCTCAGTCATGAAAACCGTCCTCATCGGCGCCGGCGGCCACGGCCGGGCGCTCATGGAAGCCCTGCTTCCTGCACGTTTCGACGCGATCCTCGACTCCCTGCCCGGCCTGCCTGAGGTGTCAGGCGTGCCCGTCCTTGGCGGTGATGAAAAGCTGGCCCAGCTCACAGGCCTCGGCTTCACCCATTTTGTGATCGGTGTCGGTTCCGCCCGATGCTGCACGCTTCGGGCAAAGCTTTTCCGGAAGGCTCTGATCGCCGGGCTGCAGCCACTCACCATCACCCATGTCACCGCCTGGACGTCTCCAAGCTCCGAAATCGCCGCAGGATGCCAGCTCCTTCCCAGGGCCGTGGTTCACACCCAGGCAAGACTGGAGGCCAATGTCCTCGTCAACACGGCCGCAGTCGTCGAGCACGACTGCCACATCGGGGCCCATTCCCACATTGCCACGGGTGCCCTCATCTGTGGCCATGTCACGATCGGAGAATCCTGCCACATCGGTGCCGGTGCCGTGATCCGACAGGGCCTCAGGCTTGGCAGCGGCTGCCTCGTCGCCGCAGGGGCCGTGGTGGTGAAGGACGTCGAAGACGGGCAGACTGTCCTCGGCGTTCCTGCGCGTCCCCAGAATGATTGAGATTGAGAAAACCGAGCCAGGATTGCACCGCCCGCTTCCGGGACTATGGACGGCCTAATATCTGACCACCTTTTTGTGATGGATTCTAAATTCCGCCTGCTCTTTGTCTGTCTCGGCAACATCTGCCGCTCGCCTGCCGCCGAAGGCGTCATGCGCCGGCTGGTGGAGGAAACCGGGCTCGGGGACCGCATCGAAATCGACTCGGCGGGCACCGCTGGATGGCACGAAGGCAAGCGCGCCGACCCTCGCATGAGAAAGGCCTCCGCAAGGCGGGGCCTCGATCTCACGCATCTGGCCCGTCAGGTCCACCCCACGGACCTGGCTGAATTCGACCTCGTGCTCGCCATGGACAGGCAGAACCAGGCCGACCTGCTCGCCCTGGATTCCGCCGGACTTTATCCGGCCAGGATCCGCCTCCTCTGTGAATTCTGCACGCGGCACGAAGCTCGTGAAGTACCCGACCCGTACTACGGAGGGGAGGCAGGCTTCGAGCATGTGCTTGACCTCCTCGAGGATGCCTGCACCGGACTCCTGGATCATGTGCGCTCCCGGATTGTCTGAAGTCCCCGGCCCTGCTCCGCCCTTGCCCTTGCCAGCGGATGGCGGAATGTCCGAGCATCATGAGCGACTCACCTTCTGACAATCCCCCGACGCCGCCCAAGCAGCCTCCGTCGCCGGATGAAATCTCCCGCAAACTGGAGGACTTCATCAAGAACAGCCTCGGCGGCCAGGTCGTCTTTTCACGGTTCGAACCCCACAACCTCGCCTCCCAGCCGCCCGAACCTGAATCCGACGGCAGCGCACCGGAACCTGAAAAGATCGGCGCCGCCTTCGACTTCCGCCACCGGCCGGCCGACATCAAGGCGCATCTGGACCGCTATGTGATCCGTCAGGACGAGGCCAAGAAGGTGCTCGCCACCGCCGTCTGCGATCATTACAACCATGCCCGGATGCTGCGTGAAAACGACACCGACAAGGCATCACCAGCGCTGGAGTTCACCAAGCAGAACGTGCTCATCAGCGGCCCCACCGGTGTCGGGAAGACCTACCTCGTCAAGCACATCGCGGACCTCATCGGCGTGCCCTTCGTGAAGGCCGACGCCACCAAGTTCAGCGAGACCGGTTATGTCGGCGCCGATGTGGACGACCTCGTCCGCGACCTCGTCGCCAAGGCCGGCGGCAACATCGAGCTTGCCGAGCACGGCATCATCTACCTGGACGAGATCGACAAGCTCGCCACCGGCGGCGAAGGCCGCATCGGCCGCGATGTCAGCGGGCGCGGCGTGCAGACGGCCCTGCTGAAGCTGATGGAGGAGACCGAGGTGCCGCTTTATGCGCAGAACGACTTCCGCAGCCAGATGAAGATGATGTTCGACATGCGCCAGGGCAGGAACGCCGGCCGTGAGACCATCAACACTCGCAACATTTTGTTCATCGTCAGCGGCGCCTTCTCCGGCATCGAGAAGATCATCGAAAAGCGCCAGGCCAAGGCCACCATCGGCTTCGGCGCGGCCCTGGCGGAAAAGCCGAGCACGGAGGACCTGCTGCGCCAGGCCACCACCCGCGACTTCATCGACTACGGCTTTGAGGCCGAGTTCATCGGCCGCCTGCCCGTGCGCGTGTTCTGCGACCCCCTGGACGCCGGCGACCTTTTCCAGATCATGAAGAACAGCGAGGGCAGCCTGATCCGTCAGTATGAGCGCGAGTTCCATGCCTATGGCGTGCAGGCCGTGTTTGAAGACGAGGCGCTGCGACTGGTGGCGGAAAGAGCCGTGGAGGAAAAAACCGGTGCCCGCGGCCTCGTCACCGCCTGGGAGAAGGTGCTGCGCGACTTCAAGTTCGAGCTGCCAAGCCTCGGCCTGCCCGGCCTCCGCATCGACGCTGAGCTGATCACACGACCGAAGGCCGCTCTGGATAAGTGCCGGAGAGAGGCCGAGAAGATGCAGACCGACGTCAGGTCCGACGAGGTGCGCGCCTTCGCCGCCCGCTTTGCCGAACAAACAGGCTTTTATCTGGAGTTCGAGCCAGCCGCCGTGGCCGCCCTGGTCCAGCGCGCCCGCCGTGAAGGCAGCGCTGTCGAACCGATGTGCGCCAGCCTCTTCAAGGACTTCGCCTTCGGCCTTCAGCTTGTCTCCCGCAGCACCGGACAGGTCAAGTTTGTGCTTGATCGAGGAGCCGTGGATGCGCCAGACAGGTATCTGAGCGACCTCATCGTCCAGTCCTACCGCCAGCCCGACGTCCCAACTCCCCCCACCGTCTCGAATGAACCGTAACCGCGCCGTCATCCTCTTCATCGGTGTCCTCGTCTGCGCCCCACTGCTGGCGCTGTATCATTTTGGCGTCTTTCCCGAAGCGGCGCGCTGGCTTGGCACACGCCTCCCCCGCCTGCTGGTGCTGCCCGAACCCGCCTTGAAGGCTTCCCTGCCCCTCCAGTACGGATTCTACACCCTGCTCGCCTTTGTCAGCGCCTGGCTTGGCATGGAGCTGGAGGCGGCCTGGAAGAAGTACCTTTTTCTCCTGGGCCTGGTGTTTCTGGTGCTGCTGCTGACGCCCGTGCTGGCCCTCAACGGCGTGCTGTTCGAGCCCTTCTCAGGCATCCTGGCATCCTGCTTCGCCATGCTTATCGGCGTGATGGCGGGAGACCGCCCCGCCGCGGTCGAGGCCGGGGAAAAGCCCGCCGCCTGATCAGCCAAGCAGATCCTCGCGGTCGGACATCCACTGGGGAAGGGAGAACCGTTTCGCCGCCAGCTCCGAGGCACGCAGGAGGACGTCGGGCGGCGCCTCACGCAGCACGGAAACTTCAGAAGCCAGCCGCCCCGCCCAACCTAACCAAAAGTCTGGCTGGATCACCAGATGCTGGACGCTACCCTGGTGCAGCAGGCCAAGCCTGCCACGCCTCTGGCCGGCGCCCGCCACCTTCACCCCGTCCCTGAGAACATCGTGAAGCGCCGGCGCCGTGAAGCAAAGCGGCCCCTCGATGACGTCCTCCGGAAGCGTGAGCCTGCAGCCCGGGCTTCCCCCGGCGTCCAGGGCCTCCGCAAGCGAGCCATGAATCAGCCGGTAGCTCTCCACCGCCGAGACCTGCGCCCAGGGATGGCATGAGGGAACGATGATGGAGTAGGTGTGGTCGGCCTCATGCATCACCACGCCGCCGCCGGTCCATCGCCGCACCACCGGCCAGGCTGGCAGCGCCTCCCGGATCCTGGCCAGGTTCTGCGCATAACCAATCGTGACCGTCGGACGGTCCCAGGTGTAGACCCGCAGCACCGGCATCGTCGCCTGCTCCAGCCAGGCCTGGTCGACCGCCATGTTCATCGCCCCGTCGTGGGTGGCGTCGAGGTGAAGGATGATCTGGGAAAAGAAGGGCGGATAAACGGGCACGGGCTGACCATGCGCAGGACAGGGCCGCGTGTCATCGAAGGATTTCAGCCGCACCGTCCACCCGCGCACTGTTCTGAACAATTCCTTGTTACCAGGCCGGACATGCCCCGTTAAGCCGGAGACCCAAGTTCCATCGCAACTCCTTCCACCCATGCTCTTCTCCACCGTCCTCACCTGGCTGCTCATCGCCGCCGCCTTCGTCATCTCACTTCCCGCGCTCTGGCTCTTCGCCCATGGGTTCTGGCCGGAGAAAACCGCCCGCCTCCGCAGCGTCGCCTCCGCAGGCCTGTTGAAAAGCTTCCTGCTCGGCCTGGCACCGCTGATCGGCGGCACGATCCTGATCGCCATCCTATCCAAGCTTCCCAAGATGGGCGCCCTCTCCGTGCTCGTCGGCGGGGCGCTCATCACCTGGGGATTTCTCGGCGCCGCCGGCATCGCCTCCGTCGTCGGTTCGCGGCTCTGGCCCGACGCCCTGCCCTGCCGGCAGGTGCGGCTCGGCGGACTGACCCTCGTCTGCTGCGCGCTTCTTCCCATCGTTGGCTGGGTGGTGATTCTTCCTCTCATCGCCATCATCGGCTGGGGCATCCAGGTGCGTTCCTGGTTTGTGAAGGCACCGGCGGACATCGGCTCATCACAACCACCCCTGCCGCCCGCAGCCTGAACGTTCATGAAAACGTCACGCCGACATTTCCTCGCCGCGTCGGCGCTTGGCCTGAGCTCCTGCGACCGCCTGGTGCCCCTGGTGAACCGGGAGCTTTTCGACGAAGGCATCCCCTCCAAGCTCCCGCCGCCACCCGCAGGCGCGGAGATCGACCCGGATTTCCACCTCCTCTCCCGCGCGGCCTTCGGCCCCTGGCCAGGCGATGTCTGGCGTGTCAAAAAAATGGGCCGCGAAGCATGGCTGGAGGAGCAGCTTCATCCGGAACGCATCCGTGACACCGCCTGTGACCTGAGGGCGGAGCGCTTTGAAAGCCTCTACTTTGCAGCCGGTGACGCCTATGAATGGCGCAAGCACGTGCTGCGCGATGAAATCACCCGCCACACCCTGCTGCGGGCCGTCTACAGCAGACGGCAGCTTTTTGAAGTGATGGTCGAGTTCTGGACCGACCACCTCAACATCGACCTCGAAAAGGGCGACTGCATCCACCTGAAGCCCAGCGACGACCGCGACGTCATCCGCCGACATGCGCTCGGGAACTTCCACGACCTCGTCCGAGCCTCCGCCCTGTCGCCCGCCATGCTGGTGTACCTCGACGGCAGGTCGAACAAGGTCCGCAGGGACAGCGATGACAAGCCTAACGAAAACTATGCCCGCGAGCTGATGGAGCTGCACACCATGGGCGTGCACGGAGGCTACACCCAGCAGGACGTGCTCGAGGCGGCCCGCTGCCTGAGCGGCTGGACCTTTGACCGCAGCCGCTTCTGGGCCCTGAACCAGGGCGAGTCCTTCTTCAGGCCTGACTGGCATGACGACGGTGAAAAGCGGGTGCTCGGGAAAATCATCCCCGCAGGCGGCGGAGCCAGGGACCTGGACCGGCTCGTGGACATCGTCTGCGGCCATCCCAGCACGGCAAAACACATCGCAACCAAGCTCTGCAAACGCTTCATCAGCATGGAGCCGCCCGCCAGCGCCGTGGACAGCGTGGCGGCGGAGTTCACCCGCACGCGCGGCGACATCCGCTGCATGCTGCGCGTACTGTTTGGCACACCGGAATTCGCGGAAAGCCGCGGCCGCCTCCTGAAACGCCCCTTCAAGTTCATGGTGAGCGCCCTGCGCGCCCTGGCCGCCGACGCCCATGCCGACAAAGCCCTGCTCGAGCCTCTTCAGCGCATGGGGCACGGCCTGTTTCAATACCCGACACCCGACGGCTATCCTGACGAGGAACTGCCTTGGATGGGCACCCTGATGTGGCGCTGGAACTTCGCCATCGCCCTGGCTGCCGGAAAACAGAACGGCGTGCGCATCAACCTTCACGATCTGCGCAGGCAGCTGCATTTCACCCCTTCCGGATGGTTTCCCCACCTCGTCGGCCGCGCGCCGACGGAGGCTGAGGAAAAATCGCTCAAGTCGCAGGATGAAGCCGGGCTCGTCGGCCTCATCCTGGCAAGCCCGGCCTTCCAGCGGTGTTGACCCGTTTGAGCATGCCATGCGCATCCCACCTCCCCAGCCATGAACCGACGCACCTTCATCTCCAGGCTCAGCCTCGCCGCCACACCAGCTCTCGCCGCCGCTCCCAGGGAAGAAACCCACACCCTTGTGCATGTGTTCCTGCGAGGTGGCGCGGACACGCTCAACATGTTCGTTCCCTATGCCGACGACCGCTATCACCGACTGCGCCCCGGCCTGGCCATTCCAGCCAGGGAGGCGATCCGGCTCAACGATCATTACGCCCTGCACCCGGCGATGAAGCCGCTCGAACCCCTCTTCAAATCGGGCCGGCTAGGCGTTGTGCAGTCAGTCGGCGTGGACAATACGAGCGGGTCACATTTCGACTGCCAGGATCAGATGGAACACGGTGACTCCATGCATGGCACACCCGCTGGTGGAGGATGGCTGGGTAGGTTTCTGCGCCAGCAGGACTCCACTTCAGCCCTGTCCGCCGTCGCGATTGGAACTGCCCTGCCGGAATCCCTGCGCGGAGCCCCTGCGGCCAGCGTGCTCGAACGCATCGGGGACATCGGCTTCAAAAACACCCAGGACGCAGACGGCATCGTCAAGGTCCTGGAAGGCATGTATGGCGGAGAGCCCGGCCTCCTCGGAAGGCGGGGCATTGAAACGCTGGAGCTCTTCAGGCGCATCTCAGCCATGCCGGGAGACGGTGGCAGCCCCGAACACGGGGCGCAGTATCCCCGGGACTCCTTTGGATCCGGCCTGCGTGAAATCGCGCGGCTGATCAAGGCGGGCCTCGGGCTGCAGGTGGCCTGCATCGACCTGGGAGGATGGGACACACACTTTTTCCAGGGCAGCATCACAGGCCCCCAGGCTGAACGGATTCAGACACTCGCCGAAGGCCTTGCCGCACTCGACACCGACCTCAAGGATCATCGCAACCGCTATACAGTCATGGTGACCACCGAATTTGGCAGGCGTGTTTATGAAAATGCCAGCCTTGGCACGGATCATGGCCGCGGCTTCGCCCTCATGGCCCTGGGCGACCGGGTGAAGGGCGGCCGGGTGCTTGGATCGTGGCCCATCCAGGCGGAGGAGGATCTCAATTTAAACACACCCGGCCCCGGAGGCTTGCATGCAGAAACGGACTACCGTGCCGTGTTCGCGGAGGTGCTGCGTGCCTGCTTCGGCCCGGCCATTGACATGACAAAGATCTTTCCCCAGGCCGCACTGCCTTCCGTCGGCCTCATGTGACCAGCTGTCAGGCTGCAGAACCACAGCATTAAAAATAAGGCTCCGCAGGAATTTCCCAGCCTGCCCAGATCCGACAGGTTCCGTTTTCAGCAGGTTGTCAGTCCAAATTCGAGGCCTCGCGCCTGGCACGTTGGCGGCGGCTGGAGTTTCTCTTCTCATACTCCCGGCGGAGTTCCTCGGAATCAGCAACCTCGGTGACACGTTCGCACACATTTTGCACCATGTCGCCGGTCAGAAGCTCGGCCTTGTGGCTCATGATGAAGCGCGTCAGCCCCGAAGTCAGCACGTTCGGGCCCTGAGGGGAGGCAAACCGGACCTCCTGGTCAAAATAAATGATGCCGCAGACCAGCGCTTCGGGAAGTTCCAGATAACGTGCCAGGGCACGGGCATGATAGGCGCTGCGCAGCACCGGATTGGTAAACGAATGCTCCCTGCCTCCATGCATCACCGTCCAGCGCTCATCCTTGGGCCCACCTGAGATCAAGCCGCTTTCACGCTGGGGCTGGATGACAAAAACGCCCGACCGCGCCACCACGACAAACGGCAGACGTGTCAGCCCCTTGCCATCCAGCCTGGGCAGGAAAACGTCCCGTAAAACCTGGAATTCCTCCGAAGGCAGGCGCCTCATGGATGATGATACTGTTTTTTGCTGGGCTGAGCTGGAAGATGAGCCTGAGCCTCTGCGCGAATCCGCACGCTCCTTGCTCCGGCCCCGGCGGAAGATGCCAAACGCCGCCAGGGACGTTGCCAGCAGCGCCAGCAGACAGACAATAAAAATGACGTGCCAGTAAGCCGAAAGCAGCTCCTGGGTTAAATGAATGATTTTATTTAACATGCTCGTGTCGGGGGGAACAGGAGACAGGCGGGCTTCTCTGCGTTATTGCTCCTCATTGAGCGCCTCGCTCAAGGGAACGACCCCTCCGGGAGTGGGGGGTTCGGGATCAAATTCGCCACGCGCGCGACGCTTCGCATCTTTCTCCTCCTTCTTGGCGTCGTCCTTGGCGCGATCATGCACCTCCTTCTTTTCCTTGCTGGTGCTGGGCAGCATGTCCAGCTGCTCGTAGGGTGTGTCCTTGGTGGACTTCTTGAGGGCGCTGATACGGGGATATTCCTCGTCCATGATGGCGATCAGCTCCTCCGGCAGCCCGCGCCAGATGGTGAAGATGCCGGTGTTAACGACGCCGTCGATGGTTACATAGTCCACAACCGCCCCGTTCACCATGCTCACCAGGATCTCGCCCTGACGGATTCGGGTCACGATTTCAAGGGCATTCGCCCCCTTGAAGTCTAGCTTCAAGGCTACGCCATAGGTGCCGTCATCCGCAGGAAAGGGATGAAATGCAATGATGCTCTTATGGGTAAACTCTGGTATAACCTTCAGGATCACCTCCCTGCCCTCGATATTTCGACGGAAGATGCTCTTCGGTGAATCCATGTCACTCCCCTGGGAAAAAACCGTAATCAGCACCTTGTCGTCCTTTTTAAATGTGGAGCAGCCAGCCTGGAATAACAACAGGATGGCGACGAGGGGGGCAAAGTGTCGCATGGTTACTCAAGATATGAACCAAATTGTCACGATATTGCAACCCGGCATTCCTTGGTTTGATATTTCTATTGCCAATCCAAGGCCGCCTTTCGAGAATCGAAGATCGGTCGTGACCGACCCCCCTTAATAACCCAAACCCCTAACCTCATTCTCTCTCATGGGCAGACCCGTTACCCTCTTCACCGGCCAGTGGGCCGACCTTTCCTTCGAAACCGTCGTCGAAAAGGCGCGATCCTTCGGCTATGACGGTGTCGAACTCGGCTGCTGGGGCGATCACTTTGAGGTGGACAAGGCCGACCAGGCCTACTGCGATGCCAAGCGCGCCAAATTGGACGCATTGGGAATGAAATGCTTTGCCATCTCCACCCACCTCGTCGGCCAGGCCGTCTGCGACAACATTGATCCCCGTCACGCCCAGATCCTGCCTCCTTACATTTATGGCGACGGAGACCCTGAGAGCGTTCGTCAGCGCGCCGCCGCCGAGGTGAAAAAGACCGCCCAGGCCGCCAGGCGTTTCGGTGTCAACGTCGTCAACGGCTTCACCGGAAGCAGCATCTGGCATCTCTGCTATTCCTTCCCACCGAACCTGCCCGGCCAGATCGAGGCCGGCTACAAGGACTTTGCCAACCGCTGGGGCCCTATCTTCGACGAGTTCAAGAACCAGGGCGTGAAGTTCGCGCTTGAAGTTCATCCCACGGAGATCGCCTTCGACATCGCCAGCGCCGAACGCGCCCTCCAGGCCGTCGATTACCACCCCGCCTTCGGCTTTAACTATGACCCGAGCCACTTCGGCTACCAGGGCGTGAACTATGAGAAGTTCATCCGCAGGTTCCCCGACCGCATCTTCCACGTGCACATGAAGGACGTGGCCTGGAACCTGGGTGACGAAGCCGGGGTCTTTGGCGGTCATGTGGACTTCCACAAGCCCGCCCGCTACTGGGACTTCAAGTCTGTCGGACGTGGAGACATCAAGTTTGAGCGCATCATCCGTGCCTTGAACGACATCGGCTACAACGGCCCGCTCAGCGTCGAATGGGAGGACGGCGCCATGGATCGAGAGTTTGGTGCCACCGAGTCCTGCGCCTATGTCAAGAGGTTGGACTTCCCGCCCAGCAAGATTGTTTTTGACGCGCAGTTCGCCGAAAACAGCAAGTAAGCAGCGGGCTTTGCCGGCCCTCGTTTCTTGCAGCAGCCTCAGGATCTTTGTCGGGTGGTTTCCCGCAAGGGCCTGAGGCTGTTCCATTGCCGGGAAGGCATCATCCAAGGATGCTGAAAGGTATTCCCGGAGCCACACGATTACTCGTTTCCTATGTCCTCCGTCCTGAACCGCCGCAATTTCGTCCAGACCACCGCCGTCATCACCGCAGCCACCACCCTGAGGGCCCAGCAGAAGGCGGACTCCCACGAAACGCTCCGCATCGGTCTCGTCGGCTGCGGCGGACGCGGCACCGGCGCAGCCTCCCAGGCGCTCGGAGCGGAATACAATGGAAAGCTCGTCGCCATGGCTGACGTGGACATGAAGCAGATTGACGGCAGCATCGCCTCGCTTTCCCAGAAGTTCCCAGACAGGGTGGACGTCAAGCCTGACAAAAAGTTTGTCGGCATCGACGCCTATCAGAAGCTCATCGACAGCGGCGTGGACGTCGTCCTGCTTGCCAGTCCTCCCGGTTTCCGCCCCGTTCACCTCCAGGCCGCCGTGGACGCCGGCAAGCACATCTTCTGTGAAAAGCCGATGGCTGTTGACTCCATCGGCTATCACATGGCCATGGCTGCCGTGAACAAGGCCCGCGAGAAGAAGCTCAACCTCGTCGCCGGATTCTGCTGGCGCTACAGCACCTCGCGCATCGAGGCCTTCAAGCGTGCGCTGGGCGGCGACATCGGAAAGATCACCAGCGTCTATGCCACCTACCACACCGGCCCCGTCAAGCCCATGCCACCGGCAAGCGGCCGCCCCGCCGGCATGAGCGATGTCGAATGGCAGGTACGCAACTGGTACAACTTCTCCTGGCTTAGCGGCGACAGCCTCGTCGAACAAGCCGTACACAGCGTCGACAAAGTCTGCTGGGCCATGGGTGACAAGCCCCCCATGAGCTGCATTGGCACCGGCGGCCGCCAGATCAAGGCCGAGGATGGCAACATCTTCGACCACTTCCATGCCGCCTATGAATGGGAGAACGGGATCATCTGCAACATGGCCAGCCGCCAGATCAAGGGCTGCCAGGGCCACAACCAGGACATCATCCGCGGTGAAAAGGGCGCCCTCATCATCGGCAAGGGCGGCGCCCCCTTCATCGACGGCCCCAAGCGCTGGCGCTTCCGCGGCGAAGAGAAAAACATGTACGACCTCGAGCACGAGGCCCTCTTCAACTCCATCCGCAAGGGCTCCGTCATCAACGACGGAGATCGCATGATGCTCTCCACGCTGGTGGCCATCATGGGGCGTGAGGCGGCCTACACCGGCCAGCTCATCACCTGGGACCAGATGCTTGCCTGCACCCAGGACCTCGCTCCTGACAACCTCAAATGGACGGACAGCTTCACGCCCACCCCCATGCCCCAGCCAGGAGTGACCAAGTTCCTCCTTCCTGAGCCGAAGAAGCCTGAGGAAAGCGGGACTGGGAAAAAGCAGAAGGCCTGACGCCCCCTGAGCGGTGAAGTGACGTAAGAATGTGCTGGCGGTCAACATGACCTCCACCTCAAATGCGTCATTTCATGCCCAGCCGCCGATCTTTCCTGACCACTTCCAGCCTGGCTGCCCTGACAGGCTGCCAGTTAACCCCCGCCCCGCAGACCATCCAGACCGCCCCAAGCGGTCCTTTCATGCTGGGTATCGACATGCTGGCGTCCAGGGGCTTTGACCTGCTGCGCGGGCGTCGCGTCGGCCTCATCACCAACCACACGGCCTACACCAGCCACGGTGTCATGTCCCGGGTGGCCATGCAGCGAGCCCTTGGATCGGGTCTTGTCGCCTTGTACGGCCCCGAACATGGCATCGACGGCACCGTCGGAGCCGGCAAGCACATCGCCACCCGTCGCGACCCGGTGACAGGACTTACGGTTCATTCGCTTTACGGCCCCACACGCAAGCCCACGCCCCAGCAGCTTGCAGGCATCGACACCCTCGTTTTTGACGTGCAGGACATCGGCTGCCGCAGCTACACCTACATCAGCACCATGGTTGTCGCCATGGAGGCGGCCGCCGAACAGGGCAAGGCCTTCGTCGTGCTGGACCGTCCAAATCCCATGGGTGGCTGGCGTGTTGAAGGCCCACCGGTGGAGTCACGATGGAAATCATTCGTCAGTCAGATCCCTGTTCCCTATGTCCATGGCATGACGGTTGGCGAACTGGCCATGATGACCACCGCCCACGGCTGGGCATCCCGCTCACCCCGGCTCACCGTCGTCAAAATGCAGGGATGGAACCGTAGCATGACCTGGCGTGAGACCGGCCTGCGCTGGCACGCCACATCCCCGAATATCCCGCATGCCACCTCACCTTTTTACTATGTGGCGACTGGCATTCTGGGCGGAGCCTCCGCCGTAGATGTCGGCATCGGTACGGAAAACCCCTTCGGCTACGCGGGCGGCAGCGGAGTGTCTCCTCAGGCGATGCTTGAAGCCTGCCGCAGCTTCGGAGCTTCAGGCATCAGCTTTTCCCCGTACTCACGCCATGGTTTCGGGGGAGTCAGGCTGGGCATCCACCCCCAAGCCCAGACCGACCTGACCGCCCTGGACGTCATGATGCTGGGCACCCTGAACCACCTCACGAAAGGGCGTGTCCTCAGCCGTATGTCCGCAGACAAAATCAGCCTTTTCAACAAGGTTTTTGGCAGTGAAGAACTCCTCCATGGGCTGCGGCGGGGTGAATCACCCGCCCGGATCATCCATTCATGGCAAAGCTACACTCAATCTTTCCGCAGGAGCCGCCAAAGCCACCTCTTATACGCCTGAGCATTTATCAGGGCTATACTGATCAATGTCGATACCAAAGCTAGGCTATTGCAAAAATAACGCGAAATACCTCACAAAAATAATTGAATACTCTTCCTGATTGGCATTCGTAACCGCTAGTTAATTAGAGCGTCGATCTTCCTCATTTTCCTAACACTCTTCCCATCCAAACCCTTTGACGCCTTTGGTGGCGGCCCAAACCAACCCAGATAAAGAAACCAACACCGTGAAACAGAAACTCTTCATCCTCGACGCGCATCCGATCGTTGTCGAAGGACTCAATAAAATGCTTGAAGGCCAGGAGGATATCCAGGTCACCGGGATCACCGGAGACGTGGACAAGGCCGCCGAGCAGATGAAGCAGGATCCACCGAATGTTCTCCTGATGGATCTTGCCCAAGACGACCGGGGCGTTGTCGACCTGATCAAGAAGATCAAGCAGGAGGCGCCTTCCGTCGCCATCCTCGTCTTCTCCGTTCATGACGAAAACGTCTACGCAGAGAGATGTCTCCGCGCCGGCGCCATGGGATACTTGATGAAGACGGAGCCCGTCGCCCGCGTGCTCATGGCCATCAGGCAGGTCGCCGCAGGCGGCTTCGTCTTCAGCGCCAACCTGCTCAGCAGCATCGTTACCGGCAACGGTCTGCGTGGAGCGGCTGGAGCCCGTGGCGAACCCGGCAGGCTGCTCAGTGACCGCCAGCTCGAAATTTTCGAGATGGTCGGCCGCGGCATGGACTCTCATTCCATCGCAGCCAAGCTCAACCTCAGCTCCAAAACGGTGGACGCCCACAAGGCCAACATCCGACAGAAGCTTGGACTCGACTCCGCCCGCGAACTGCTCATGGAAGCCGTCCGCTGGGTTGAAAAATGATCAATTTCCGGCTTTGATCCTGCCAAGCGCCCGGCCTGAACACCGGGCGCTTTTTCTTGTCCCCATCGTTCACCTCCGCCGACCAGCCTATGGCAGGCAGGTTTTTGAACTTTCTCAAAGATTGGGAATAACAAGGCTGCTCATCAGTCGTACATGCGGAAGACCTTTGTCATGAAAACCACCTTCGCCACGCTCTGCACCCTTGCCCTCGTCTCCGTCAGCGCCTGCGCCGAGGACAAACCAGCCGAAGCCAAGGAGAAAGCCATGCCCCAGCCAGAGATCAAACTCACGGAAGATGATTGGAAGAAACGCCTGACCGATGAACAGTATCGCGTCACCCGTACGGCGGGTACCGAACGTCCCTTCGGCCAGGTTTACGAGGAGTTCGAAAAGCAGGGCGAAGGCACCTACTACTGTGTCTGCTGCGGGGCCGAGCTCTTCACCTCCAAGGAAAAATTCCATTCGGGCTGCGGCTGGCCTTCCTTCTACGACGCCTCAACCGCCAAAAACGTGCTTGAACGGCCCGACAACTCCCATGGCATGATCCGCGTGGAGACCTTGTGCAAACGTTGCGGCGCCCACCTGGGGCATGTGTTTGAAAGGGAAAGCGTCTCGGCCGCCACGCCGACCAAACGCCGCTTCTGCATCAACGGCGTCGCCCTCAATTTCGTTCCCAAGGGAGGCCAGGCTCCAAAGCTTCTCGAAGTGGCGTCCTCGGCCGTCGAGAAAAAAAAGGAGGCAGTCGCCAAGGAGGCCGGAGTCGAAGTGCGGAAGCCATGACCGACGGACTCGAAACCGGTCACTCTCATGGCGTCAGGTTGACCTGACACCAAGTTGGCGGCATGAAGGCCCCTCTCATGGCCGGTTTTTTCAAATCCCTCCTCCAGCGTTTCACCAAGCCCGACATCGACTGGGATGAACTTGAAGCATCCCTGATCTCAGGTGACCTCGGCCCCAGGCTTGCCCTTGAGATCGTCAGCGACCTCCAGGGCAGGCAGCGCAAGCTGCATGGTGCGGACATCATCCAGGTCGCCAGGGAACACGTGCGCAAGATCCTGCCGGAAAACGTACAACCGCTCACCCCCTTTGCTGACGGCAGGCCCAAGGTTCTGCTGATCGTCGGTGTCAACGGAGTCGGCAAGACAACCTCGACGGCCAAGCTGGCCCATCTTCTGCAAAAGGCAGGTCATGGCGTTGTGCTCGCCGCAGCCGACACCTTCCGCGCCGCCGCCGTGGAGCAGCTGGAAGTCTGGTCGCAACGCCTGGACATCCCGCTCGTCAAGGGGCCGCCGAACAGTGATCCCGCCGCCGTCTGCTTTGAAGGCTATGAAAAGGCCCTCAAAACCGGGGCCGCCTACCTGCTTTGCGACACCGCAGGCAGGCTGCACACAAAGCATAACCTGATGGAGGAGATGAAGAAGGTCCACCGGGTGCTCGGGCGCAAGGACCCGACATCCCCCCATGAAGTCATCCTCGTGGTCGATGCCACCACAGGTTCGAACGCCCTTCAGCAGGCGCGCGAGTTCCACAAGGCGATTCCGCTCACCGGCCTGATCGTCACCAAGCTCGACGGCAGCGGCAAGGGCGGCGTGCTGGTGCCCATCCAGCAGGAGCTCGGCGTCCCCACACGCTTCATCGGCCTCGGCGAACGCGTGGAGGATTTCCAGACCTTCGATCCGAAACGCTTTGTGGACGAGCTGCTGTGACGGCAGGTCTTCAGTAGGTGGCGCGCCCGCCGGACAGGTCAAAGACGGCGCCTGTCGTGAAGGAGCAGTCCTCGGAACAAAGCCAGGCGACCAGGGCCGCCGCCTCTTCCTTCCGGCCAAAGCGTCCCATAGGGATCTTGGAAAGCATGTAGTCCACATGCTGCTGCGTCAGCTGCCTGAGGATGTCCGTCTCAATCACCGCCGGCGTAATGCAGTTGACCACGATGTTGGACGTCGCCAGCTCCTTTCCCAGGGACTTGGTAAGGCCGATCACACCGGCCTTCGAGGCGCTGTAATGGGCGGCGTTGGGGTTGCCCTCCTTGCCCGCGATGGAGGCGATGTTCACAATCCGCCCGTAGCCGTTCTTCAGCATCTGCGGCACCACGGCGCGGCAGCACAAGAAGGGGCCGTTCAGGTTGATCTCAACAACACGCCGCCATTCCTCCGGCGTGGTCTCCCAAAGCCTTGCATTGGCGCCTGCGATGCCTGCATTGTTGACCAGCAGGTCAATCTTTCCAAAGGCCGCAAGGGCTGCCTGCACGCCGGCCTCCACGGAATCGGCACGGGTCACATCCACCTTCGCCGTGGCAACCCGCCCCGGGGCGTCGAGCTCGGCGCAGGCCTCCGCTAGCGCCGCGTCATCAATATCCCAGAGACAGACCGAGGCACCGTCTCCAAGCAGCCTTGCGGCGATGGCCTGGCCGATTCCACGGGCGCCGCCGGTGACGATGCCCACACGATTTTGAAGGGGGGAGGAGGATGGCATGGTGAAAAAATGCAGGGGTTGAAGAAATGAAGACGGATCAGATCATGCCGGGCTGCCAGCCGCCGCCTTCGCCAAAACGCGCCCCGATGCGGCTTCTCATCGCCGGATCATCCATGGCGCGGTCAACAGCATCCTGAAGCGCGCCCGAGGCCAGGTCGCCAAGCAGGGGCACCGGGGAGCCTGTGCCCGGCACATAGGCGCGGCTCTGGCGTTCGCCCTCATAAACCGCCGTGTGCAGGACACGGCCCGTGGCCGCCTCAAGCACGCTCAGCCGGATGCGTGCATAACCATAAGGATGCACCAGCAGCTTGCATTGCAGGTCCAGCACCTCTCCCGTGATGATGAACCGTGCGCCGGACCTCGGGGTCAGCATGCCCCGCGCCTGGAGGGCATGACCAAAAGCATTCGTGACCACATCCGCCACCGGAATCCTTGTCTGGATGAACTCCACCGGAGTCCCCACCTGCGTGCGCACGGTGCCAAGGTCGTGGGTGCCGACGTCACGACGGTCGATGAAGGACTGCGTGGCGAACTCAGGAGCGCCCGGCTTGATGTGACCGGGAGTGGAGGCGTAGTCGAGGCTGATCTGGCTCGTCGTGGTGCACGAGGCAAGGACGACGGCGCAGCCGATGAGGATGACGAGACGCTGGAATGTAGGCTTCATGGAGGGAAATGAACCGCAGGAAACAAGGGACAAGAACACGGCGGGTCAAGGATTCCTGTCAGCTTCCTTGAACCCGGCGCAGGATTGTCATGCCGACGTGGGGCAGCCCCCGAAATTGTCTTGCAGGAAGGCTTGCAAAATCAGAGCTTTTCCGCCCCAAGCCTTTTTCCCCAGGCACGTTCTGCCCCGTGACCTGTGCTCCCGTGCCCCCCATGAGCGATCAGCAACACTCCGACGACCTCCAGCATCTGCCCACGGCCGATGCCGACAGCGTGGAGAATTCACGCGCAGCCAAGGCGGCCCTCTGGAAAAAAATTTCTGAACAGCGCCGGCAGGAACGTGAAGAACAGACCGCGGCCCAGCTGCCGCAGGACCTCGTGGAGGAACCTCCGTCAGTCGCCCACGGGCGCAGCTCCAGGGACGAATGGGACGAACTCTTCACCTCCAGCCCAGAGGAGCTTGAAGCCGCCCCGATCCCAACGCCAGCCACGGCCGTTCAACAGCCCCGCAAGCGCAGTGTCATCCGTCGCAGCACTCCGCTCAACACGGACACCGAAGCATCCGCGTCCGAACACCCGCGCGCCAGCCCACGTCCAGCCGCCGAAGGCATGGACGCAGGTACAATCATCGCGCTGTCATCAGCAGACGATGACTCCCAAGCCGACCTCTCAGCCAACGTCGGGGACGCGCCAGAGCAGGAACAGGCCCCGGCCCTCCAAGACTCCGCCCAGATCCAAAACGCATCGTCTGACGCAGCCACACCAGAAACAGCCTCGGTTCCCGGCACGCCATCCCAGTCAAGACCGGCGGCAGCCTCCGAAAAATCCGATAACAGCCCCCAGGAGGTGCCTTTCCTGGTCGCTCTACTGAGGCAGAAATGGGTGCAATGGGGCGGGGCTTCCCTCTCCCTGAGCCTGGGCATCCACGCACTCATCCTTGGCGTCGGTGGATTCATGGTTGTCAGCCAGGTCATGCTCGACCGGCAGGTGGACTTCCTCCCCGGCGGCAGCCAGCAGGGACAGCAGGCCTCCGAGGCGCTGGAACACAAGATCCAGCAGAAAAAGAACCCCTGGCTGAAGAAGGCGATGCCCATGCGAAAAATCGCCGCCATCGGCTCCATCTCCGACATCGTCCTTCCGGATGAAGTCCCCGATCTCCTCGATTTGCCCAGTTCCAACGACCTCCTTTCCAGCAACAAGCTTGGCGGTGCCGGGCTTGGCGGCGGCGGTTTCGGCAAGGGCATGGGTCTTGGCGCGAAGGATGGCATGGTTTTTCAGCCGCTCTCCATGTTCGGCCGCGAGATCAAGGCCAAGCGTCTCGCCCTCGTCCTGGACGTCTCAAGCTCCATGGCCCCCTTCCTCCCGCGGGTGATCGAAGAAGTGGACAAGGTCGCCAAGGGCAGCGTGATCGTTCTTTACCCCGGGTGCGGCCTGGATTCACCGCCAAACAAGGGCCTGCCGGGCAAGGAAATCTACCGGACCAGCGGGCCTGAGTTCGAGCGCTTCTGGCGCATGGGGGGCATGGCCAGCCTGGAGGAGGCACGCAAGTTCAAGTTCTCCCGCACCGACCCCATCCCCAGCGAAAGCGTCTACACCGTCCTGTCGAAGCGACCACAGACCCACTTCATCCATTATGTCGGGATCGGCTACACCTGGCTGGCGCTGCTGAGCGACCACGTCCGGCAGGCGGACGCCCTCTACTGGTTCTCAGACTTCCAGGATCATGTTGATTTCCAGCAGCTCGACATCGTCCGGGAAAACCTGCTGCGACGGAAGCAGAAGCTTTACATCCAGCCGTATCAGCACGGCTCGGCCTTTGACCTCATCAAAAGCCAGCTTGTCGACCCCACCGGTGGTGAAGTCATCGAAGCCGTTTTTGAATGACCCTGCTGCACCGTGAACCAGATTTTCCTCGCACACGGCATCCAGCCCCTCATGTTCTCCCCATGAACGAAGCGCCCGTATCGGCCGTTTTTGCGCACGCCGCTCGGCAGGTGGCCCGACGCGTGATGCTTCGGCGCTGGCTGGCGGCCCTGGCACGAACGCTCTGGTTCGTGGCAGGCATCCTCCTGCTGATGCTTCTATCCTCCATGGCCCTGGGACTCGCCATCCTGGCCTCCTTGACTTGGCTGGTCATCGCCCTCTGGGGCCTGCTGACCCTGGGATGGACCTTCTGGCGTCGCCCCGGTCACTACAGCATCCTTGCCCTCTGGGACCGGGCGGCAGGAAGACGGGAGGCCTTCGCCAATGCCTGGTGGTTTGAGAGCCGGGCAAACCTCACCGAAGCACAGCTCTCGCACATCCTCGTCCAGCAGGAGATCCTGACCGGGGCCATGAAAAGCCTCCCCAAGGACCTGCCCCTGCACTTTCACCGCCACCTCTGGCTGCCGCCCGTCCTCGCCCTCTCAGGCCTGCTGCTCGCACGCACGCTGGACACAGCTAGACCGGTGATCCTAGTGGATGCAGCCATGCAGCAGGTGGCCAGGGACGAAGCCGCCCGGCTGGCACGCGCCGACTGGCAGAAAAAAAACCTCGAAGGCCTGACCGCCGATGAAAAGGCCGAGTTGGAAAAGCTCCGGCAGAACCTCGGGCAGACGGCCGAAGACCTTGAAAAATCAGGGGGCATGGACGCACGCGATGTCATGTCCAGCCTGGAGCGCAGGGCCCGCGAGGCCGAAAAACTCGCCGAAAGACTGTCGGCTGAAAAGGAAACCTGGGCCTCGGAAAAACTCATCCAGTCCCTGCGCCAGCACGCCGACACCGCTGACCTTGGAGACGCCGTGGCGGCAAGGAACGCAGGCCAGACCGCCGCTGCCGCAGAAGCACTCGCCGAAAAGCTCAAGTCTCCACAGCTTTCCAATGAAACGCGTGAACGCCTCAACGAAACCCTGAAGGACAACGAACGCAGCGCCGAAAAGCAGGACCGCACCCGGCCCGTCGGCCAGCATGTCCTCAGCGCCTCTGGACAGATGCAGGCGGCAAAGACAGCCGAAGCAGGTGACGAGTTTCAAAAGCTCGCCGAAAAAATGCGGGACCAGGCACGCCGCGACAAAGCTCAGAAGGAAATGGAAAAACTCGCCCAGCAGCTCCGGGACGCCAGCAGCAGAATCACCGGCCAGAACCAGGCAGGCTCCATGCAGCAGATGGCAGGCAGTCAGCAAGCAGGACAGCAAAGCCAGACGCAGGCACAGTCACCCCAGGTCGGCAAGACTCAGAATCCAGGCTCATCCCCTCAAAGCCCGCAGATGTCCGGGCAGCCTCAGCTTCAGCCTCCAGGCATGGGTCAGCAGCAGATGCTCCAACAAAACCCCGTCCCCGGAACCGGGCAGCAACAGCGCATGATGATGGCTCAACCAGGTTCCAAGAACCAGCCCCCCAGGGACGGCCAGCCCATGCTTCTTGCGCCGATCCCAGGCCAGCAGCCAGGGGAAAAGCCACCTGAAGCCCTCCTGCTAGGTCCCCAGGGGCCCAACCCCCAGGACGGACCCATGATCGGAATCGCCACTCCAGGCGGCAAGGAGGCCGGCCTGGGCAAGGCGGAACTTAATGCCGACCCAACCCCCCGGCAGGACACCGCCAATCAGGCCGTCGTGGCCGCACAGCAAAACAACGAGGGCAGTTCCAGCATCCGCAGCCTGGAAGGCGGTGCACGACAGGAAAGTGCCGCCAGAAGCGCCAGTCAGATCGCCATCGAAGCTCTTTCCGTCCAGGAGGAAGCCCTCGACGAATCCGCGCTCCCTCCCTCCAGAAGGGAGCAGGTCCGCCGTTACTTCACCGAGTTACGGAAGCGTTTCGAAAAAGAATAGGCATCCAGCCAGGACTTTTTTAAAAGATTCGGACTGCATTTGCTCTCCCGCTGAGCAGTTCGAAGGCAGATTTCCCAGCCAAACTCCTTGCCACGTTCAATGGCGCTGGCTAAAAAGGCACATTCGTCCCAGTTGGCGACGGCACGACTTATGAAGTTCACGATCAGCAAGGATTCCCTCCAGCAGGCCATCAACCAGGTGCAGCACGTGGTAAGCACGCGCACGACCCTGGCCATTCTCTCCAACGTTCTCCTCCGTGCCAAGGATGGCGTCCTGGAACTCACCACCACCGACCTCGACGTGGGTGTCACCTGCTCAGTGCCGGCTGAAGTCGAGGAGGAAGGCGCCACCACCCTGCCTGCCCGCCGTCTCGCCACCATCGTCCGTGAACTGCCCGCCGAGGAGATCTCCGTCAGCGTCGATGAAAAAAACTACGCCTCCATCCGCAGCGGCCCCTCCTTCTTCAAGGTCGTCGGCCTGACAAGTGAGGAGTTCCCCGCCCTGCCCCGCTTCGATGACGCCCGCGAGTTCACCCTGCCCCAGGCGGTCATGCGTGACTGCCTGCGCAAGACCTCCTACGCCATCTCCACGGATGAAACCCGCTATGTCCTCAACGGCATCCTATTCTCCTTCAAGAACAATGCCCTCACCATGGTGGCCACCGACGGACGCCGCCTGGCCATGGTCGAGCAGGAGGTCGAGTTCCCCCAAAGCCAGGAAGTCGACATCATCGTTCCCACCAAGGCCGTCAACGAACTCGCCCGCCTTTGCGGCGACAACGGTGACGTCGTGATCCGCGTCACCGGCAGCCAGGTCGGATTCGACCTCGGCGAAAGCCTTCTCATCAGCAAGCTCATCGACGGCAACTACCCCAACTACCGCCAGGTCATTCCCGGCGAGGCCAAGGAGCGCATCGTTCTTGAGCGCGAAACCTTCCAGCGCGCCATCGGACGCGTCTCCCTCCTTGCCAGCGACAAGTCGAACTCCGTGAAGTTCCAGTTCACCGAAGGCCAGGTCGAGATCATTGCCTCCAGCCCGGACATCGGAGAGGCCCGTGAAACCATCGCCATCAACTACAAGGGCAAGGACATCACCATCGCCTTCAACCCCGAGTTCACCATGGCCCCGCTGCGGAATCTCAGCGCCGATGAGATCACCCTGCATCTCATCGATGACATCAGCCCCGGCGTCATCCGTTCAGGCAACAACTTCCTGTATGTCCTGATGCCGATGCGTGTGAACAGCTGATGCCCCGCCCCCTGAAATCCCCATCCCCGAGACGAGCAATGATCCCGCGTTCATCGATTCTTCTTCTGGCAGCAAGCCTTGCGATCACCGCCTGCCAGCCGGCCACCCAGTCACGTCCGTTCGCCGGACGCGGAGGAAGAAACCTGGACCAGCCTCCCCGCTATGGAGAACCCAGCCGCTACGTCGAACCCATTGCCCCCCAGGCGGGACAGGTGATTGATCCCAACGCAGCCGCTGCCGCAGGCATCGACCCACGCACGATCCCCCCAGGAGCCAACACCACGCCTCCAAGCAACCTCCCGCCGACCACCCCCGGTCTGGACCAGGGCCTGACCGTCACCCCGCCTACCGTGGTCCCCATTGTTCCTCCAGGAGCCACACCTCCGGCAGCCACTGTTCCCGTCACCCCCACCACCCCGGCGGCGACTCCACCGGCAGTCACGCCTCCGCCCGCCCCTGGAGACGTGCCCGTTGCACGTGCGGTCCCAGGCAAGCCTGGTTATGTTTACAGCCCGAAGGATCCGAAAAAGATCATCAGTGTTGAAGGACTCCGCCCTGGCTCCAAGGCCAAGGATCCTGACACCGGTGAAATCTTCCGTGTGCCCTATCAGTGATTTGAATCATCGGCGCCCCTCCTTGCCCGCCATGTCGCGCGGACACACGGCCCTTCAGCTTGTGCGTGCCGGACATCCACGCTAATGAGCACCATGGTTGCTGTAGCCACGCCTGCCCTTGTCACTGAAATCCTCCGCCTCAAGAAGGAGCGGAACGCCGTCATCCTCGCGCACAACTACCAGACGCGCGACATCCAGGAAATCGCTGACTTTGTCGGTGACTCTTTGGGACTGGCCTACAAGGCCAAGGAGACCCAGGCCGACGTCATCGCCTTCTGCGGCGTGCATTTCATGGCGGAAACCGCCAAGATTGTAAATCCGGGCAAGACGGTCATCCTGCCTGACGCCAACGCCGGCTGCTCGCTCGAACAAAGCTGCCCCGGACCCCAGCTCGAAGCCTTCCTCAAGGCCAACGCCGAAAAGAACTACTACGTCATCGCCTACATCAACTGCAGCGCCCATGTGAAAGCCCTGTGCGACTGCATCTGCACCAGCGGCAACGCCGTGAAGATCGTCGAGGCCGCCCCCAAGGATCGCCCGATCCTCTTCGTTCCAGACCAGAACCTCGGTTCCTGGGTCATGGAACAAACCGGACGCAAGATGGACCTCTGGAAGGGTGCCTGCTACGTTCATGTCGAATTCACCCGCGACAGCATCCAGGCCATCAAGGACGAGCATCCTGACGCCAAGGTCGTGGCCCACCCCGAATGCACCTACGCCGTTCGAATGCTGGCCGATGAAGTCTGCAGCACGGAGAAGATGGTCGGTTACTGCCGCAACAGCCCTTCGAGCACCTTCATTATCGTCACGGAAAGCGGCATGCTTCACCGCCTGGAACGCGAGGTGCCGGGCAAGAAGTTCATTCCCGGCCCGACCGGCCACTGCGCCTGTGCCGACTGCCGCTACATGAAGCTGAACACCCTGCAGAAGCTTCACGACGCCCTGCGCGACCTGTCACCGCGTGTCGAAATGCCGGAAGACATCCGTGCACGGGCTGAGAAGCCGCTCCTGCGCATGCTGGAACTGAGCAAGTGACAGGCCTTCCGTCCCCGAATAAAAAACCGCCGTCACCCTTAGAAGGATGACGGCGGCGTGGCGGAGGCTCACAAATTAGGTTCGTGATCACTCACCCTTGCAGCAGTCCTTGCCGCACTTCTTGCCGGCGTCCTTGCAGCAGGTGGCGCAGGACTTGCCCTTGTCAGCGCAGCATTTCTTGCAGGCATCGCCTGCAAAGGCTCCTGTGCTGAGGGCGGCGAGGGTGAGGATGGAGAGAATCGTTTTCATGGTCGTGATTTGTTTTTGAGTTTTGGAATCTGACATTTCTTGGACGTTTCACAGGCATGATCAACCCATGAGGGCAGTGCGTCTTTCAACGCCGGGGCCGTACGCCGGATCAGGCGGCGAATGGAACCTGAGCAAGTTCCAGGCCCGATGGCTTCAGATGAGCAGACGGCAATGCCTCTGATAAAGCGGCGCCTTGTTCCGTGGCGGCGGGTGCTCACACAGCCGGATGCTGTCACCGCTGACGACGAGGCGGACGAAGCCAGGCCCCTCAGCATCAGATTCCCAGGCTAAGGAAGGCTGTTCGACAAGCAGGGGGCGCGGCGCCGTGAGCGCCAGCGGCGAGGTGTCGCGCTGCAGGGTGCCGTCGCAACATTCACAATGACGATCCGAAGGAGCCGGCTGCATGGGCCTCTCCTCCGGCTCAAGAAACTGATGACAGGCCATGCAGCCTCCTTCCTCCTGACGATCCATCAGCCCCAGCCAGCAGCAAAAATGCAGCGGCATCGCCATGAGGATGGCGAGCAGGCTCTGGATCACGACACGGGGCATCGGAAGGCTGTGATGACGGCAACCAACAATACGTTCAAACGAGGGTGCTTCATGCCTGCCATTCACCATGCATGAATTGTCATCACGATTCCTGAGCCAGTCCCGCCATGGCAGCCGTAAATTTCCCCGTTCATGAGCTCCCATCCCGCACTCCATCAGAAAGCCCCTGATTTCACGGCACCCGTCGTCGGAGGTCAACACCCGGCCGGCTCCACGATCACTCTCTCGAAGCTGAAGGGCGAAACCGTGGTGCTTTACTTCTATCCGAAGGATGACACCCCCGGCTGCACCAAACAGGCCTGCGCCATTCGGGACGGGTGGGACAGGATCAGCGGCAGGGCCAG
Source organism: Prosthecobacter sp. (assembly GCA_044345155.1). Classification (GTDB taxonomy): domain Bacteria; phylum Verrucomicrobiota; class Verrucomicrobiia; order Verrucomicrobiales; family Verrucomicrobiaceae; genus Prosthecobacter. The sequence goes on along the minus strand of JBIJBP010000016.1, from coordinate 21,548 downwards.
GGTCTTCGGGATCAGCATCGACCCCGTTCGCAGCCACGAGAAGTTCATCAGGAAGCACTCCCTGCCCTTCCCCCTCATCAGCGATGAAGACCAGACCATCGTCAACGCCTACGGCGTTTGGGTGGAAAAAAGCATGTATGGTCGCAAATACATGGGCACCGAACGCACCACCGTGATCATCGGCCCGGACGGCAGGGTCAAAGCCGTGCTTCCCAAGGTGAAGCCTGAGGAACACCTTGACCTGGTGCTGGCGCAGCTTTGACGGTAGTTCATCTGCCCTGCTCAGTCAGCCAGGCCTGAAACATGAGCACATCCCAGAGGTAAAAGTGCCAGTTCCGGGTTCCTGAGAGGTGTTCGCGCCACTTCTGACGGATCGGCGCAGGGTCAAAATACCCTTCCCTGCGCAGACGTGCCTCGCTGAGCAGGTCCTCGGCCCAGTCACGCAGTTCGTGACGCAGCCAGTGCTCCAGCGGCACTCCAAAACCACGCTTGGGCCGGTCAATAAGCTCCCTCGGCACATGCCTGTGCAGGACTTCACGCATCAGCCACTTGCCCCTGCCTCCGCGCACCTTCATCGAAAAGGGAACACGCCACGCAAACTCGATCAGCCGGGTGTCCAGCAGCGGAATCCGCCCCTCCAGGCTCACTCCCATGGCCGCACGGTCAACCTTCACCAAGATGTCACCGGGCAGATAGGTCTCCATGTCCAGGTGCATCATCCGGTGAGTGAAATCACCAACCTTCGGCCATCCGGAAGTGTCGGTGATGCTGGTATCGCGGTCCCTGCCTCCCAGCACAACTTCATCCGGCCTTTTCCAGTGTGACATGAGCGTGAGATACAGTGTCTCCATTCCCGGTGCCGCGACCACTTCCGCCAGCTTGTGCAGCTTGTCGCCAAAAGGCACATGCCTCAGACGTTTTGGCAGAACCGGGCGCGCCAGCGCACCGACGGCGTTCAAGGCCGCAGGGGGCAGGACGGTCATGGCCCCGGCAGCGAGCTTCTTCATCGCCGGGGGCATCCAGGCAAACTTGTCCCAGAGGTTGCGTCCGACAAAATAGCGTTCATAACCGCCAAAAAGCTCGTCTCCCGCATCACCGCTCAAGGCCACGGTGACATGCTGGCGGGCCATCTTGCAGACCAGGTAGGTCGGGATCTGCGAATAGTCGCTGAACGGCTCGTCGTAGAGCTGCGGCAGGAGCGGTATGGTGTCCAGCGCATCACGTCCGGTGACATACATCTCCGTGTGATCGGTCTTCAGATGCCGGGCGACCTCGGCGGCAAACTGCGCCTCGTTGTACTCGGGCACGTCAAAGCCGATCGTGAAGGTGCGCACGGGCCTGGAGCTCTGCGCCTGCATCATCGCCACGATGAGCGATGAATCGACGCCGCCGGACAGGAAGGCGCCGAGAGGCACGTCAGCCACCATGCGCAGGCCGACCGCCTCCCGAAGCATTGTCTCGAACGTTTCAACAGCCTCCGCATCACCGCCCGTGAAGGGGTTTTCCAGACCATGCTCAATCGTCTGGCGCAGGCTCCAGTAGGCCTGGGGTGCCGGACGATCCCCAGGCGAGCCCAGGGTGAGAAGGGTCCCCGGAGGCAGCTTGTGAAACCCCTCGTAGATGCACCAGGGGTCGGGAATGTAGTTGAAACGAAGCAGAGCGCAGATCGCGTCACGGTTGATCGACGCCGGGAAGCCGGGCAGGGCGCGCACCGCCTTGAGTTCGGAGGCAAACACCAGAGTCTCCCCCACCCAGCCGTAATACAACGGCTTCTCCCCAAGACGATCTCGCCCCAGCGTGAGCGTGCGTGACTCACGATCCCAGACGGCAAAGGCAAACATGCCGTTGAAACGCTTGGTGGCCTCGCCAATCCCCCACTGGCGGAAGGCGGCGAGCATCACCTCGGTGTCAGAATGACCGCGCCAGGCATGGCCATGGGCCTCAAGTTCGGCCCGTAGCTGCTGGAAGTTGTAAATCTCGCCGTTGAAGACGATGACGAACCTGCCGTCCGCACTCGTCATGGGCTGATGTCCCAGCGGCGAGAGGTCAAGGATCGACAGCCTGCGGTGGCCGAGCGCGATGCCGCATTCAGCGTCCGTCCAGACGCCGGCATCATCCGGCCCGCGCAGGATGATGGCGTCGGTCATGCGCCGAACATCCTCGGTCATGGAGCCGGAGTTCCTGGAGCCTGGAACGGTGAAGAAGCCTGCAATGCCGCACATGATGGAATATTGTCCTAAAGTTACTCGGGCGCTTGAAGCAGCGCGTCAAACCGGCCGAGCACTGCGGCCAGGGAAAAGCACTCCTCGATCCGCCGACGGCCTTCCGCGCCTCTTCGAAGCCGCTCCTCCCGGGGCAGCTTCAGCACAGCCAGGCAGGCATCGGCCAGTCTTGCAGGATCCCGGGCGGGAACCCGGGTCCCGCTGTCTCCCATGACCCACGCGGTGTCGCCGATGTCGGTGGCCACCACGGGAACAGCGCAGGCCATCGCCTCCCCGACCACGTTGGGAAAGCCCTCCCCGAACGCCGAGGATGAAACGGCAAGATCCAGGGAGGCCGTCAGCAGAGGCAGGTCCCGCCTCTCTCCAAGCAGATGAACATGCTTTTGCAGCCCGAGCTCTTCCACCTTTCCGATGAGCTCGTTGTTGGAGGCGTCCACCCCGGTTCCCACAAGCACGAACTCAACTTCGGGAAGCTCCTTCACCATCAGCGCCGCCGCCTCCAGAAACGCCGGATAGTCCTTCATCGCACTGTAACGCCCGAAGCGCCCGACGAACAACCGCCCGCCATGGCCGCCCCTCCCAGGAAAAACAAGCCGTGCCTCATCTGCCAGAGGCCTCCACCGGGACAAATCAAAGCCATTGGGAATCAACAACGTCTTCCCAGCCGGATAACCTGTGGCCTCATGCTGCCGGGCGCTGATCTGGGAATTGTAGGTGATGACCTCCGCCAGGGGCGCCAGTCTGGCGAGCAGCCGGATGACCCTGGCCGAGCCTGGCTTTTCCAGGGCCAGGTCGTAAAGCGACTGGCGAATGTTCCAGACGACGCGCCCCTGCCCCAGGCGGAACAGCTTCACCAGCGCAGCGGCCAGGCAACCGTGATACATCCATCCCATCACGACGTCCGGCCTGAGTTCCCTGCCCAAGCGCATGAGTCGTAACAAGGCTGAAAGGGTCGGCCTGCCCGCAGGCATGTCGAGGCTGTGGACTCCGGCACCCGCCGCCTTGAGTGGCTCGACATGCTTGCCTCCTGAGGTCAGTGAAATGACCTGATGAGCAAGATGAGGCAGACCGGCAATGACCTGAGTCAGCATCATCTCGGCCCCTCCGGTGCCCAACCCTGTCGTGATCCATAAGATTTTCCGCGCCGTCCTGGCGTTGTCCTGCGTCTGCTCCAGCAAGCAGGCGGTGCGTTCAACCATCCCGGCAACGGTAAAATTCGCCTCGACCCGCTGACGATTGCGCCGCCCAAGTGCGGCACGATCCTCGACCGACATCGCCGCCAGGTTCCGCATCCGGGCTGCCAGTCGTGCATGATCTCCCGCTGGAAAAACCCACGATGGATCTCCCAGCAGCCAGGCTGAATCACCGACATCACTCGCAACGACAGGCAATCCACAGGCCATCGCCTCGCCGACAACGTTGGAAAATCCCTCACCATAAGCCGAAGCGGACACCAGGCAGTCATAGCTCGGATAAACTGAAGCCAGGTCGCTTTCGGCAGCCCGCCATTCTAGGCGAGAAGCCACCCCAAGAGACTCGGCAAGCTGACGCAGTTCCTGCGCATAGCCCGCATCACCATGCCCCATGACCACTCCAAATGCTTCAGGAACCTCGGCCAGGGCCCGCAGGAAGGTGCCATGGTCCTTCATGGGGTGCAGCCGCCCAACCATGGCGAAACACAGCGCCCCAGGCATGTTGGCACACATTCCCGGCCTCGGTTGGAACTTCTCCGCATTTATGCCGTTGGGCACAACCTCAAATCCCTGCTCCGGGTAGCCTTGGGAGACATAGTAGTTCCGTCCTGCCCGCGAGTTGGCTATGATCAGGTCCGCAGCCCCTGAAAACAGGCAGTTCAACCGGAAGCTCAGGCGACCAAGGACGCCCCAGCTGTCGGCATCCGTCTGTGAATCCCGGATCCCCCAAACCACCCTCGGACACCCACACCAGGGCTTCAGGAAAAGCGCCATCAGGTTCGATTCATGAAGATAGCCGTGAAGGGTGTCCGGGCGCAACAGGCGCACCGCTTTGACCAGCCTCCAGAAAAAACCAGCCAGATCCCAGCGGTGACGTTTGCCGACGCAAACGGTCGGAACAGCGGCCTCACGAAGTTCGGACTCGAACTCTCCTGGATAAAAGTGGACTACACTGACATCAAACTTGCCACCGGTGGCCAAAGCCTTCGCCAGGGTGACCATCTGACGCTGTGCCCCGCCATGACCCAGGTCACGGATGAGGAAGGTGAGACGATGGCGATGATTCACAGGCAGGACAGCATACTATAATCTCCATAATTAACACTTGGCAATCAGGGAATCTTGACCTTTGAGACTGCTCATCAAACTCCCTGGCACTTCAGGAATCCCTGATGGCCCATAACAAGGCCAAGGATTCTCTCTTTACTCACTAGGTGAATCCCGGTTAAAACTACCAATTCAGCGGTAATATGCCGCTCGCCATCCCCATCACATTCCATTATTTCGAGTCATGAAAATCAGCCGATCCCGTGTCGCCCTTCTGGCGTTTTTTTGCGGCACCAATCTCCTTAACGCCGACATTTTGATGCTGAAAAACGGCACCAAGGTAGAGGGAACCATTCTGGAACAGAACGACCAGGGCGTGAAGATGAAGTACCGCCTCACGCCGAAGATCATGGATGAAAAGGTCTTCCCCATGACTGAAATCGACAAGGTCATCAAGCAGACCCCCCAGGAGGTGGAGGTGGTTGAACTCCGCAAGGTCCTGCCGACGGCTGACTTGATGAAGGCGGACGAATACGAGCAACTCATCCAAGACCGACTCCGCCCGTTTGTGAACAAGTACCCCGGCACTCCGGAGGCCAAGGAGGTGGAGGACATCATCGCCAAGCTCCAGGAGGAGAAAACCATGGTTTCGAACGGCCAGATCAAGCTCGAAGGCAAGTGGTTGAGCGTGAAGGAGTCCAAGGCCGAGTCGTTCAACATCGAAGCCTACCGGATCATCCAGTCCATGCGCGCCAAGGCTGCCAAGCAGGATTATGCAGCGGCCTTGCGCGATTTTGACCGGCTCATCTCACCGCCGCCTGCCTACAGGGGCAGCAGCTATTATGTTCAGACCATTCCTGAGGTCATGACCATCCTCGACAAGTGGACCAGCGTGCTCGACAAGATGTCTTCTGAACAACCCCAGCTGGATCAGGCCCGCAAGGATGGCCTTAAAAAGCTGCAGGAGCCGGAGCTCTCAAAGACCAAGAACGCCATCAATGACGAGTTGAACAAATGGCGTGCCGCATACGAGGCCGAACGACGCCAGAAGCTGCGCTGGACAGAGCCCTACAAATACGACCTTCCTTCGATTCAAAACGCCCAGAAGGAGGCCGTCCAGGAAAGGACCCGGCTTCAGAACGTGGACCTGGAGGCAGCAAAGCAGGTGGCCGAACAGTTTACAAACTGCTATCGGAAAATTGGCGAAGGAGACTACATGGCCGGGGCATCGGCCTTTGAACGAATCCAGAGCCTTTCGAACAACATGGAGTACCGCGACATCGTGTTCGACATCAGGAGCCGACTGCTGAAGCTGCACCAGGAACTCAGCCGGGCCATTGCCAGCGGTGCCACGGCCACGGCAGGTTCATCGGCCATTGGCGGGACCAGTGGCTCCGGTGTGGACAGCCGTGTGGCACAGATTCTTGCTGAAGCCGGTGCGACCGCCCCTGCGGCAGCCACCGCCGCCGCAAGCGGCCAGCCTGCGGCCGCAGCCGCAGGTGCCATGACAGCAGCCACCCAGCCAGCCGCCGCTCAACAGGTTGCCGCCCAGGCGGCTCCAGCACCGCAGGCTGCGGCTGCTCCTGCCCCTGCTGCAGCCCGGCCCATGACCGCCCAGCAGCCCCAGGTGGCCCAGCAGGCGGCCTATCAGCAACCCGTCCCGCCCATGCCAATGCCCGCCGTCATGCCCCCTCAGGAGGAGGAATCCAACCTCCAGCTCTACATCATCATCGGCATGGGCCTGGTCATCGCCGGCCTAGGCGTTGCCTTCCTGAAGCAGAAAAAAGGCTGACCTAAAACCCACAATCCGCCTTTGACAGCGAGTGGACTGCGTGTAGCATCGCGCCCCCTCGCCCCCAGGAAGGGCGTCACCGCTATGGCAAACGTCGAAGTCATCCTCAAAGAAAAAATCAAAGGTCTCGGAGCCGAGGCCGATGTCGTGAAAGTGAAGCGCGGCTTCGCTCGCAATTTCCTGGTGCCCCAGGGCAAGGCTTATGAAGCCAGCGCTGGCAACCTGCGTCACCTCAATCACCTCAAGTCGCTTCGTGCGGAACGTGAGGCCAAGGAACTGCAGGAAGCCGAGAAGGTCGCCTCCAAGCTGAAGAAGCTGAAGCTCAAGCTGACGCTTCAGACGGGCCAGGGCGGCAAGGCCTTCGGTTCCATCACCACCATCGACATTGCCAAGGCTGTGGCCGAAAGCTCCGCCAAGGTGGAACTCGACCGTCACCAGATCCAGCTCGACAAGCCCATCAAGAACACCGGTAGCTTCGAAGTTCCTGTGAAACTTCATGCCGAAGTCAGCTGCTTCCTCAAGCTCAGCGTCAGCGCCGCTGATGGTGAAGTTTCCGGTGAAGAAGAAGCTTCGGATTCTGAAGGCTGATTTACCTCAGACACCCTTTGAAACCGCACCGGTTCGCCGGTGCGGTTTTTTTGTTCTCAGGCTAGCCCCCGCCGCCCGGACAAGTCAGGCCGTTTCTCAAAAAAGAATGTCTCAGATGACCTGATGACGTGGCGGCTTCAGCGGCAGGGAAAGAGCATGGAGACTATTGGAACCCTTGTCTGACAAGCGAATAACACCACCCATGAGGCTGCCCGGCAGACGGGAATCTGACGGATATTTTGACAACCAGCCTTTCGATCACCACCAACGTGGCGTGGGATCTGCCTTGCCTCAGCCTGCCGCAGCCTCCTGCACGCTGATGCAGGAGCAGATGAGGTGGCGGTCACCATGGACATTGTCCACACGGGCCACTGGCGGCCAGTACTTGGCCTCCTTGACCCATTCCAACGGATAGGCGGCGGCCTCCCGGGTGTAGGCGTGCGGCCATTCGCTCCGCGTCAGAAGCTCGGCCGTGTGCGGTGCCCGTTTGAGGGTGTTGTCCGTGGCGTGATAACGTCCTTCCTCCACCCCCAGGATTTCGCCATGAATGCAGGCCAGTGCCTCACAGAACCTGTCCAGCTCGGCCTTGCCCTCGCTTTCCGTGGGCTCAACCATGAGCGTGCCGCCCACGGGCCAGCTCATCGTGGGAGCATGATAGCCGAAGTCCATCAGACGCTTCGCCACATCCTCCACGGTCACTTTGTGAAAATGACGCAAGTCCAGGATGCATTCATGCGCAACATAACCGGAACGCCCCTTGTAAAGCGTCGGAAAGTGCGGTTCGAGTTTCCGAGCAACATAATTGGCATTCAGGATGGCCAGCCTCGTGGATTCAACGATGCGCGGCCCCATCATGGCCAGGTACATCCAGGATATGGTGCAGATGCTGGCGCTGCCCCAGGGGGCCGAACACACCGCCCCCTCGGCCTGTCCTGGCCAGGAGATGTGACCTGGAAGATGTGGCTTGAGATGGGCGGCCACGGCTATCGGCCCCACCCCTGGCCCGCCCCCCCCGTGGGGAATGCAGAAAGTCTTGTGAAGGTTCAGATGGCAGACGTCCGCCCCGATCCGGCCTGGTGACGTAAGCCCCACCTGGGCGTTCATGTTGGCGCCGTCCATGTAAACCTGGGCGCCGTGCTCATGCGAGAGACGACAGATCTCCACGATGGTCTCCTCAAACACGCCGTGCGTGCTCGGATAGGTCACCATGAGGGCCGCGACCCTGCCTGTGTTGGCGGCAAACTTGGCCTTCAGGTCTTCCAGGGAGATGTTGCCCTGGTCATCACAGGCCACGGGCACCACCTTGAAGGCGCACATCACGGCGCTGGCGGGGTTGGTACCATGGGCGCTGGTCGGAATCAGGCACACGTCACGATGCCCCTCGCCCTGGGCTTCATGAAAGCGCTTGATGGCCAGCAGCCCGGCATATTCCCCCTGGGAGCCTGCGTTTGGCTGAAGCGACACGGCATCAAAACCGGTGCACTCCGCCAGCCACTGCTCCAGTTCGGCAAACATGGCGCGATATCCTTCGCTCTGGTCCGCCGGCGCAAAGGGATGGATTCCATTCACCTCGGGCCAGCTCAAAGGCATCATCTCAGCCGCAGCGTTGAGCTTCATCGTGCAGGACCCCAGCGGAATCATGCTGCGGTTCAGGGCGATGTCACGGCTCTCCAGGCGATGCAGGTAGCGCATCATTTCCGTCTCGCTGTGGTGGCGGTTGAAGACGGGATGCTTCAGATAACCCGACTCGCGCAGGAACAGCGGTGAAAAGTGCGGTTCAACATCGCCATCCAGGTCAGGCTTCTGACGTGGCTCCTTGATGCCCAGGGAGGCCGCCAGCTTGAGCAGCTCCTCCTCCGTCACCCTTTCGTCCAGGGCGATGCAGACGTGGGTGTCGTCCATCTTGCGCAAGTTGATGCCAAAAAGCAGCGCTGAACGCAGCACGTCATCCGCCCGATGCACCCTGACGGTGAGGGTGTCAAAATAGTCGTCGCTGGCCAGATCCAGCCCGGCCCAGAGGATTTCACGGGCAAGCCAGAAGGCGGCGCCATGCACCCGGAGGGCGATCTTTCTCAGGCCTTCCGGTCCATGATAAACCGCATACATGCTGGCCATGACGGCAAGCAGAACCTGGGCGGTGCAGATGTTGCTGGTGGCCTTTTCCCGGCGGATGTGCTGCTCCCGGGTCTGCAGGCTCAAGCGGCAGGCCGGACGCCCTTCGGCATCCTTCGACACGCCGATTAACCGACCCGGCATCCGGCGCTTCAGGGCGTCCTTCACCGCCATGAAGGCGGCATGAGGTCCGCCAAATCCCAGGGGCACGCCAAAACGCTGGCTGTTGCCCACGCAGATGTCCGCCCCAAATTCACCCGGAGCCTTGAGCAGCGTCAGGGCCAGAAGGTCCGCAGCGACCACAAGCAGGGCTCCGGCTTCATGAACTTCCCGGGCCAGGGAGGCCAAATCGTGAATGACCCCCAGGGTGTCCGGATACTGCACCAGCACGGCGGCACAGCCAGCCGCACCCTCATCGCCTTTCCAAGCCGGCGCATCCCCCACCACCACCTGGATTCCCAGCGCCTGCAGCCGGGTCCTGACCACGGCAATCGTCTGCGGATGGCAGCGATCGGAGACAAAAACCCGCGTGCTGCCCGTCACCTGGGCATGGGCCAGGGTGAGGGCCTCGGCACAGGCGGTTCCCTCGTCCAGCAGGCTGGCGTTGGCGACATCCAGGCCGGTGAGGTCGCAGATCATGGTCTGGAAGTTCAGCAATGCCTCCAGACGCCCCTGGCTGATCTCGGGCTGGTAGGGGGTGTAGGCGGTGTACCAGCCCGGGTTTTCCAGGACGTTCCGCTGGATGACCGGGGGCGTGAAGGTGTCGTGATACCCCAGGCCGATAAAGCTGCGCAGGACCTTGTTGCGGTCCATCAGTTGGCGCATCCGACGCAGGGCCTGCTCCTCGGTCAAGGGGGCAGGCAGGTTCAGCTCCTCACGCTGACGAATGGCCTCCGGAACCACCTTGTCGATCAATTCTTCCAGGCTTTTCAGCCCCAGGGCGGCAAGCATGGCCTGTTGTTCATTATCCGAAGGACCAAGATGACGCGGAGCGAAGGCGGGGGCGGTGGGCATGGGATCGAAGAGGATCAAAACGAGCAATCGCCCCCCGGCAAGCCCGCTCCTGGGACCGCGTCAAAAAAGAAAGAGGGACGCCTCTCGGCGTCCCTCCGTGGTTGGAATTCTGGCTCTCAGCCCGGCGATCACTCGCCCGGACGCCATTCTTCGGTGGCGAACTTGAAGGCCTGCTCGAGACCGACGAGGTCGGTGCTGGGGCGCAGGGCTTCGAAGGCGGCGCTTTCCTTCTGGATCTCGGCCTCGTTGTAGTTGAGGGCCTTGACCGAGAGGCCGATGCGGCGCTCGACCTTGTCCACCTTGATGACGCGGGCCTCGACTTCGTCGCCGACGTTGATGACATCCTTGACCTTCGCCACATGCTCTTCGCTGAGCTGGGAGATGTGAATGAGGCCGTCGATGTCGCCGTCGAGCTCGACAAAGGCGCCAAAGCTGGCGATCTTCGCGACCTTGCCCTTGACGATGTCGCCCACCTTGAAACGGCCGTCGATGACGCTCCAGGGGTCGGTTTCGAGCTGCTTCATGCCCAGGCTGATGCGCTGGTTGGCCTTGTCGATGCCGAGAACGACGGCATCCACTTCCTGGCCCTTCTTGAGCATCTCGGACGGGTGGTTGACCTTGCGGGTCCAGCTCAGGTCGGAGACGTGGATCATGCCGTCGATGCCTTCTTCCAGCTCCACAAACGCACCATAGGCGGTGAGGTTGCGGACAGGACGCTTGAGCTGCGTACCGATCGGGTAGCGGATGTCGATGTCATCCCACGGGTTGGTGTCGAGCTGACGCACGCCAAGGCTGATCTTGCGCTCGTCGGTGTTGATGCCAAGCACCACAGCTTCGATCTCCTGGCCCACGCTGAGAACGTCGGAAGGACGGGCGATGCGCTTGACCCAGGAAAGCTCGGACACGTGAACGAGGCCTTCCACACCCTCTTCGATCTCGACGAAGGCGCCGTAGGCGACGAGCTTGGTGACCTTGCCGCGGACGCGCTGGCCGACAGGATAGCGGCCTTCGATGTTCTCCCAGGGGTTGTTCTGGAGCTGCTTGAGGCCGAGAGAGACACGCTCCTTCTCGCGGTTGACCTCGAGGATGAGGAGCTCGAGCTTCTGGCCGATGCCAACGAGTTCCGTGGGGTGGTTGAGACGGCCCCAGGACATGTCGGTGATGTGAAGCAGGCCGTCCATGCCATTGAGGTCCACGAACACGCCGAAGTCGGTGATGTTCTTGACCACGCCGATGACTTTGTCGCCGGGGGTGACAGATTCCAGGAACTTCTGACGCTGCTCGGCGCGCTCCGCCTCGATGACCTCGCGGCGGGAAAGGACGATGTTCTTGCGGTCGTCGTTGATCTTGACGATCTTGAATTCGAACACCTTGCCAACGTACTCGTTGAGGTCCTTCGGCGGGATGATGTCGATCTGGCTGGCGGGAAGGAAGGCTTCGACGCCGACGTTGACGGTGAGACCGCCCTTGACGACGCTCTTGATCTTGCCTTTGACGAGGCCGCCGTCGCGGAAGACGGAGGCGATCTTGTCCCAGTTCTGCTTGTAGGCGGCCTTCTCCTTGGAGAGGACGACCATGCCTTCGTCGTTTTCCAGCTTCTCGAGGAGGACTTCGACCTCGTCTCCGACCTGGATGTCTTCGTCTTCGAACTCGTTGGCGGGGATGGCTCCTTCGGACTTGTAGCCGATGTCCACGAGGACGACCTGGGGTTTGATCTCCAAAATGCGGCCCTTGACGATGGAACCTTCGGAGAGTTCACGGAAGGATCCTGCGATCATTTCCGCGAGTGTTTGTGCGCTCATTAGCTATGGATGGGTTGGGAGTGCCGGTGTGGGTGAACCGCACGCAGCCTTCCACTCCTGAGGGCTGCGACGGGCTTTCGCCCCGCACGGCCAGAAGACCGGGAGGCAAGAGGGCCGCGAAAGTCGGGGGAAAACCCACTTTGGCAAGGGAAAAGGCAGGATGGAACGGCAATCTCAGCCCCACCCCTGCCCGTCACTGACCGGAGGCGGACCGGATGAATCTGGCAAGATCCTCCTTCTGCTTCTTCAGATCGGGCAGGTTCAAATACATCATGTGTCCGGCCATGTAGTCGTCCTGCACGATGTTTTTCATCAGGTCAGGATGAATCCGTAGGTGGTTGAAGGTGTAGCGGCTGGCAAAATAAGGGGTGGCCATGTCAAAGTAGCCGTTGGAAACGTGAACCTTCAGGTAGGGATTGGCCGTCATGCTCTCGGCAAGCACCTCGGAGACGTCGGCAAACTGGTTGTCGGCGCTCCAGTTCCATTTCCCAACACTGGCCAGAATGTGATAGGGCCGGTCATCCTCAAACTTCAGGTCGCTGCGGACATAGTGATTGAAGGTCGATGCATAGGCGCTGAAAATCGCATCCGCACTGGGGTCGCTCTCCGCCCCCTCGCTGAGCGGGTCGCGTACAAAGTTGGTGTACCGGCTGTCAAAGCGGCCGGTCACCAGGCGCTTGTCCCGCAGCAGTTCGGCATTGAACCGGTGCAGCGGCACGCGGAGGTTCGAGGCATCGACAAAGGCTTCGGTCAGCCCCGTCAGCCGGGCCGTCTGGCGGACCACCTTCACCCTCTCGGCAGGCGACAGGCCCGCCCCCAGGAGCAGGGCCTGATTGTAGTCGCCGGAGGCAAACTTCTCCGCCTCGGCCAGCACCTCGGCCAGCGGCTTCTTCTGCAGGTCGGCGGGCAGCTTCTTGTGATACCAGGCCGTGGCGGCAAAACTGGGCAGGTAGAGAATGTGCGGCAGGTCGTTGCCCTCCGCCCCCCAGATGGTCTGGAAGTTAAGCACCGTGGAGACGAGCATGATGCCGTTCAGGTTCATGCGATGAGCGCGCATCAGTTCGCCGCTCAACGCAGCGGCACGAGTGGTGCCATAGCTTTCCCCGATGAGAAACTTGGGCGATGGCCAGCGCGAATGCCGGGTGATGTAAAGCCGGATGAACTCGCCAATGCTCCTGGCGTCCTCGTTGACACCAAAGAAGTTCTTCGCCTCCTCGGGCTTGGCCGCACGGCTGAAACCGGTGCCCACGGGGTCGATGAACACGAGGTCGGTTTCATCCAGCAGGCTGAACTCGTTCTCCACCAGCTGATAAGGAGGAGGCACGGCAAAACCATCGTCGCGCAGCTTGACCCGCTTCGGCCCCAGCAGCCCCATGTGCAGCCAGACAGACGACGACCCCGGCCCGCCGTTGAATGAAAAGGTCAGAGGCCGCTTCGAAGGGTCTGCCACCCCCTTCTTGGCGTAGGCAATGTAGAAGATGTCCGCTGTCGTCTTCCCTTCGGCATCCTTCAAGGCCAGCGTGCCGGCCGTGGCGGTGAAGTCGATCTTCTGCCCTCCCAACGTGATGGAGTGATCCGTCTCGGTTTTTTTGTCCTTGTCCTTGTCCTTCTCCTTGTCTTTTTTCTCCTCTTCGCCCCCCTTGTCCCCAGTCTTCGGTGCTTCAGTCTTCGGTGCTTCAGACTTCGGCGTTTCAGGTTTCGATGCTTCCGCTTTCCCCGCTTCCTTTTCCTGGGCGGTCAGCGGAATGGCTGAGAGAGCAAGCACGACGGCAAGGGCGGAAGATTGGATCTTGATCATGACAAATGAGCCCGGCTGGGCGGGCGTGATTGTGGCGGAAATTGCAATCACCGCCAGAAACTTCGGCGGACAGGAAGCAATCCCGGTGAAAGGCGGGCAGCGTTGGCCGGGTATCTGGATGCCCGACACGGCGGATGGATTTGCCCTGGATCAACCAGGCCCCCTGCCTTATCGGACCGCACCACCTCCCCATCCATGAAAATCATCCGCTATTCCGACTCCTCCGGACAGATCCATCACGCAGCCCAGCAGGCCGACGGCTCCGCGCTCGTCATCGAAGGCTGCATCTTCGGCTCTCCCAAGGTCACGGACCGCAAGGCGGACGTCGCCAAGCTGCTCGCCCCGGTCGATCCCCGCGCCATCCTGTGCATCGGCCTGAACTACAAGTTCCATGCCGAGGAAAGCGGCATGGCCATCCCCCAGCATCCGGTCCTGTTCATGAAGAGCCCCGGCGCCGTCCAGAACCCCGGCGACCCCATCCTGCTTCCCTCCGTGCTGAAGAGCGACAGCGTGGATTATGAGTGCGAGCTGGGCGTCGTCATCGGCAAGGCCGCCCGCAACGTCAAAAAGGCGGACGCGCTCGATTACGTTCTTGGTTATACCTGCGCCAACGACGTCAGCGCCCGCGACTGGCAGAAGAACGGCGGCGGCGGCCAGTGGTGCCGCGGCAAGACCTTTGACACCTTCTGCCCGCTCGGCCCCGTGCTGGTCACCCGCGATGAGATCCCCAATCCCAACGCCCTCGGCATCAAGACGATCCTCAACGGCCAGGCCGTCCAGGACTGGAACACCAATGACATGATCTTTGACGTGCCGACCCTGATCGAGTTCCTCAGCGCGGACACCACCCTCCTCCCCGGCACGGTCATCATCACCGGCACGCCCCAGGGCGTCGGCATGGCCCGCAAGCCCCCGCTCTGGATGAAGGCCGGCGACACCGTGACCGTCGAGATCGAGGGCATCGGCAGCCTCACCAATCCGGTGCGTGACGCGGCCTGATCCAGCCTGCCGCTCAAAAGAAAACACCTTCCTCCGTCGCCGGTGGAAGGTGTTTTTTTAATGGGGCGGGTCTTGAGCCTTTCAGCCTTCGCTCTCGATCAGCTTCGAAAACTCGGCGAAGAAATACTTCGCGTCATTCGGACCGGGAGCGGCCTCGGGGTGATACTGCACGCTGATCACCGGCGCCTCGCGGTGGCGCATGCCTTCCACGGTGCCATCATTGAGGTTGATGTGCGTCACTTCGACATTGCTGGGCAGGCTCGACGGATCGATCGCAAAGCCATGGTTCTGGCTGGTGATGCTGACCTTGCCGCTGCGCAGGTCCTTGACCGGCTGGTTGCCGCCACGATGGCCGAACTTGAGCTTGAAGGTCTTGCCGCCATAGGCATGACCGAGAAGCTGGTGACCCAGGCAGATGGCAAAGATGGGTTTTTTGCCGATCAATTCCCGGATCTCCGAATGGATGTAACCCAGCGCCGCAGGGTCACCGGGGCCGTTGGAAAGAAAGACGCCGTCCGGATTCCGGGCAAGGACATCGCCTGCTTTCGTCGTCGCAGGGACCACATCGACACTGAACCCAGCCTGCCGCAGGCTCCGCAGGATGTTCTTCTTGATGCCAAAATCGTAGGCCACGATGTGATATTTGGCCTCCGGCAATTCACGAAAGGCGCCAAGCGGACCGCCCTCGCGGTTCTGGCTCGGGCTCGGAATGTCCCACTCACGGCTCTCCTGCCCTTCTGGATCCCAGCGGTAGGCCTTCTTCGTGGTCACCTCCTTGACGTAGTCGCTGCCACTCATCGGCGGACTCTTTTTGGCCGCCTCGATCGCCTGCTCCACCGTCAGCTCCGTGCTGATGACCGACTGCATGGCACCGCGGGTGCGCAGATGCTTGGTCAGCGCCCGGGTGTCCACCCCCTGGATGCCGGGGATGTTGTAACGCTTCAGGTAGGCGTCCAGGGACTCGGTGCTGCGCCAGTTGCTCGGCACTTCGCAGAGCTCCTCGATCACAAAGCCGCGCACATGCGGCTCTGAGCTCTCATCGTCCAGCCCGTTGATGCCATAGTTCCCGATCATGGGATAGGTCATCGTCACGATCTGGCCGCGGTAGGACGGATCGGTCAGCACCTCCTGATAGCCCGACATCGAGGTGTTGAAGCAGGCCTCACCGTTCGTGGTGCCAGCGGCGCCAAAGGAAACGCCTTCAAAATACCGTCCGTCTTCAAGTGCCAGGATTGCTTTCATCAAGGGTGGTTAGGGGGAAATTCGCGCCACCTAGCCCGGCCTCGCGGAGTTTGCAAATGCCTTGATGCCCCTCCCCCGCCGGGGCTATTCGCCGTAGCGGATGACCAAGAACAGGAGGATCAGCCCCAGGAACACGGCGATGGCAATCTTCACCCAGCTCAGGGGGTATTCTCCACCCGCCTTGCCCGTGGCGCCGTTGACGGCGACCTGATAGGTCTTGCTCCCATAGGTGTAGGTCAGCAGCCAGACCGGCAGCAGGGTGTGCTTGAAGGTCTGCTCACTGAACTCAGGGTGAATCTGCAGGTTTCGATGCGTGTCCCCAGGCACCTGCCTGGCGCAGATGTCCCGCAAACGGGCGTTCATGCGTTCCCGGGAGTTCGAAGCTGCGTGCACAAGGTCGATCTGATACTGCTCCACCACCCAGCCGCTCAGGTAACCCGGGTCATAGGGCACCAGGGCATCCGCCGTCGGAAACGGCTCCAGCTTGTCCAGCAGCTGCGGATGCACGCCCTTCGAGGCCGGAACCAGCACATCATCAAAGGTTTCACTCACATGACCGCTCGCATATTCCCAGCGGGTGTGCTGCTGCTGCCGCCCTTGGCTGTCCGTCGTGTAATAGTGGAATCCTGCCTCAGCCTCCCAGGGACATTCGGCATGCGCATCAAAGGTCCAGTAAGGCAGGTAAAGACCATGCAGCGTGTCCGTCAAAGCCTTCTCCCCCAGGTCACTGCGCGCCCAAAAATGGCTGCCATACCATTTGCGGATGCTCTCCCGCACCTGACTCTCGGAGAACTTGAACGGCAGCACGCTCCCCGGCCGGATGGGTGCCTGGATGTCCTCCACGTTGATCAACGAGGGCGACCCGCAGAAGTCGCAGCGCTGGGCCACCCGCTTTTCATCAAAAACCGAAATCGCCTGGCAGCTCTGACAGCGCACGGTCTTTCGCTCCGCCGCCCAGCCACGCTGGTCTTCTGGCAGCGCACGCAGCGCCGTCACCAGGTCATTTTCCTCAATCAGATTGCCGTCCATCTTCAACTCGGCCGGCGACTCCGTGCCGCAATAGGGGCAGACCAGCGCATGCTTGGCGGGCGTCCAAACCGCCTCAGCGCCACAGGCCGGGCATGAAAACTTGGATAGGGCGGTGACTTCAGACATGACGGAAGCCCAGCCATAAAAGAAGCCGTGCTGCGGATCAATCCCCGAGATGAATCACCGCGTTTTGCGGTGGTGGAGCTAAGGGGATTCGAACCCCTGACCTTCTCATTGCGAACGAGACGCTCTACCAACTGAGCTATAGCCCCAATGCATCGCTTCGAGCGACTGTCAGACGATGCGTGAGGATGCCTTCCTGGCAAGCACGCTTTCCGGGAATGTTCGTGCCCTCTTGCCTAACCGCCACGCAAAAAAGCAGTCTTGCCATTTTACGATTACATCTGTAATCCGAAGAGGATCACGTTTGTAATCCAAAAAATGCCCCCCGAAAAAAACACCCCCCTCACCACTCCGCCTCGCATCTCCGATGCCGAATGGACCGTCATGAAAGTGCTTTGGCAACGCGGCTCCAGTACTCTCGGAGAGGTGGTGAAAGAACTGGAAGGACGACTGCACTGGAAACCACGCACCGTGCAGTCCCTCATCCGCCGACTCACCGAAAAAGGCGCACTCGCCGTTGAGAGTGTGGGGCGCGAGTTCCGCTACAGGCCTGCCGTCGATCAAAACCACTGCCAGCACGAGGAGAGCCGAAGCTTCCTCGACCGAGTCTTCAACGGCCGCCTCACCCCCTTCGTCGCCGGACTCATGGAGCGCGAGGAGGTGAGCCCCGCTGACCTCGCCGCCCTTCGTGAGATCCTCGCCCAGGCCGAGAAGAAGCTGCGGAAATGACCCAGGTTCATAAACCAATGGCCAAGGAAATCCCAACCACCCGACTCCCAAGTGACCCGCATGGCGGACCCGTTGGTCATTCAGGCATTCGAGCATTCCCTGGTCATTGGAGCCTGTTCATTGATCCTTCCTTCGTCATTCGACATTCGGATTTCGTCATTGCCGCCCAGCGCACCGTTTCACCCCATGATTTCCACTGACCAGCTCCTCCACTGGCTCCAGCGCACCACCCTCGAAGCCAGCCTCCTCATCCTCGCCGTGCTCGGCCTGCGCCTGATGCTCGGCACCCGCCTGAGTCCCGCGTGGCGCATCGGCCTGTGGATGCTCGTCGGAGCCAAGCTGATGCTCCCCGCCTTCATCCCGGCCGGATTTGGCCTTGGCACGCTGTGGCAGAGCCCAGGCAGCCCAAAGGACCGAACTGGCATCACCCTCATCTCAGAGCCTTCCGTGTATTCCGTGCCTTCCGTGGTTGAACCTCGGCCAACCACCGCGCCCGCCCCACTTCCGCATTCATCATTCGACATTCATCTTGCCGCGCTCGCGGCCTGGCTCGCTGGCGCTCTCACCATCCTCGCCGCCGCTCTTCTCCGCCAGCGCCGCTTTAACCAGCATCTCTCCAAACTCTCCCTCGCCACGGATCCTCATCTCACATCCCTTATCACGCATCTCTCATCCCAGGTTCGTGTGCCCGCCCCGCAGATCGTCCTCACCGCCCCCGGCACCACGCCCGCCCTCGTCGGCGTCCGTCAGCCGAAGATCCTCCTCCCATCCGATTGGCAGACGCGTTTCACCGACCGCAGCCTGCGCCACGTCCTCCTTCACGAGTTGCTCCACGTTCGGCATCGCGACCTCCTCTGGAACTGGGCCGCCACCGCCGTGCAGGCGCTGCATTGGTTCAACCCGCTCGTGGGGTTCGTCGTGTCACGCTTCCAGGCCGATCGCGAGCTGCGCTGCGACGCCGGAGCCCTCAAGATGCTCTCGCCATCCGAGCGGCTCGACTACGGCCGTACGCTGCTGCGCATTCAGGAAACCTTCTGCGCACCACCGGCCATCGCAGGGCTGGCTCCATGCGTGCGCAACCATCCCACCCTGCGTCAACGCATCCTCATGATCGCCACCCCGACCACCCGCCAGCCCGTCATTCAGGCCCTGCTCGTCCTCACGCTCAGCGTGCTGGTCGGCTACTCCTTCACCACCGCCCGCGCCGCCGAAAAAGAAGTCCCGCCCAAAGTCCGCGAAGGCTCCACCACTCAAAAACCCGCCTCGACGGACAAATCCGACTCGTCCGAAAAGTCCGACAAAAAACCCGCGATGAAGGACGGCGAACGCGAAGGCGGAAAACCCTCCGCAGAGAGTGAAGGCGGAAAACCCAGCGCCGAACGCGACGGCACCCGCAAACCCGGCCCCCGCGATGGCGAAGGCGAAAAGAAACCCGGCATGCGCGATGGCGACAAGCCCCGCACCGGCGAACGCGATGGCGAAAAACCGCGCACTGGCTCCCGCGACGGCGAAGGCATGAAAAAGCCCGCTGCGGAACGTGATGCGGGCACTCCTGCCCGCAAAGGCGATGGCGAAGGCCGCAAGCCCTCCGCCGAATCCGGCCAAAAGCCCCGCAAAGGCTCTGAAGGGAGCGCGGACACTCCTGTCCGCAGTTCCGCCGAACTCATGACCCTCAAAGTCATCGACGGCGGGGACACCGTCCTCATCGGCGACGAAAAAGTCCCCATGAACCGCCTCCGCGGCTTCCTCAGCACCTTCCTCCCCGACCACCCCGGTGCCAAAGTCGAAGTCACCGGCAACGACGACATCCCGCTCAAAGCCCTCCACAACACCGTCGATGCCGTCCGCGACAACGGAAACAAGAATGTGGGCATCAAGGCGGAGTAAAGTTCGGGGAAGGCGGCCATACGAAAACGAACCCTCAAGATCATGAGCGACAAATGGGACTACTATCCATGCACGATGGGAGAGCATCCTGCGTCGATTTTTCTCGATTTGGGTGTTAAAGATCAGATCGAAAATGCCCCAACGAATCTGGTAAGGCTGCAATTGCACTACAAGAACGTTCATGAGAATGGGTTGCCTCGATCTGACGAGTTTGAACCTGTAAAAACAGCAGAAGATCAGCTTCAGGCTTTCGCTGAAGGAGAAAATAGTTGGTATGTTGGTCGCATCACTGTCGAAGGCTGCCGTTACTTTTA
This sequence comes from Prosthecobacter sp., assembly GCA_044345155.1. GTDB lineage: Bacteria > Verrucomicrobiota > Verrucomicrobiia > Verrucomicrobiales > Verrucomicrobiaceae > Prosthecobacter. The sequence continues at coordinate 1,657 of JBIJBP010000016.1, read as the reverse complement.
CATCTATTCAGAGTGCGATGCGCACCGCTGGGAAGCGTTCGCCGAAAAGCTTTCTCGTCAAAGTGGTTACCTGATCGAGGTAGACTTCAGAGACGATCCTCAGCATGAGGCATATTGGGACGAACTTTATCCGACCGAAGACGACTGGCAGGTCATCAAAGATTTACGAGTCATCGAACAACTCAAAAAGCATGGTGATAATGGGTCTGCTGCGCGAAAAGTTGATCACTGGTGTTACTTTCCAAGTAAAATCGCTTCCAACCCTTTCATTGTTTGGGCAATGGAGCAAGACTACAAATACGACAGTGAGCTATCTGGCCCAAGCAAAGACGGCAAGCACTGCGTGAAATTGTCGCATACCGGATCAGTCATCTTGGCCGACATCACTCACCACACAATCTCCCTTCGGAGAAAAGCTTCCGAGCATGGTGGGGACTATGATGGCTGGGAAACACAGGTTTTGTCAGAGAACACCGCCACGGCTCAGCAATGAAACGACATATTCGTCATTCATTCCTCATTCTGATTTCGTCCTTCGTCATTCCGTCGCTCGCGACGGCCACCACACCTGCCGAAGTCTCCGCAGCAGCGATCAAGGCCGTCACCTTCTACCACGCCCACGCGGCCGCCCACGGCGGTTACGTTTATCGTTACAGCGCCGACTTCACGCTGCGTGAAGCTGAGGGCATTCCCGGCCCCGACACGATCTGGATTCAGCCGCCGGGCACGCCTGCGGTCGGCATGGCGATGCTGGATGCTTACGAGGCCACGAAGGACGAAAAGTGCCTCGCCGCAGCCGTGGAGGCCGCGCGATGCGTTTCGCGCACGCAACTCGCTTCGGGCGGTTGGGACTACTCGGGCCATTTCGATGCCAAGGGCCGCGAATCGAAGCATTATTGCCGCAAGGCCGATGGCACGGCCATTCCTCGCACGCAGACCGGCACGCGCGAGGCGGGCTGGCACAACTGGCGTCGTCAGGACAAGAAAAACTACGCCACCTACGACGATGATGTCTCCCAGGCCGCCACGCGACTGCTGGTGCGCGTCGATCACGCGCTCGGTGGCAAGGACGCCGAGATCAAAGACGCCACCGACTTCGCGCTGCGCACAATTTTGATGACACAGTATCCCGCCGGTGGTTGGAGCGCGAATTTCGACGACGCGCCCACCTCTCCGCCGCCCGTGGAAAAGTATCCCATCAAGCCCGCGAACTATCCCGCCGACTGGCCGCGCAAGTGGCCGAAGGACTTCAGCGGCTGCTACGTGCTCAATGACAACACGCACGCCACGCTGATGAGCACGCTGCTTCTCGCCTGGCAGCTCCGTGGCGATGCTCAATACCTCGAAGCCGCCAAACGCGGCGGCGACTTCCTCCTGCTCGCGCAGATGCCCGATCCGCAGCCCGCCTGGGCGCAGCAATACAACGCCGACATGCAGCCCGTGTGGAGCCGTCAATTCGAGCCCACCGCCATCAGCGGTCGCGAAAGCCAGGCCGCCATGTGGGCGCTGCTAAGGCTCGCCGCCGCCACTGGCGACAAAAAATACCTCGCGCCCGTCGCCAAGGCCATCACCTACCTCCGCACCGTGCTCCTGCCCGGCAACAAGCTCGCCCGCTTCTACGAGCTGAACACGAACAAGCCCCTCTACTTCGAGCGCG
>JBIJBP010000115.1:0-17350 GCA_044345155.1 Prosthecobacter sp. | reverse complement strand
AGAGCACCTCGGCGGGCAGGCGGCGGGCCTTGGCGTGGCTGTAGTTCACCTTGTCGTCCTCGTTCCACTTGTTGGTGTCGAGCGCGAGCTGGTAGGTGCGGCTCTGGACGATGAGCTTCATGAGATGACGGACGTTGAAGCCGCTCTGGATGAGCTCGCTGGTGAGGTACTGCAGCAGCTCGGGATTGCTCGGCGGATTGCCGGCGCGGATGTCGTCGAGCGGCTCAATGACACCGGTGCCGGTGAGGTAGCCCCAGATGCGGTTGGCGTAGCTCATGGCGAAGTAGTCATTGTCAGGGCTGGTCATCCAGGTGGCGAACTGCTCGCGGCGCGAGGTGGCGGTCTTGCTGACCAGCTCGGCGTCAAAGGGCACCTTGGGAGCAACGGGAGCGTTGGTGCGCAGGTGGTTCATCTCACCGGCGGTCTTGTCGGCAACGATTTCGTAAAGCGGCTTCGCACCCTCCACGGCCGTGCCGCCGATGGTCTTGCCGGCGCTGGCGGGATCGGTCTTCAGCTCCACCTGGGCGAAGAAGGCGGCGGTCTGATAATACTGGTCCCAGGTCCATTTCTCGAAGGGATGATCGTGGCATTTGTTGCAGTTGAAGCGGGTGGCGAGGAAGAGGTGGGTGGTGTTCTCCACCAGCTCCTCCGGAGTGCGAACCGTCTTGAAATAAGCGGCGGCGGGGTTGTCCTTGTTCGAGCCGGTGGCGGTGATGATGCGGTAGGCCATGCGGTCATAAGGGGTGTTGTCCGCCACCTGCTGCTTGATCCAGTCGCGCAGGATCTTGACGCCTTCATTGCCGAGGAACTTGGAGTTCACCTGCAGCATGTCGGCCCACTTGTTCGTCCAGTGGTCGACAAAGTCAGGGTTGCCGATGAGGCGGTCGATGACCTCGTTGCGCTTCGTGCGCGTGTCGCGTGTGTCGGCGATGAAAGCGCGGACTTCCTCGGCCTTCGGCGGCAGGCCGGTGAGGTCGATGTGGATGCGGCGCAGGAAGTCCTCGTCGCTGCACAGGCCGCTCGGCTGGATCTTCATGCGCTGCCATTTGCGGGCGGTGAACTCATCGACCTTGTTCCACTTCTCGGGCTCGCTCCAGACGAAGCCGGTGCGGTCGCCCATGACCGTGATGGTGGTGGCGGCGTAGGCCCCTTCAAAGCGCGCCAGGATGGCGGCCTCGCCTCGGCGGACGCTGGTCATGAGGCCGGTCTTGTCCGCCTCGATCACCTCGCCGTTGCCGCTGTCAATGAAGGCCTCGGCTGTGACGTCCTTGACATAACCATCCGCGTATCGGGCGATGACCCGCATCTGCTGGCGGGCGCCGATGCGCTCCAGCACGGGGTTCTTCGGGAAGACCTCGATGCCGGTCACGCGCGGCGTCTTCAGGTCCAGCTTTGCGCCCTGGCTGATCCAGGCCTTGAGCGTTTCATAATAAAGCTCTCCCGGCACGGTGAGCTGGCCGCCCTCATGAGGCACGGCACCACTGGCCTTCAGCAGCATGAGCGAGTGCTCCGGTGAGGCGGCGTTGGCGCGGCGGCTCGCGAGCTCATCGGTGAAGGCGAGCACGTCATAGATGGGGTCGTAGCCGCGCAGGCTGAGCTTGAAGCCGGCCTTGCCGTCCTTGGCGCCGTGGCAGGTGCCCATGTTGCAACCCAGCTTGCTGGTGATGGGCATGACATCGCGCACGTAGTCGGGCTTCAGGGCCACGTTCATGCCGCTGACCTTCACGGGCACAACGGCGGCCCTGCCCATGAAGGCGATCTTGATCTCCGCGGCACCGTCCTTGCCCGGACGCACTATGCCGCGCTCGTTCACCGTGGCGGCGGCCTCGCTGCTGCTGGTGAGCTTCGCCATGCGGGTGATGTCGGCCTTCGTGCCGTCGCTCATGGTCGCGGTGACGACGAGCTGCGCGTATTCGGTGGGCCTGGCGATGCTGATGCTCTTCGGCTCGACGTCGATGCCGGTGACGGTCAGGCCGGGCACGAGCGTTTCGACCTTGTCATCCTTCTTCGCGGTGGCGCGCACGCTGTCGTCGGCGATGACCTCGCTGGCGGCGAGCGCCTTGTCCGCCACCAGCGGCACGCTGGGGAACTCCTTCGCGACCTTGCCGGTGGCGGCGTCGATCAGGCGGATGCGGCCGTCCTGGCCGGCGGCGGCGACACTTTTGCCGTCGGGTGAGAAACTGACGGTGAAGATGCCGCAGGGCATGGGCGTGCTGCTGAGCAGCTTCACATCCTTGGTGACCCAGTCATCGAGCTCCTTGCCCTTGCCGTTGACGGTCTCGACAATCTTTTTCACCGCCTCGGGCAGGGTGCTGTCGTACTCGCTGGCATACAGGTTCACCGCGCCGCTGCCTTCATGCGAGGCGCCTGCGGCGATGCGTTTTCCGTCCGGGGCGAAATCGACGCCGAAGATGCGGCCCTGCATGGCGGGGAACTTGCGGATGAGGTTGGCGTTGTCGCCAATCACGCGCTTGGTGATGCGCTCCATGCGGTAGATGGCGGGCACGCCGTCGGTGCCGCCGATGAGGATTTCGTTGCGCTGCGGATGGCGGGCCAGGGCCTGCACGCCGCCCTTGAGGGCGCCCGGCGTGATGGAGGTGATGTTGTCGATGAAGCGCTGGGTGGCGACCTCGGTGAGCTTGACGCTCATGTCACGGCCGCAGGAGGCGATGAGCTTTCCTTCGAGGCCCCAGACGGTGTCGAGCACCCAGTCGCTGTGCGAGCCCATGAAGACCACTTCCTTGCCACTGGCCGCCTCGAAGGCGCGCAGGCCGTTGTCGCCGCAGCCCACGGCGATGAACTTGCCGTCCGGTGACCAGCTGGCGCCGTAGAGCGTGTCGAAGGTCAGGGATTTGGAAAGCTCGAGCTTCTTCGCCGCCACGTCCCAGATCTGGATCTCGCCCATGCGCGCCGGGCTGCCGCCGGTGACCAGGATCCGCTTGCCGTCGGGCGACCAGGCGAGCTTCTGGATGCGTTCCGCCAGCCCAACTAAACGTGCGACAATGCCGGAGCCGTCCGCCTTGTGGACCAGCACCTCGTGATAGCCCGCGACGGCGATCATCGAGCCGTCCGGCGAGTGTTCCATCGAGGTGACCGCCGGGGCCGTGACATAGACCGGCGGATGCTCCATGTCGTAATGCGCCATCGCGGAGGCGGGCGTGTCATCCTTCGCACCCTCGGCGATCCATTTTTTGATCAGGGCGACCTGGCTTTCGTGCAGAGGATCGCCCTTGGGCGGCATCTCGACCTTGCCCTCGGCGTTGGGCATGGAGACCTTGAGCAGGTTGGACTCCTCGGGCTTGCCGGGGACGATGGCGGAGCCCTCCTCACCGCCGGCGAGCAGCTTGGCGAAGTCCGTCATGATGTAGTCGCCCTTGGCCTTGGCCGGCTGGTGGCAGCCCGTGCAGTTGGCCTGCAGGATGGGCCGGATGTGCTTGTAAAAGGACACCGGCTTCGAGGGGTCGATGGTCTCTTCTTTCTTCGGGGCGGCGCTGGCGGCGACCGCAAGGAGGACGAGGAGAGAAAGGGCGGTTTTCATGGGGTGGAAACGGGGCGGAAGAGGGTTTGTCCAGAGATCTCAGAGTTCCGGACGACCCTACACGGGCACAAGAAAGGAGGCTGGAAACGCCAGAGAGGAGGAGGCTCTTGCGAATCCCGCCTCAGGCGGCGGGATCGTCCATGCCCCCGGGAAGGATGGAACAGGGCATAAGGCGGAACAAAAAGAACGCCAGCCGGAGGCTGGCGTTCTGAGGGAAAACAGGAGCAGTGACTTTACTTTTTCACCCGGGCGACCCGGACACCCATCTTGCTGGCGACAGGGTTGGGCGACTGGCGGGCGTTCATCCAGTATTTGGCCCCGGGTTCGTCCGGCTGTTCATTGCGGTCCAGAAGGCCGGGAGGGGCGTCGCTGTGATCGCGGGTCAGAACTCCAAGGAGGCCGTCTGACTCAACCGTTCTTTCGGCAGCGGTGCCGGAGGAGGCTGGAGCGTTGTCCGCCTTCACATGCCGGTAACTGACGCCCATTTTCGATCCGATGGGCGAGGTGTTGACCGAAGAATACCGGCGGCCGTCCTTTTCACCGGAGGAACAGGAGGCAAGCAGCAGGGCGGCAGGCAGCAGGGGGAGGATCTTCGCAATGGAAAGCATGGGAGACTGACGGGATGGAGCAGGAAGCTGCCCAGGATGTGCTCGCTTCAGGGAACCAGGGCGTCCGGGGAATCGACGAAGAAGTCCTTCAGCTCCGTCTCCGTGGAATTGGTGCGGATGCCTTCCAGGCGGCGGCGGCTGCCACGGTCCGTACGGGGGCTGTTGGCGGCTCGGCCGACGAGGTCGGTGATGAGCGGCGCGGCGACGACGGCGCTGGCGGCCAGCAAGGTGAGCGAGACGATGTTGGAGGTACTGCGGCTCATGCCACGCCCGAAGAGGATGCCAAGCGCGCATCCGGCGGCGGCGGGGGCGATCACGTTGGCGTAGGTTTCGTAACGGCTTTCGGCGGTGGTTTCTGGAGGCATGACAAGACATGATAGCAGATCCCCACATTCTCCAAAGTGGAAATTGCCCGGCCGGGCGAACACTTGCATGATGATCCGAATGACCCCCGCGACGAACTCCCGATACGCACTCATCCTCGCCGGCGGCAGCGGCCAGCGTTTCTGGCCCATCAGCCGTGACGCCCTGCCCAAGCAGCTGCTGAAGCTTTTCGGCGACAAGACGCTGCTGGAGATGACGGTCGAGCGCCTGGACGGCCTGGTGCCGAAGGAAAACATCCTGATCCTCACCAACAAACAGCAGGAGGCGGCTGTGAGGGCGCTGCTGCCCCAGCTGCCCGAAGGCAACATCATCGCCGAGCCCGAGAAGCGTGACACCGCGCCCGCCATCGCCCTGGCGGTCGGCTGGGTGGTCGCGCGTGATCCAGCGGCGACGATGATGGTCCTGCCTGCGGATCACCTGATCCAGAACAAGGCGGAGTTTCAACGCGTGCTGACCGTGGCCATGCAGGCGGCCGAGGCCGGCAACGCCCTGGTCACCGTCGGAATCAAGCCGACCTGGCCCTGTCCGAGTTATGGTTATGTCGAGCGCGGCCGGCGCGCCGCCCTTCCCGGCGTGGACGACGGCGGTGTCTATGAGGTGGTGCGCTTCCGTGAGAAGCCCAACCCCGACCTCGCCGAGCATTTCATCAACCAAGGCACCTTCACCTGGAACGCCGGCATGTTCATCTGGACGATCCCGGCCATCTTCAGCGAGATGAGCCGCCACTGCCCCGCGCTGGCCGACTTCATCTCCGAGCTGCGGGGTTCCAAGGACTTCATGGCCACCGTGGCGCGTCAGTTTGGCAAGCTGCCGAAGCTGTCCATCGACTACGCCCTGATGGAGCGTGCCTCCCGCGTACTGAACGTCGAGGCCACCTTTGACTGGGACGACGTGGGCAACTGGACCAGCGTCGGGCGCTACCTGAAGTGCGATGACGACGGCAACCAGCACAACTGTGCCTTCTCCCAGATCGGCGCCGCCAACAACCTGGTGTTCTCCCAGACCGGCCAGCATGTGGCGCTGCTCGGCGTGCAGGATCTGATCGTGGTGTCCGCCAAGGACGCCCTGCTGGTGACCAGCCGTGCCCATGCGGAAAACATCAAGAAGCTCGGCGATCTGCTGCCCCGTGAGCTGAAGTGACCTTCGATCCCGCGATTGCCAGGCGGCCGCGACGCACGTAATCCCGCTGCATGAATCCTGAATTCGGCACCCTCCAGGCCCTTCTCAAGCGCAGGCTCCAGCTCATCGCGGACCATGAGTTTCGCGATGTCGATCCAACCGGCCACCTGGCCGCGCTTCAGCAGGTTTCCGAGCTGATCACCTTCGAGCACCATCGGCTCAGGCCCGTGCTGCCTGGACGCCTCAGCCATTTCCTCCAGCAGGCCAGCTTTTCCAAGGCGCTGGAGTTTCTGGAGGAGGACAGCCGGCTGGGCTCAGGCTTTGCGCAGGAGCATTGAGCCGCTGACGGCAATCAGGCTGTTGAGGCTGAGCGCGTAGATGCCGGGGTGGAAGCCGCTGGTCTTCAGCCAGGCCATGAAACCGCCGCCCTTGTCGTCCACCCAGAAGAACGAAAGCGCAAAGAGCAGGCCGGCCAGCATCCCTGCAAAGACAGGCCCGGACTTGAGCCCCTTCCAGTGCAGGCCGATGAGAAAGGCAGGCGCGATCTGCAGCAGCATGTCGAACTTCATCTCCAGCAGCTCAACGAGCGTGAACTTCACCCCGGAGTTGTTCATGTAAACCGCCAGGGAGGCCATGGCGAAAACGATGCCGGTGGAGGTCCATTTGCCCAGGCGAGTCAGCGATTCCTGGCCGGCCTGTGGGTTCACGAAGCCGGCATAAAGGTCCTTGGTGATCATGCTGGAGAGGGACAGCAGCGAAGAATCCGCCGTGGACATGATGGCTCCCAGCACGGCGGCGAAAATGAGCACGACGAGGGAATAACCCAGGGTGCTCTGCTCCTGCACATGCCGCATCATGACACCGAGCACGGCGTCCGTGCTGGCCCCGGAAAGCTCCCCGGACAGGTTGGCGGCCGCCGTGACGCCGGCGAGCACGGCGATCAAGGCGGTGGTCAGCGGCATGAAGGCCATCACCGCCAGGCTGCGGCGTAGGGCCGGGGCGCTGCGGGCGGCATAGATGCGCTGGATGGCCTGGGGATACAGGGCGGCCCCGACGCCCAGCAGGAGGATGTAGCTCAGCCAGCTGCGCGCCTCGGCGGCCTTCGGTGGCAGCACCTTCGCTGGCGCGGCCTGGGCCAGCTTCATAGTCGATGCCTCCAGGGAGCCATATTCGACAAAGATCAGCGCCATCAGAACCACGAAGCCAATGGCCAGGATGCCGCCCTGGATCACATCCGTCCAGGCCACAGCGCGGAAGCCGCCGAGGGTTTCATAGAGCAGCATGACCGCCGCCAGCACCCCCACGCCCCAGGCGAAGGCCGTGTCCGGAGGCAGCGTCGTCAGGCCCTCCACCGCCCGGCCCATCGCCGTGAGCTGGGCCAGGTAGAAATTGAGCAGGGCAGCGACCATGATGAGCGTGGCCAGCAGGTTGAGCCCCCGGTGCTCGAAACGATGCGCCAGAAAGTCCGTCGGCGTGATGAACACATGCCGCTTGGCCAGCGTGAAAAGCTTCGGCGCCAGGATGAGATAAGTGATGACGATGGCCGTCATGAAATGGACGCTCGCCAGCCAGGAGAAGCCGACCCGGGAGGCCTTGCCCGAGAATCCGAGGATGGTGTTGCCGCTGTACTGCGTGGCGTAGAGCGTCAGCAGCAGGACGAAGAAGCCCACGCCCGAGCCACCGATGAAGTGATCGCGCATCGAGTTTTCCTCGCGCGCCTGACGTCCAAGCCAGCCGATCCAGACCAGGGAGAGCAGGTAGAGCGCGATGAAGGCCAGGGCTCCGGGGCCGAAGGGCAGCACGTTCATACGTGATCATCCTCCTCGTCAGGCCAGTGTTTCACCAGCAGCCAGGCCGTGTAGGCGGAGATCAGCGCCGAGCCCAGCACCGACACCGCCGCCCACAGCGGCATGCCCAGCAACATCGGCCCGACCTCCTGCGGCCAGTACCAGGGAATCGAGACGGCAAACAGCACCGCATACACGGCCAAGACTCGCCAGGAGAGGAAGGAGAATTTCCGGTTCATCATGAATAGACAGGCCGAGGTGCAAACTCACAGATCCTGCATCAAACGCGCCCAGCATGGCAGGACGACCACTCTTGGCAAGACTTCGGCGGGTGAGTCCATCGAGTCCGCAGTTGTGCCGCCGCACTCCTGGCGCGATGAGTGGGCGTGGAGAAGACGGAGGCCATCCTCATCGGACGCACGCGCTATTCTGAGACGACGCTGATCGTTCACTGGTGCAGCGCGGAGCTGGGCTTGTTCCGGACCATTGCCAAGGGGGCGCTGAGGCCCAAGTCCGCATTTTCTGGCCTGCTCGACCTCTTTGTGTCAGCGGACATCCGCTTTTCCAAGGCCAGGACCAGCGACCTGCACACCCTGGTGGAGGCCCGCTGGACCACCGCCCGGCTCGGCCTGCGCCACAGCTACGGCCGTGTGCTGGCTGCGACCTACCTGGTGAAGCTCGTCGAACTGGTCGTCGAACCCCATGCGCCGCTGCCGGAAATCCACGACCTTCTGACGAAGGCTCTCGACTACCTCGCCGAACACGATCCCAGCAGGGCGCTGGTGGAGCGTTTTGAGCTGCGCCTGGCGCAGGACCTGGGGCTGGTGGGGCCGGAGAACCAGGCGACGGGACTGTCCGCCCACGCCATCGAGGACACTTTCCACCGCCCTCTGCCCGTGCAGCGCCGGAAGCTGATCGAGTGGATCGATGCCAGGGCTGGCAGGGGTTCCGGAGCGGCACCTGGCAGGGATTCAGGATGAACGACGGCATGTTTTCACTTGCTGGCAGACGGGAAGAACCGCGATGGTACCTGACAACCAACCCGCCAGCCCTCCGTGTCCGACTTGAACGCAACCTCACCCTCGCCCGCTCAGATGCTGCTTGCCAAAGGCAGGCTGGAAGAGGCGCTGTCGGCGGCCAAGAAATCCCTGGAGCAGGCAAGGCTGGGCTCCCAGCCCGACGCCGTCTGCCGGGCGCTTCTGGACCTGGGTGATGTCAGGCGTGCTGAAGGCGACCCAGCGAAGGCGGAGGCCTGCTACCGCGAGGGGTTGGAGGAGCCGGCAGGCATGAGCACCCTGTGCGCCTTGAAGATGCAGCTTGCCACCCTGCTCGACTTTGACGGGCGTGAAGCCGAGGCCGTGACCTTTTACGAGGAGGCGATCAGCGGATTTGAATCCCTGAGCCCTCAGGATGAACTGCTGCTCTCCCAGCTCAGGAACAACCTGGCCATGATCTACAAGGGCCTGGGCAGGTTTGCCAAGGCCGAGTCGCTCTGCGTTCAAGCCCTCAACGCCCTGGAGCAGCGCCTGGGACATGACACGGAAGAGGTCGCATCCCTCTACAACAACCTCGGCTCCATCTACTACACGGCTGGATTTTCCGAGGAGGCCCGGAAGATGTTTGCCGACGCCCTCACCATCCGGGAGAAACTGCTGCCCGCCGACCACCCGGACATTGCGCAGTCGCTCGGCAACCTGGCGACCGCGTGCCATGAGCTGGGCGACGACACCAGCTCTCTCCGGAACTTTGAGAGGGCCCTGGGCATTTTGAAGAACCATCTTTCCGCGAAGCCGGACAGCTATGAGGCGGCGGCGGCGGATTTTGCCGCGCTCCTGGAGGCCCTGGGCAAGGAGGACGAAGCACAGGCAATCCGTGACGAAGCACGGCGCCTGCTGGGCTGAGGAAGCAAAAGTGTTTCGACAAGGCGATGACAGGCGGCGTATGTGCCAGGCATGAAATGTCTCCGCCCCGCCATCCTGGTTCTTGCCTGCCTGCTTTGCTCCTGCTCAAAAAGGGACGTGCTGGTGATCGGCACGGACGCCACCTACCCCCCGTTTGAATACGTCGATGAGCAGGGCGGCATCCGCGGCGTCAGCGTGGCGATTGGCGAGGCGATCGCGCAGCGACTGGGCAAGCCGGTGGAGTTTCAAAACATCAACTTTGACGGCCTGATCCCGGCGCTTCAGACCGGCCGGATTGACCTGATCATCTCCTCCCTGACCGCGAGCGAGCAGCGTCGTAGGTCCATCGACTTCTCCATTCCGTATGTGAAGACAGGCCTGGCCATCCTGGTTGCAAAGGACTCCAGCGTGCGTTCGGCCGAAGATCTCAAGGCCCCGGGGCGGAAACTCGCCGTACGCATCGCCACCACGGGAGAGCAATGGTGCCGCGAACACATTCCCGGCGCGAAGCTGGTGGCGCTGGACACGGATGCCGCCTGCGTGCTGGAGGTGGTCAACGGCACGGTGGACGCCTGGGTGTATGACCAGGTCAGCGTGATGAACTACCACGCCAAGCATGCCGGACGCACCCGTGCGCTGCTGGCTCCGCTGAGGGAGGAAGTGTGGGCCGTGGGTCTGAAGAAGGGCCGCGATGACCTGAAGACGCTCGTCGATGAAGTCATCGGACGCATGAAGGCAGACGGATCTTTTTCCCGGCTTGCGGACCAGTATCTTGCCAGCGAGCGTGACATGATGAAGGCGCAGGGGCTGCCCTTTGTGTTTGAATGAACGATGGCAAAAAAGAAGCGCCGCCCGGAGTGAACCAGGCGGCGCGACGAGAGCTTTTCAGCCCTTGAATTAGTGCTTGTGGCCGGTCTTGCAACACTCGCCAGCCTTGCCGCAGCATTTGGCGGCGGCAGGTTTGGCGGCAGCGTTGCAGGAAGAGCATTCCTTCTTCTTCGTCGCGCAGGAGGCGAGAAGGAGGGAGGAGGCGGCCAGCGTGATGGTAAGGAGACGGATCATAGTGTGTTCGGTTGGTAAACCCAATCTACGAAACAAGGCCTGAAAGGCCCGTCAGATTACTTGGCGGCCTGCACAGGAGCAGGGGGCGGAGGAGGCGGGGGCTTGGAGGCGCAGGAGACGAGGCCGCCGGCGATGACCGAAGCCGCGAGGGCGAGGAGGGCGTATTTCATAGTGTGGTGTTCGTTGTGTTTGTTGTTGTTCTCAAGGCCCGTCTGAGGGGCGCATGGAATTGGCGAGAAATAACAATGAACGTCTGATTTGCAAACAGGCAAATGGGCCGACATCAGGAAAGTATGCCTGTTGATTCTCAGCGTGGCGAAGCCGGAAGGTCACCAAGCTGCTGCCGTAACGTGCTTTGAGGAGCCTTCAGCAGGGACGAACCCTGGGCAGGGTCAGAAGGTGGAGGCAGGGCGGCAGGCTCAGGAACGACCAGGGCTTCCGGCACGGTGGCGGCCTTGGTCAGAGGCTGTGCCCTGGGCGCTGGCGAAGCAGTTGAAGGGCGGATGTCCTGAACGGAAGGCTGCGGACCGGAAACCTCGGCCTTTTGCTGCCACATGGCGTCCCCGGAGAAGTGCGCCAGCATCGCCCCGGCGATCATGGAGCCTCCGAGGAAGACGGCGGCGCGCAGCCAGAACGGGACAAACTCGTCAGGAGGCAGCAGCGCCTCATCCGCATGAATGGTCGGCGGGGCGTCAGCCGCCGTCTTGGCCCAGTCTGGACCTGAAACAGGCGTGGTGACGCTGGTGCCGCGAAACAAAAGTTCGGCAAAGCCCACGCTGGGTCGTTCCCCGGTGCTGGGGCCTCCATCGGTCAGAGCCGACATGAGCGGAGGATCGGCGATGAGTGAGACCGGGTCCTTGGGCATGGGCGTGGCCTGGATCTGCTGAAGACCGGCCGTGCGGCTGCGAACCAGCCTGGGCTTCACAGGTTCCAGAGGTCCGGAGGGAATGGACTCCACCGGCTTCACCAGATCATGGTGGTGCACCAACCGGGCATAACGGGCCAGAAACTCCCCGCGCTTCGTGCGCATTCCGTCACGGCTTTTGGCAATCTCCTCATCCAGGAGCCCGGCCACCAGCTCGATTTCGCGTCCTGTGCCAGGCGTTTCAGTAACCGCCCCGGGCAGCGGTTCCAGGGCCAGCAGGAATCGGCCGACGGCCGACAGCCAGGCGGCATCCCAGGAGCGCGATGCGTCTGAACGCCGTGACGCAGAAAGAAGCAGGGCGGGATCGGTGCCGCGACCCGCCATCGAGGCCAGGGTGGGATGCGCCCTCAGCATGATCGAAAAGGCCGGCCAGTCCGTCAGCTTGGTCATCAGGAGCTTCAGGCTGCGCGCATCCTCCCGGGGGAAGCCGGTCAGCAGGTGGATGTCCTCCAGGCGCAGCCGGGAGGGCTCAAGCCCTGAGCTTTCAAGCTGGGTGAGCGCCGCATCAAGACCGGCGAGCACCAGGTAGGTTTCATGCACGTTCAATGCCCGGCGTTGAAGCAGGAGGTCGGCCAGGCTGATGCCTTCCACGACTTCTTCCGCGAGACAAAGGATGCCGTCGGCCTCATGCACCAGGACCACGGGGATGATGCCCGGAAAGCTGCCTTTGTTCTCCAGCCGGCAGGCACGCTCCTGCATGGCCTGCACCACCTCCGTGGCCAGCCGGACCGGAGGCACCTGCTCCACCAGCACGGCCCGGCCCGTCTTGGTCAGCGTGCCGCGCATGGCATAGGGGTTGGTCATGTCCAGGCGCTGGCTTTGAATGCGCACCCGGTTCACCAGGGCGCGGGCAACCTCCTGATAGCCCGCAAGCTGCGGCGCCAGCAGCGGTCGAGGCTTCAGCGCCGTCGGAATTTCGACCCCTTCCCTGCCCTCGGCCATCCGGATCAGGGACGCACGCAGTTCCTTCAACTCGGCCAGCACCTCCCCCCCTGTCGAGTCCAGGCAGGAGGACAGCAGTTCGACCAGGTCCGCCGAGGCCGCCACTGCCGATGCTTTTTCCTCCAGAAAGCTTCGAAGAAACCCAGCCTGCCTGGCAAACGGAACTTTCGACACACGCGCCTGATTCGAAGCTGCTGCCGTCAACACATAGTCGGCCACATGGACCTGGAGCGCCGCAGCACCGGTCTGAACCACCCGCAGTTGTTCCAGGGAGCGGCAGGCCGCCGCCTCATTCCTTTCGGCCAGCGCCAGGACGGCCTCCAAGGCACGCGAGGCCAGCAGCAGCGCCAGCCAGCCGGGAAGCTCGGGCTGCCGCGCCAGATAGGACGCCAGCGTCTCACCATCGACATTGCCCGTGATATAATACGGATTGCCCTCGTCCTCGCCAAAGTCCACAAGGCGCGCCAGCAGCGCATGCCCGCCCTCCTGCTGACGACGGCAGGCCGCCTCAAAGGATGCACGTTCCTTGAGCGGCTCCAGCATCACATGACACTGCACGAACTCCAGGCGGCTCGTGTCAAAGCCGAGGACGTTGACCTGCTCCGCATTGCGGGTCAGCTCCACGTTGTTCCCGTCCCCGTCCTGGACGATGAGATAGTGCCTGAAAAGACTGGGTTCCGGCATGGGACGGCAGAGGGAGAAAAAGTGGGGCCAAGTCTCGCCGGACTGGTGCGTTTGACAAGGGCTGAATGTCAAGACCGTGCTTGCCTTCCTAGCCAACAGTTTGGTAAAGCCTCCCAATTCCTCATGAAATCACCCCTCACCGCCGCCGTCGTGCTTGCCTCCGCCGTCTCCGCCTCCGCCGTGGACTACACGAAGGACATCAAGCCCGTCTTCAGCCAGAAGTGCTACGCCTGCCATGCCGTCAGCAAGGGCAAGACCAAGGGCGACGTGGCCCTCGACACCCCCGAGGAGCTGGCCAAGGTCATCAAGCCCGGCGGCCACATCATCCCCGGCGACGCCGCCAAGAGCACCCTGCTGATCTCCTGCAAGCTGCCTGACGACGATGATGAAGTCATGCCTCCCAAGGGCAAGAACCGCCTCACACCGGCCGAGATCACCGCCCTGGAGACCTGGATCACGGAAGGCGCCTCGCTGACCGCAGGCGGCGCAGCACCTGCCGCCGCGCCCGCCGCCTCCATGCCAGCCGCCGGCGGTGCACAGACTTGGACCAGCAGCGACGGCAAGGCGATTCAGGCCACCTTCGAAGGCATGAAGGACGGCGGGGTCCTCCTGAAGATGCAGGGCAGTGGCGAGGTCTTCCTGGTCCCGCTCACCCGCCTCTCACCGGAAAGCCAGGCCCAGGCCAGGGCCGCCGCCGGCCAGTAACCGCTGGCCTAACCGAATCTTTGTTCAAACCCTCGTCTTACCGAGGGATCGGGGGGCATGGCCTTGGAGGGTTCGCCGCCATTCAGGCCAGGGACGGCCAGCATGCGGCCGTGAAGTTCCTGCGGGAATGCATGCAGCCCGGGCTTCACATTTCGGCAAAGTTTGTTTAGAACTCGCCCCAATGCGATGAATTTGCCGGAAGATCATCCCAAAGAAAAGCTCCATGGCATTCATCCCGCCACCGGCAGCACGCAGGCCTGGCGACCTCCCACGGCCGCAGAGCTGGCGGCGCTGCTGCCTCAGTATTCAATCGAGGCCTTGATCGGCTGCGGGGGCATGGGCGCCGTCTACAAAGGCGTCCAGGCGGCCCTGGATCGGCCCATCGCCATCAAGCTGCTGCCTGCGGAGCTGACTGCGGATGCGGAGTTCGTGGCCCGGTTTCAAAGGGAGGCGCGCACGCTGGCGAAGTTGCAGCATCCCGGCATTGTCACCGTTTATGACTTCGGCCAGACGGCGGAAGGCCACCTCTATTTCGTCATGGAGTTTGTGGACGGCACGGACCTCCACCGCGTCATCCACAGCGCCGGCGTAAGCCCCGCTCAAGGGCTGGAGATCATCGCCCAGGTCTGCGAGGCCCTGCAATATGCCCACGGAAGGGGCGTGATGCACCGCGACATCAAGCCCGCGAACGTCCTGCTGACCCAGGACGGCCGGGCCAAGCTGGCGGACTTCGGCCTGGCACGCCCGGTCACCGAGGAAACGGCCGCCCTCACCCGCAGCAACATCGTCATGGGCACTCCGGACTACATTGCGCCGGAGCAGATGTATGGAACGGCGGACCACCGCGCCGACCTCTATGCCCTCGGAGTGATGCTTTATGAAATGCTCACCGGCCAGACGCCCCGCGGCGCCTGGGCTCCTCCAAGCCAGCGCGTCGCGGTCGACGTGCGCCTGGATCATGTCGTCATCCGTGCCCTGCAGCAGGACCCCGCGCTGCGCTACCAGCAGGCCAGCGAAATGAAAATCGACGTGGACACGGTGCGCTTCACCCCCCTGCCCCAGCAGGCAGAAAGGCCGCAGGCACCCAAAGCCAAATCAGCCCCGCCACCACAGCGGGAAGCTCCCAAGCCCACCCAGCGGAAAAAGAGCAGCTCCTGGCTGCCGACTCTCGCCGCCGCAGTCATCATCATGGCAGGCATCCTGTTTTGGTTCACCCAACAGGCACCCAAACCAACGGCGGATGCTACCGCTGAACCGGTGAAGGTCCAGGCATCAGCTCAAGCCACACCCGAAGAGCCAATGTCACCTCCGCCGACAGCCCAGCCGACTGCACAATCACCCGGCAAACAGGCTGAGAGACCATCCATGCCGGAGGTGGTGCAGACTTTGGACCTGCTGAACCTCATCGACCCAGTGCAGGACGCCCGTGTCAGCACGGAGGAAAACCGCTGGGAGAAGTCAGTCGGGCTGCTGAAATTCACCAGCCGCTCGGGCAACGGAGAGATCGCGGCTCCCGTGGACATCCGCTCGGCCTTTTTTCAGCTCAATCTGGCCTTCCGTGCGGCCTTCCGGATGGAGGATGCCTCGTCTCGCATCCACACCTACCTGCCCGTCAAAAAAGAAGGCGAGCACATCGCCGTGCGCATCCACCCAGACGGCAGGCTCATCCTCGGCCCGCCAGCCAGTTCCGTCAGCCTGCGCTGGTCAGACATGCCAACGTCGGAGGGCCGTATCAGCCTGCGCTGGGATGCCCGCAGAGCTGGCAGCGAGGTCCTGCAAATTTTCCGCGAAGGGAAGCTGATCAGCGAATGGAAGGGAGACGCCTCCTCTCTGGCGGGCAAGATTCTCAGCCCGCACCGGAATCTCGGCATGAAGTCGCTGACGGGCCTCTACAGCTACGGCACGCTGGTCGAGTTCAGTGAGTTCACGCTCTCACTCTTTGAAGGAGAAGCCGTGAAGGTGGCTCCCGCCGCCAAAGCCACAGTAGCAGCATCGACTCCAAGCACACCTGCCACATCTGGACCTGCCGCCGCCCCCTGGCTAGTCGAAGCGCTGAGGCTGGGCGGCAAAATCAAAACCTTCGGGCACCATCATGAAAATGGAGAGGTGCTCCCCGATGAACTCGCGAAGTTCCAGGACTTCATCCAGATCACAGCGAACGCTCATGGCTGGGGTGCCTTGCGGAAAAGCGGTGAGTTCATGGGCTGCACCTGGGCCAGGGGCCATCCGAATGGTGCCCGCAAAGTCAATGCAGTGCCCGCTTCCTACCTCGCCCGCAGTCATCACATCAGCTTCCGAGATGCGCGGGACGGAAGCTACCGGAACATCTGGGGCGGCAGCTCCCAGCACCGTTCGGATCTGGCTCATGCGGGCTCCAGCATGGTGCAGGCGGTCAGCAATCACCTCATGGCCTTGTCTCCTTCAGGGGAGGTTTTGATCGCCAGGCATTGGTCAGGCTCTGATTTTGGCAAACCTCCGCCCGACATGTTTCAGGGCGCGGTCAGCGTCACTTCCAGCGCCGGCCTCTACATCGTCGCACGCAGCGGTGGACTGGTGCAGGCCTGGGAACCTCACCAGCAGCAGCGCAAAGACATCGCCACACTGCCGGAGGAGGTGGCGGGGCTGGATGCCGGCCCCAACTTTGTGATCATCTGCACCTCCAGCGGGAAGGTCGTGGTGCGGGCTGACCAAGGTGGAGAGGCCTCAGGAAAGATCAGCCAGGTGCCATCGGACCTTCCGCCAGCCATCGCCGTGCGTGCTGGGGAGGGCATGTGTGCGGCGCAGGCCGCCAACGGCCAGTGGACAGCCTGGGGAGACTCGGTTGAGCTGATCGAACTGACTCGAAAGATCGGCCCAGCCCTGGATGTGGACTTCTATGTTCACCCCAAAGACCCAAAGGTGCGCTACATGGTCTGGGTCGAGCCCACCACGACTGCACCTGCCGCAGCCTTGAGCGCTCAGACACCGGTGACCGGTGATGAAATGACCCAGCGACTGGCTCAGATCGCCGCGCAGTTTCAGGCGGCTTATGAGCGTGACATCCTGCCCGCGCACAACAGCGCCGTCGCGGACCTGGACACCAAGTACCTCGCTGCGGTGAATCGTGCGCTGGATGCCGCCACCCAGCGCAGCGCCCTGGAGGAGGCCGTAAAGCTTCGTGAAGAGGCCCAGCGGGTGACTGCCAGGACAACGCTGCCCTCCGCGGATCCCGACAGCCTTCCGGAAAGCCTCCGAAAGCTTCGCTCCACCTATCGCATCTCTCTCGACAAGCTCGTCCAGGATCGCGACCTGAAGGCAGGGCCCTACTTTGACCGCTATGACCAGCTTCTCGAGGCCTACCAAAAAGAGCTGACACAGCAGCAGAGGCTGGATGATGCGCTGAAGGTCAAGGCCAGGCGCGAGGACCTGGCCCGGAACCGCAGCGTGCCATCCGCACCTGCGGCGTCCAAAAACCTCGGACAACCGCTCTTCGACGGCCGGACGCTCACGGGCTGGCATGTGCATGGGGACAAGGCGGGCTTCGATGTCCGTGACGGCTGCATCCACGCCACGGGAGCTAGGGCCAACCTGCCCCGTCCCCCTCCTGGATTGGACAGGTGATAAGCTCTCCGAACTGATCCAAGATCAGGCACACATCCACTCCGCGCAGATGCTCTGTGAAGGCGCAGCGCAGGTCTCGTCGAGCGTAGCGAGAC
>JBIJBP010000223.1:0-5391 GCA_044345155.1 Prosthecobacter sp. | reverse complement strand
TCACCGACCAGCAGGCCATGAACGGTTCCTTTGACAAGCTGCATCTGGTCAACACCTACGGAGCCTTTGGCAGCATTGATCGGGAGCGCTTTGAACTGGTGTTCGAGGGGACTTCGGATTCCGTGCCAGAAATGCTCAGTGAGTGGAGGGAGTACGAATTCAAGGCCAAGCCCACCGATCCGATGCGCAGGCCGGTGATCATCACGCCCTACCACTACCGTCTGGACTGGGCTGCCTGGTTCCCCTGGTCCAAGGTGCCCGGGCGGAACAGCTGGGTGCCGCACTTTCTCTGGAAGCTGCTGCACAATGACCCTGGCACGCTGAGCCTGCTCGCGCACAATCCCTTTCCGGAGGCTCCCCCAAGATGGGTGCGGGTGAGTGTTTACCGCTACCGCTTTGCTCCACCTGCAAATTCCGATGGAGCCTGGTGGGTTCGGGAGCGCGTTGCTACGCACATCAAACCGCTGTCCCTGGAGTCTCCCCAGCTCATCCAGATCGTCCGCGATTCGGGCTGGCCGGATGCGCGCTGAAGGGCAGTCCCTGCTGAACGCGGAGGATGAGGTGGCGATGTCGTGCTGGAGGAGCTTCTGCGCAAGGGCGGCAGGCAGATCGGTCATGCCCTGGGCGGTGCGTCAAAGCGAAGGGAAGGGGGAGCAGCCACAACCCCGAGAAGCGGGGGAAAGTGGGAAGTGCGAAAATTGCGTTCTCATGGAATTTGCGTGGTGGGGCGCATACCCAAGAACAGACGACGGCTCGTAAAGAAAGTCCCCAGTCTCTCACGCCGCTACTGACGCTCGCTTGCTCTGCACTATCGCTTCCTCAAACGCAGGCATGTCAACTCACGAGGCATCACGCCATCCAGCGGCAGGCAACCAGACAGCATCTGGACGAACGAAGACTCCGAGAATACACGCACCCCCATCTTCTCAAAAGCCATCAGCCATTCGTAACGTGGATTCACATCATCTGGCATCACGATGATGCAATCTTCACCGGCCACCGCCTTATAGATCCAGCATTGGCCGAGCACCTTGTTGAGACCCATGGTGGACACTTCTGTCTTGCATTCGATGAGCGTCTGAGGAGTTCGGAAGTCCGCCCGGCAGAGACCGGCTTTTACCCGAGCTTCGCGTTCGTAGATGATTCCATGCTCGCGCCGGATTTCCTCAATCCGGTCCAGGAACAACCCTTCAAGTGGATAGCGCCTGCTCACCCATTCATACTTTCTGTGATTGATGCGGTTCTGCGGCCACTTGCGCTTGCGCCGCAGCCGGAACTTCTGATACGCGGACGAATGAACGATGCTGTTCTAGATCGAGCGGCGGTTCCAGCCATTCGCCTTGCAGGTGGTCTCCACGCCTATGCCCCTGCGCAAACGCCAGAGGCACACGGCAACCTTGTGACGATGGACATCAGCGATGCGATTGTTTTCGTTTGATCTGGTTGGCTCCATCCTCGCGGAGCGGCGTCAAATGAACGTAGCGGTGATTCCAGTTACGCAACAAGCGAACGTAGCGGTGATTCCAGTTACGCAACAAGCCGAGGATCAGTGAGTGATTCACTTCACAAGGGGGGCGCCTGACATGGACGCGTGGGTGAGCCAGAATGGGATACATGGATTGATCTACAAATCCTTGCACTTTATGCAATCTTTTGTAGAGTCATGCCATGCAGCCCATCAGGCAACTCGCCCAAACCCTCAAGTCGCTAGCCGATAGCGATCACTGCGTGTTCGCGCCTAGTGACCTGGCGGCTGCTATCCCTGAGTGCAGCGAGTTGGCGGTTCTTTTATCGCGGGCGACCAAAGCCGGTTTGCTCAAGCGCATCTGCCGGGGCATCTACCTCTACCCGGTCTCCGGCTACGCGGCGGGCAACCTGCTCTTCCATGCGGCGGCGCGACTCAGGGCAGACGAGTTCAACTACATCAGCCTGGAAACTGCACTCAGCGACGCCGGGGTCATCTCCCAGATGCCCATGAACTGGATCACACTGATGTCCTCCGGGCGCAGTCACGTCGTCAACTGCGGTGACCACGGTCACATTGAGTTTGTGCACACGGAGCAGCGTCCCGAGAATCTGGCCGGTGAGCTGTCCTTCGATGCAGACAGGCATTTGTGGCGGGCTTCGGTCCGGCAGGCGATGCGTGACATGAAGGCCACACGACGGAACATGGATCTTGTTGATAAGGAGGCGGTGCATGAGCTTGCTTGACCAACTGGTGGACGAGGCATTGAGGTCGCGTGGAGACCTCACAACGCTCAGGCCGGTTGTGGAAAAAGAACTTCTCCACCACGACATCCTCCGTGAGATGAGCGAGGCTGGACTGTTGGCAGGGCTCACCTTCATGGGCGGAACCTGCCTGCGAGCCTGCTATGGATCAGCCAGGTTGAGTGAGGATCTTGACTTTACCGGCGGCCGAGAGTTCAAGCGCAGCACCCTGGCCAGGCTGGGTACCGTGCTGATCGAGCGGCTGCACACCCGTTATGGCTTGCCTGTGAGCGTCAGTGAACCGATCAAGACAGGTGGAAAGGTTTCGACCTGGAAACTCACCCTTGAGACACGGGGTGAAAAGAAGCACCTGCCTGCGCAGCGCATCCATCTGGACATCTGCGCGATTCCAAGTCACGACCCGCGTCCGATGATGCTGCGTAATCTCTACGGCATCGACCTCGGCACCTCGGGCCTCATCCTGCAGGCTCAGAGCCGGGAGGAAATCCTTGCAGACAAGATCATCGCTCTGGCGTTTCGCGACAACCGCGTCAAGAACCGTGACCTGTGGGACATCGCATGGCTCGTTCAGCAAGGGGTGGTGCTGCCCGCACACCTCATTCCCCTGAAGATTCAGGACCATCATCGCACAAATGCCGAATTCAGGCGGCTGATCGAGGAACGGCTGAAGGCCTTGAAGGAGCAGCCGACCATGCGGAGTGATTTCATCGCAGAAATGCGCCGCTTTCTACCCGCCGCCACAGTCCGTGGGACACTCGAAAACGCGGGCTACTGGGATTTCCTGATTCAGACGCTGCACGAACAGAGCACGCTAGCCATCAAGGCTCTAAAGTGAGCTCTCTTCACCCCACACAAAACCCAATCCTCCGCTTCGGCCCCGCCTTCTCCCCCGGGTGCGCTGCCTTCGCCTTCCTGGCCTTGGTTATCTCCGCCTCGGTCATCGCCTGCGTCACCAACCACCGCCCCGGGTTGGGGAGGTGGAGGGCGAACAGCTCCCGGCGCATGGAGGCGTTGGGTAGCCTGAGTGGTGATGTGCTGCCTCATTTTGTCACAAAACTGAACAGAAATTTCAGGCCCAAAGCAAAGGGCTCTGTGCTTTTCTCGTAAAGAAGGACCGCTCCAAATGACCACAGCTTCCCGACTCTTTTCAACGCAAAGATCCTACACAGCTCACTTCTTTCCATTCTGGCTAGCGGCCGTGGTGATTGTGCTGATTGGCTCGGTGCTGCAGGCGGCACCTGTGGTGAGTAATCTAACAGCTGCCCAACGAGTTGGGACCAAGCTAGTGGACATCACCTACGACCTCGCCGCACCTGGCTTCGGGGCCGTGGCCGTGACTCTCGAGGCCTCGAGCGACGGCGGGGTGACCTGGACCGTGCCGGTGACCTCGGTTACGGGCGCGGTCGGGGCGGGGGTGACGCCGGGCACGGGCAAAACGATCGTGTGGAATGCGGGCGTGGATTGGCCACTTCAGTTCAGCGACACGATGGGATTCCGGATCACGGTGGATGACGGTTTCGCCCTCATCTCCGGGGGCAGCTTCACGATGGGGGTGACGAGCGGTGACGTGGATAGCACTGCGCCTTCGATCACGGTGACGGTGGGATCGTTCTACCTGCAGGAGCGGGAGACGACGAAGGCGCAGTGGGACGAGGTGAGGACCTGGGCGGTGAACAACGGCTACACCGACCTGGCGGTGGGCGCGGGGAAGGCGGCGAACCACCCGGTGCAGACGGTGAGCTGGTGGGATGTGGTGAAGTGGTGCAACGCACGCAGCGAGAAGGAGGGGCTGACCCCGGTTTACACCGTGTCCGGAGCGGTGATGCGGACAGGGACGACGGGACCGACGGTGAACTGGAGCGCGAACGGGTATCGCCTGCCGACGGAGGCGGAGTGGGAAAAGGCGGCGCGGGGCGGGGTGAGCGGGAAACGATTTCCGTGGGGGACGGACACGATCAGCCATGCGCAGGCGAACTATTACGGGAGTTCGTCGTATGCGTATGACCAGAGTCTGATCAACAATTACCAGCCGAGCTACAACGATGGAGTGTTCCCCTACACCTCGCCGGTGGAGAGCTTTGGGGCGAACGAGTATGGGCTGTATGACATGTCTGGGAACGTGTGGGAGTGGTGTTGGGACTGGTATGGGGGAAGCTACTACACGACGAGCAATGGGACGACGGAACCACGGGGTCCTGCATCGGGCACGTCCCGGGTGTACCGGGGCGGCAGTTGGCTCAACGTCGCGCTCAGCGCGCGCTGCGCGTTCCGCTCCGGCATCACGCCCGGCTTCACGAGCAACAGCGTCGGCTTCCGGCCTGCCTGCAGTGCCATCAGCAGCCAGGGAACGACCTACACTAGCGTGGACACTTTCACGCTCAGCACAAACGCCGACCTCAGTGCGTTGACGCTCAGCAGCGGCCCGCTGAGTCCGACCTTTGTGAGCGCCGCGACCGCCTACACCGCGAGCGTCTCCAACGCCACCACCTCCCTCACCGTGACTCCGACTCGTGCCGAGGCCTGCGCGACGATCGAAGCGAGGGTCAATACCGGAACCTATTCTGCCGTCACCAGCGGCAGTCCGAGCGCCCTACTCCCGCTCAACGTGGGAAGAAACACCGTAGACGTGCGTGTGACCGCGGAAGATGAAAGCATTCAAAAGACCTACACCGTGATCGTCACACGCATGGTGAGCACAGATGGTCTGGTGGCCTATTACCCATTCAATGGAAATGCCCAGGACGAAAGCGGCAACAACCGCCACGGCTCAGTGGTCGGGCCTATGCTGGCGGCAGACCGTTTCGGCGCGACTGAACGCGCATATTTTTTTGATGGCGTGAATGACCACATCATTGTCAGCTCTAGACTCACTAGCGGCAATCCGTTTACTTGGTGTGCCTGGATCAAACCTAGCAACAGCTTAATTACCCAGACGAGTAGTTATATTTTGTCCCAGCAGAATTCCTCTACCCAAATCTCCCCGATTTTTGGCTTCAATTATCCGAATGGTAAAATTCACTTTTTTAGTTACACTAATGCTCTGTAGAAACCATTTCCCAAGGAGGCTAACTGCTGGTATGCCGTAAGGCATGAGCAGCAAGATAGAAAAGGTTGCGCAATTGTCGATGAAGTTGGGAACCAAGCACTTGTCCGACTACGGCT
>JBIJBP010000114.1:0-17439 GCA_044345155.1 Prosthecobacter sp. | reverse complement strand
GTGGCCGTTCTGGGCGGCGGTTTCGAGCGTGTGAAGGATGCCCGCCCGCAGGCGTTCGGGGGCGTTTTCCGCAAGCCCGGTCTGACGTGCGATCTCGTCAGCGGTCTTGAAGCCGATGCCCTGGATGTCCTGGGCGAGGCGGTAGGGGTTTTGGGAGATGACCGCCAGCGCCTCGTCGCCATAGGTCTTATGGATGCGCAGGGCGCGGGAGGAGCTGATGCCATGCTGGTGCAGGAAGAGCATGATGTTGTGCACGCTCTTCTGCTTGAGCCAGGATTCCCGGATCTCCTGGCGGCGCTTGCGGCCGATGCCCTCGACCTCCTCCAGCTTCACGGATTCGTTCTCGATGATGTCGAAGATGCGCGGGCCGAACTTCTCGACCATACGTCGGGCATAGGAGGGGCCGATGCCTTCGATCAGCCCGGAGCCGAGATAGCGTTCGATGCCCTCAGCGCTGCCGGGGCGGGAGAGCTTGAGCGTGCCGGCCTTGAACTGGCGGCCGTAGTCGCGGGTGCTCTCCCACTGGCCGGTGGCTTCAAACTGTTCACCGGCCACCACGCGGGGGGCCTTGCCGATGAGGCTGACGGTTTCCCGCTGTCCTTCGGGCAGGACCTTGAGGATGCAGTAGCCGGTGTCCTCCGCATGAAACAGCACCTTCTCCACAAGGCCGCGGAGCGGGGTGGCGGGTGTCGGGCTGTTCATGCCCCTGAGTTAGCGGAAAGTAAGCGCATCGACAAGGCGGTGCTGGCGATGCTTCGAATGAAAAAAAGGCCGCAGGGAGGAGTCCGCTGCGGCCTTGGAATGGTTGATGTCTAGCTTCAATAATACGGCACAAGGCCACCCTGCCAGATCGGCTTCAGGTCACTGATGGCGGCATCAATCAGCGTGCTGCCACGCAGGGTGATGTTGAGGTACTTCTCGGCGGTGGCCTCGCCGATGACCACAGCTCCGGCAGCCTTGGCGGCGGCGAGGTGTTCAGGGGCGACTTCGAGGAGGAGGCGGCCGGGGGTTTCGCCAAACAGCAGCTCGGCGGTGGTGCAGGCCCTCTCGGCGGGCACGTTTTCCAGCTCGACCTTGAGGCCGGCCTTGCCGCTGAAGGCCATTTCCGCCAGAGCGACGGCGAGTCCGCCTTCGCTGAGGTCGTGGCAGGAGAGCACGGCGCCCTGCTTCGCGAGTTCGTGATATTTACCGTAGCTGGCCCAGGTGGTGGATTCACACCAGGAGGGGGCTCCATCCAGGCCGGCGCCCTGGGTGTATTTGGCGAAGACACTGCCGCGCAGGCCGGGGGTGGTTCCACCGATGAGGCAGAGCTTGCTGCCCTGGCGTCGGAGGGAGGCACCGACAACGTGCTTGGCGTCTTCGATGATGCCGAAGCCGCTGACGAGCAGGGTCACGGGGATGGAAACGGGGCCGTCCTCGGTGATGAAGTAGTTGTAGAAGCTGTCCTTGCCAGAGACAAAGGGAGCGCCGTAGGCGAGCGCGGCATCGGCCATGCCCTTGGTGCATTCGACGAGGGCGCCGAGCTCTTTTTCAGCGTCGGGATTGCCCATGCAGAAGTTGTCGAGGATGGCGAGGCGCTGCGGGTTGGCACCCATGGCGACGAGCTGGCGGACGCATTCATCGACACAGGCGCGGCCCATGGCGTGCGGGTCGTTCTTGCCCCATTCGGGAAGCAGGGCGCAGGCGAGTGCGACGAGCTGCTTCGATCCGTCGACCTTGATGACGCTGCCGTCCTGGGGAGCGTCGCCGGCGGCACCGGCCAGGGGCTTGAGAACGGTGTTGCCCTGCACCTCGTGGTCGTATTCGCGGATGATGGGTTCGCGGGAGACGATGGCAAAGTCGGCGAGCAGGGTCTTGAGCACCTGGGTCCAGGATTCCGGACGAACGGCAACTTTCGGGTTGGTGGCGACGGGCTGGCGCCAGTGGGACTTCATCTCGCGGCGGGGCGCGCCGTGGAGTTTTTCGACGGGCAGGTCGCAGACGACGCTGCCGTGGTGGAGGACGCGGAGGCGCTTGCTGCCGTCAGCCTTGGCGAGCACGAAGATCTCGCTCTGCCACTTGTCGGCGATGGCCTGAAGGGCGGGGAGGTTGTGCTCCTCGACGGCCATGACCATGCGTTCCTGGGATTCGGAGATGAAGACCTGCCAGCTTTCCAGGCCGGGTTCCTTGAGGGGGCAGTTTTCCAGCCAGACCTCTCCGCCGACCTCGCTGAGCATTTCACCGGCCGCGCTGGAGAAGCCGCCGGCGCCGCAGTCGGTGATGAATTCGATGAGGCCGGCCTCACGGGCGGCAAGGACGAAGTCGGCGACCTTCTTTTCCTCGATTGGATTGCCGATCTGGACGGCGGTCTGGTCCTCCTCGTGGGAGTCGGTGGTGAGTTCAGCCGAACTGAAAGTGGCACCCTTGAGGCCGTCCTTGCCGGTGCGGCCGCCGGCGGCGATGAGCAGGTGGCCGGGCTTCACCTCCTTGGGGATGTCCTGGATTGGAATGACACCGGCGGTGCCGCAGAAGACGAGGGGGTTGTAGATGAAGGTGTCGTCGAACTGGATGGCTCCGTTGACGGTCGGGATGCCCATGCGGTTGCCGTAGTCGCGCACGCCGCGCACGACGCCGCGCATGATGCCGAGCGGGTGGATGACGTCTTTGGCCTTGAGGTCCTCCTGTTTCGTGTCGGGCGGGCCGAAGCAGAAAACGTCGAGGGAAGCGACGGGCTTGGCGCCCTTGCCCGCGCCGAGGATGTCGCGGATGACACCGCCGAGGCCGGTGTTGGCTCCGGCGTAGGGCTCGATGGCGCTGGGGTGGTTGTGGGTTTCCACCTTGAGACAGACGGCCTTGTCATCGTCGAGCTTCACGAAGCCGGCGTTGTCCACGAAGGCGCTGAGCACGAAGTCCGGCTTGTCAGCCATGATCTTCTCCGTGGTGGAGCGTATGTATGTCTTGAAGAGGCTGTCGACGGTCTCCTCGCGACCGTTGAGGGTGTGGCTGATCTTCGCGTTGAAGATGCGGTGCTTGCAGTGTTCGGACCAGGTTTGAGCGATGACTTCAAGCTCGACATCGGTCGGGTCGCGACCTTCCTCGTTGAAGATTTGCTGCACGACGAGCATGTCAGCCTTGGAAAGGGACAGCTTCATCCTCTTGGAGAGGTCCAGAAGCTGGTCGGCAGGAAGTTCGCGGACGGGGATGGTGCGGAAGACGGCGCGGTCGGACATGGGAACCGTGCATTTGAAGAGCATCGGCGGGGCGTCAACCGGGAGGTTGAACCGGAAGCCGGGGCTGCCTGACCATCTCCTGGGCAGGAGGCGACAAACCTGTGGTTTTCAGGCTTCGAAGGGACCCTGGGTGGCGATCAGTGGCCGTAGAAGTTTTTTGCGATGGCGTGTGCCTTGCTGACAAAGGTCCAGTTCACGACGTTCCACCAGGCCTCGACATATTTGCGGCGGTTGTTTTTGTACTTGGACTGGTAGGAATGATCCCAAAGATCCAGGAGGAGGACCGCCCTGCCGTGGTCCTGCCAGGCGACGAAGTCCTTCATGAGGGGATTGTCCTCGTTGCGGGTGGTGGTGATGACCAGCTTGCCGTCGGGTCGGTAGACCAGCCAGGCCCAGCCGGGACCGTCATGATGGACGGCGGCTTCGGTGAAGGCGTCCTTGAATTCCTGAATGGTGCCAAATTCATCCTCGATGGCCTTCGCTGCCTTGCCCATGGGCCCCATCGGGCTTTTGTCCGGCGGGGTGAGAAAACGCCAGAAGGCGGTGTGATTCAGGTGGGCCCCACCGCAGACACGGATGCGGTTCTGCACGTCTTCAGATAGAAGCTGGGGGCCGCGTCTTTCGGGGGCGCTGGCTGCCAGGCTCAATTGCAAGAGGGACTGCCTTGTCTTTGGAGGTTGGGGTAGCGAGCGGATGCAGGGCATCAGGGAGACGACATCGGAGACGGCAAGTTCAACTTCATCGAGGGTCTTCTGAAGATCACGCAGGTGCCTGGCATGATAGTCCTCGAAGTGGGTGCGCAGGGTCTTTCCATCCATGTAAGGTTCCAGGGCGTCCCAGTCGAAGGGAAGGGGTTCCTGGTAAAGGGGGACGCCAAGGCGGGCGGGCGGCTTGCCATTGTCATCGTTGTCGACGGCGAAAACAGCGCTGAGCATGGCCGGGAGACCCGTGGCCAGCAGCTCACGACGGGAGAGTAGAGCGGCGTGCATAATCAATTATCCATTGATTATTAGGGCATGGCTCCAGAAGGCAATCTTGGAATGCCGACAAGCGCGGTAAATGTGCCGGTGAAATTTTCTGATTTTCGGGTTACCAGAAGTCAGCGAGCGACGTAGTCGAGCACGCAAACCTTGTCGAGGAGGGGCTTGAGCCTGCCGACGAACTCCTGGTGGGCGGCATGAGGGAGGTAGGCTTCGAGGCCGGCCTTGTTGGCAAAGGTGACGAAGAAGCAGTGGGTGAAGCCGTCGTCCAGGCCCTCAGGGCTGACGTTGGTCCCCCATTCGAAGTCCTTGACGGTGTCGATCTTTTTCGCGAGTTCGGCAAAGGCGGTCTCGATGCCCTTGACCTGTTCAGCGGCGGCGGAGTCCTTGAACTTGAAGAAGACAACGTGACGGTAGGGGGCGTCGGCGCCCTGGGCGGTGGTAAGCATGAGCATTAGGGTGGTGGTGAGGGTGAGGAGGGCTTTCATGGAGCGGCGCTGCTTATAGGCGTCTTTTTGAATCAGGCCAGCACAGAAGCAGCCTCGGGGAGGGGGGGCTTGCTGGCTGTGCTTTTGTTCGACAATGCCCGGGTGCGGGCTAAAAAGGCGGCTTCCATCTTTTCACCTGCTTCTCATTCGTGCCCGAGAATCTCTCCAACCCCGGTTTTTTTCTTTCCTTTGAAGGCTCTGAAGGCTGCGGTAAATCCACGCAGATTGCGCTGCTGGCGGAGCGCTTGGAGAAGGCCGGTCAGCATGTGGTGGTGTTGCGCGAGCCCGGCAGCACGGAGGCGGGCGAGGCCATTCGCCACCTGCTGCAGCATGCGAAGGAGGGGCGGACGCTGACCCCAGAGGCTGAACTGCTGCTGTTTGCCGCGAGCCGTGCGCAGCTCGTGCGGGAAAAAATTCGCCCGTTGCTTGAGGCGGGGGTGTTTGTGATCCTGGACCGCTTTCTGGATTCAACCACGGTTTATCAGGGGCTGGCACGGGGGCTGCCGGAGGCTTCGGTGGCTGCAGTGAATGCATTTGCCATCGGCGGCACGCTGCCTCGTCTGACGGTGCTGCTGGACGTCGACACGGAAACGGCCTGGGCGCGTATTCATGCGACGGGCCGGGAGCTGGACCGGATGGAGAGCCAGCCCCGTGAGTTTTATGAAAAGGTGCGCCAGGGCTATCTCGGTCTGGCAAGGGCCCATCCGGAACGCATCGTCGTGGTGAATGCCGTGCTCGCTCCTGAGGTTGTTCATGAGGAAATTTTCAAGCTCGTGGAGGTGAGACGCCATGCCCTATAAGGCCGACCACGCCTTTTCGCTGCTGACCCGTGCCCGCGACCTTGGCAGGTTGGGACATGCCTACCTGATCACCGGCCCGCGGGAGGCGCGGCTGGAGGACTTTGCCGCCCGGACCCTGGGGCTGGTCTCGCAGGCCCGGCATGAGGTTCTGGACGACTGGGCGCAGGAGGGGGCGGTCATCCTCCGGCCGCAGAGCAAGTCCCGGCGCATTTCCGTTGGCGAGCATGCGGATGAGCCCGGGTCGATGCGTTACCTGGAGAGGATGATCCACCGCACCGTCACGCCCGGCCAGCACAAGATGGGCGTACTGGTGGATGCGGAACGGATGACGACGCAGGCGCAGAACGCCTTCCTGAAAACGCTGGAGGAGCCTCCGGCGAGGACTCTGCTGCTGCTGCTCAGCTCGCATCCGGAGCAATTGCTGACGACCATTCTTTCGCGCGTCATCGAGATGCCGCTGATGCCGCCTGCCGGAGTGCGTGAGTTTGACGAGCATGAGCAGAAGCTGCTGGCCGTGCTTGCCCAGATCGCCAGCCGGTCGACGGGCAGCATCGGGGCTGCGCTCGGGCTGAAGACGGACTTTCAGGCGGTACTGGAGGAGATGAAGGAGGCCATCGAGGAGGAGATCGAGGGCGAGTTTGAGAAGGAACAGGAGCACTATGCGCAGACCACGGACGGTGCCTGGCTGAAGCAGCGTGAGGAGGAGGTGAGCGCCAGGATTCAAGCCACCTACCTGCACCGTCGGGATTCGCTCATGGACCTGCTGCTGGCATGGATGGGGGATGTGGCTCGGATCCAGGCCGGGGCGCCCAACCTGGATCTGACCGACTATCGTGCGCACACGAGCCGCCTGGCTTCACAATGGACGCCGGAAACCGTGATGAAACGATTGCGCGCGCTCCGCCAGCTTGAGCAGCACCTGCACACCAACGTGAACGAGGGGTTGGCGCTGGAGGTGGCTTTCATCCAGGCGTTTGGCCGGTAACTGCGGAGGCACCTGGCATGACCGAGCTGCTGCATCCGCACCACAGGAACGCGCATCATGTGCGGCGGAACTTCATCTGCCATGTGCTGGAAGGCGGCTTTTACATGGGGGGCACGGCCTTCCTGGCACCGGAGAGCGTGCTGCCGAAGATGGTGCAGTCGCTGGGCGGCATGCCCTGGGTGATCGCCATCATGCCGGTGCTGCTGCCGGCGGCCTTTGCGTCCATGGGGCTGTTCATCGCGCCGTTGGTCGAGCGGCTGCATCGCTTCAAGCCCTGGGTGTTGGGCTTCGGCCTGCTACAGCGCCTGCCCTATCTGGTGACGGGCCTGATTCTTCTGCTGAACAAGAACCCGGATGGCTGGCTGCTGCCGCTGGTGGTGCTGACGCCTGTCGCTTCAGGCCTCATCGGCGGCGTTGGCGTGGTGGCCTGGATGGAGATGGTCACCCGCATGGTGCCGGAAAAAGTGCGCGCCGCCGGCTGGTCGGCACGCTACATCATGCAGGCCGTGCTGGGTGTGGGGGCCGGGGTGGTCATTCATCGTGTGCTGACGCATCTGCCGGGCCGGGAGGGCTATGCCTGGCTCCACCTTTCAGCCTTTGCCCTGCTCTTCCTGTCCTGGCTGGCGCAGCTGCCGATGAAGGAGCACCTGGAGCATCATCTGCATGTACCGCCCCGGCCGGCGCCTCTGCCCTATGGTAAATACCTGCGCAGCCTGCCCGCCCTTTTTCTTTCTCAGAAACATCTGACGCGGCTGGTGCTGGCGCGCTTTTTTGGCACGGGCTTTCTGATGCTGGTGTCATTTCTGACCATCCATGCGCTGCATGTGACCGGCCGGCCGGAGGCGGATGAAGGCCACTTTGTGATCTGGCAGGCGGTGGGCACCGTGCTCGGCAGCCTGCTGGCTGGCTATGTCGGCTACCGCAGTGGTGGAAAAATGGTGCTGCTGGCCTCGCGCTTTGTCTGCCTGGGCCTATGCGCCTGGGTGTTCTTCAATGAAACCTTTGCCGGATTCGCCGTGGCTTATTTCATCCTGGGCTTCGGATTGTTCCTGGATCGTGTGGGTGATCTGACCTTGGCTGCCGAGCTCTGTCCGCCCGCCCGCAGGTCGACGCTTCAGGCCATCCTCGGCTTCTGCAATGTGTTCTCCCTCCTGCTCTCCAGCCTGACAGCGGGTCAGATTTACCGGCTCACGGAATCCTTCCATGCCGTGGCGTTGATGGCGGCCTGCTGCGCAGTGATTTCGATGCTGCTGCTGGCCACGATCCCGGAGCCGCGCCAGGCCCGGGCCTGAACCGCAGCGCGGACTTTTATTCAGCGGGCTCCATGGTGGCGTGCATCGAACCGGTGCTCTCCTTCATTCGCGGGTCCGGGCCGTAGCCTTCGATCTGCTCCACCCTCAGCTCGGCAAGCTCCTTGTGGCAGGTGGCCACGATCACCCGACCGTGTGCATCGACGGCACAGGCCATCTTGTAGCCGACGGGCAAGTCGTAGCCGAAGACCGCCGCGAGCATCTCGATGACATAATCATAAGTGTGGGTGTCGTCGTCATGCAGGATGACATGATAGGGCGGCTCAAGCTCCGGCAGCGGCTGGGAAAGTGGCTTGGCAGGCCTTGGGGCGACGAGCGGGCCCCCGGCTTTCACCGGAAACAGGGCGCTGCCACTCATCGACTTCATCATGACGCCACCATGCATCCGGGGATGGGCAAGCTCAACTGCCCCGAACAAAAAGAAAGGCGGGACTCGTGGAAGTCCCGCCTCATGATCATTTGGTGAGGGCTTGCCGGTCAGGCCGGATCTTTTTTCGGAGCCTCTCCTTCAGCCTCAGGCCTTGGGCGTCCACTGCCGCCTTCCTGAGGAGGCCTGCGGAAGCCGCCTTCTCCACCTCCTTCGCCCGGACGACGGAAGCCACCAGGACCGCCGGGCCCATCAGGACCTCCCGGGCCGCCGGGACCGCGCATCATACCGCGCATGCGCTCCATGGCGGCCCGCATCTCATCCTTGGACACCTTGCCGTCGGCGTTTTCATCCATGCGGGCAAAGCGGCCTTCAATTTCCTGCTTGGAGAATTCAGTGTATTCCTCCTTGTCGATGCTGCCGTCTGCATTCTTGTCCATGCGGCCGAAGGCTTCGTCCGGATTGAATCCACCGGGACCTCCAGGACCGCCGGGCGGGCGCTGGCCTTCCGGTGGCATCGGACGTTCGCCCGGAGGCGGCGGGGCGGGTTTTTCACCTTCAGGGGCAGGGCTTCCCGGTGGGCGGCGGAAACCGCCTTCGCCTCCCTCACCTCCAGGGCGGCGGGCGCCACCAGGTCCGCCTTCGCCACCCGGGCGGCGCATGCCTTCACGCAGACGCTCGGCGATCTGCCCCACCTCGGCCTGGTCGACGAAACCGTCGCCGTTGGCGTCCATTTTGGTGAAGCGTTCGCTGTTGTCGCGCTTGGAAAATTCATTGAACTCGTCCTGGCTGATCTTGCCGTCTGCGTTGGTGTCGGCGCGCTTGAGGAACTCGGCGATGCGGCCGCCGCCGCCTTCGCCCTTGGGGGCGCCGTCCTGGGCGACGGCGATGCAGGTGCCCAGGGTCAGGACACCGAGGCTCTTGAAGATGTTTGAGGTGGATTTCATGGGGATGATCTGTCGGTTGGTTTGAATCGACAGACTCTTGCAACCCTGCCTGCCTGAAATGGTTGCGCGGAATGATGGATTCACTGCTTTCCAGCAGGGCTGGCGGTGGATTGTGATGTGAGAAAACCCGGCGGCTTCCGTTCCGGGGAATGACATGCGCCCGTCCCTTTTTTTTCTCAGCCTCGTCAGCTTCAGTCTTGCTGCGGCAAGGCCGCCCAATGTCGTCGTCATCCTGGCGGATGACCTGGGCTGGAGCGACACGACTCTTCATGGCACGACCGCGCTTCATGAAACGCCGAACCTGGAGCGGCTGGCGAAGCGCGGCATGAACTTCACGCGGGCCTACTCGGCAAGCCCGCTGTGCTCGCCGACGCGCTCCGCCCTGCTGACCGGCCTGAGCCCGGCGCGCACCGGTGTCACGACGCCGAACTGCCACGTGCCGCAGGTGGTGCTGAAGGCCACGCTTCCGGCCTCGGCTGCACCTAACCAAAAGGCGGTTCAACCGACGCCGCCGACCCGGCTGGGAACGGAGCACAGGACGCTGGCGGAGGCGCTGAAGGAGGCGGGCTATGCCACGGCGCACCTTGGCAAATGGCATCTGGGGCCCGAGCCGTATTCGCCGCTGGAACAGGGCTTTGACGTGGACATTCCCCATCATCCCGGGCCGTCACCGGCAGGCAGCTTCATCGCGCCCTGGAAGTTTGCCGGCTTCAGGGAAAAGGCCCCGGGGGAGCACATTGAGGACCGCATGGCGGCGGAGGCCGCCGCCTGGATGGAGCAGTACCGGGACCGGCCGTTCTACCTCAATTACTGGATGTTCAGCGTGCATGCGCCGTTTGATGCGAAGAAGGCGTACATCGAGAGGCATCGTTCACGCCTTGATCCTGCGGATGAGCAGCGCAGCCCGACCTATGCGGCGATGGTGCAGAGCATGGACGACGCGGTCGGCACCCTGCTGGACACGCTCGACAGGCTGAAGCTGGCTGAAAACACGATCATCCTCTTCACCTCGGACAACGGCGGCAACATGTATGACCGCGTGGACGGCGTGCCGCCCACCAGCAACCGGCCGCTGCGTGGCGGCAAGGCGACCCTGTTTGAAGGTGGCACGCGGGTTCCGGCCGTGATCGTCTGGCCCGGCGTCACAAGGCCAGGTTCCCGCAGCGAGGCCCTGGTTCAAAGCGAGGACTATTTTCCGACCCTGCTGGAGGGGCTGGGGCTGTTGGCGGCGGAAGGACAGGTTTTTGACGGTTCCAGCATCCTGCCAGCGCTCAAGGGCGAGCACCTGCCCGGCAAGGCGGTGTTCCAATATTTCCCGCATTCCCCCGGTGTTCCTGACTGGCTGCCTCCGGCGGTCTCCGTGCACCGCGATGACTGGAAGCTGATCCGCGTCTTCCATGGCGGCGACAACGGCGCGCATCGTCATCTGCTGTTCAACCTCAGGGAGGATCCGGGCGAACGGAACAACCTGGCCGCCGCCCAGCCGGAGCGGGTGAAGGAGATGGATGCCTTGATCGCCAAATTTCTCTCTGACACGAAGGCGGTCGTGCCCGTGCCTAACCCGAAGTTTGATCCTGCGCAGTATCATCCGGAGCTGGAAGGCAGGGCGGTGCCGAAGACGAAGCCCAGGGCTTCCGCCAAGGATGACGGTGATCCGGCGCTGCAGGGCTGGAAGGCGCGCGACTGCACCGCGAAGGTGAAGGCGGGCGTGCTGCGGCTCACCAACCTGGGGGATGCCGCCTTCCTGGGATTTGCCGCCGGCAGGCATGGCGGACAGACAACGGTGAAGTTTCGCATCCAGGCGGCGGCGGGTGTTTCTCATGTGGACTGGCTTCCTGCAGGCGTGGAAGGCAAGGCGCGGCGCGTTGACTTTACGCTCAAGGACGGTGGCTGGCAGGAGGTCGCGGTTCAGCTTCCCGCCGAAGGCGCCCTGGGCATCCTGCGCATCTACCTGCCGATGCAGGAGAATCCGGTGGAACTGGACTGGATCGAGATCACCTCCCTGAAGGGCGGCGGTCCGCTGCGGACGACTTTTTGAAGCAACCTTGGTTCAGCTGCCGAGCTGGCGGGCCCACTCGATGGCGCGCAGCATGCCGGTGGCCTTGTTGACCGTCTCCTGGTATTCGTAGGCTGGGTTGGAGTCGGCGACGACTCCGGCGCCGGCCTGGACGTAGGCCTTGCCGTCCTTCACCACGCATGTGCGCAGGGCGATGCAGGAGTCGAGATTCCCGTCGAAGCCGTAGTAGCCGACGGCGCCGGCATAGGCGCAGCGCTTGCTCTTTTCGACCTCGTTGATGATCTCCATGGCGCGCACCTTCGGACTGCCGCTGACGGTGCCGGCCGGGAAGGTGGCGCGCATGACGTCGTAGGCGTTTTTGTCCGCGCTCAGCCTGCCCTCGACGTTGCTGACGATGTGCATGACGTGGCTGTAGCGCTCGATGATCATCAGGTCGGTGACCTTGACGGAGCCGTATTCGGAGACACGGCCGACATCATTGCGGGCGAGGTCGACGAGCATGATGTGCTCGGCGCGCTCCTTGGGATCGGCGAGCAACTCGGCGGCGAGGGCGTCGTCCTCGGCCTTGGTTTTGCCCCTCCAGCGCGTGCCGGCGATGGGGCGAATCTCGATTTTGCCGTCGAGGCACTTCACATGAACCTCGGGTGAACTGCCGACGAGCGAGAAGCCGGAGGGCAGATCCATGCAGAACATGTAGGGCGAGGGGTTGACGTGCCGCAGGGCGCGGAAGAGGTCGATGGTGGTGCCGGTGTAGGGGGTTTCGAAACGCTGGGAGGGCACGCCCTGGAAGATGTCGCCAGCGGCGATGTACTCCTTCATCTTCGTGACCATGCCCTCGTATTCAGCCTGGGTGGTGTTGCTGACCGGAGGAGGAAGCTGATCGTTCTTCACCGGGGCGAAGGTCTGCAGGGGCTTGACAGCGAGCGGCGCGCCGAGCTTGGCGATGACTGATTCGACCTGCGTACGGGCCCAGTCGTAGGCGGCTTCAAGGCTGGCATGTTCATCCGTATGCACGTTTGCCACGACCATGAGGCGGCGGGTGCGGTGATCAAAGATGAGCACGGTGTCGGTCACCATGAAGACCATGTCCGGCAGGCCGAGTTCGTCCTTGGGGGGCGGAGGCAGGGTGGGCTCGAAGAAGCGCACCATGTCGTAGGCGAGGTAGCCGACAGCGCCGCCGTGAAACACCGGGATGTGGGAGGTTTCGGCAGGCTTGTAGGGCTGCATGATCAGTCGCAGCTCCTCCAGGGGGTCGGTGCTGGTGGTGAAGCGCCGTAATTTTCCACGCTCCTCCACTTCGATGTCATGGCCGCGGGCGGTGAAGATGAGCCGGGGTGAGCTGCCGAGGAGGGAATAGCGGCCGGAGTGCTGGGTCAGTTCGGCGGATTCCAGCAGGAAGGCGCAGCGTCCGTCATGGATCTTCTGGAAGGCGGACAGGGGCGTTTCGTAGTCGGCGGCCAGTTCCGCCATCACCGGCACGAGGTTCCCCTTCGCGGCAAGGGCGCGGAAGGTATCGAAGTCAGGCTGAAGATGAAGCGTGGGCATGGCTGGCAAAAACGGACGCTGAGAGTGGATGCGAATGCGCCGCCCGGCAAGGGGCGGAGGAACCTGATGATCCGGCCTGCCGGTTCAATAGACGGGCACGGAGGGGTCGATCTGCTCCGACCAGGCACGGATGCCTCCGGCGACGTTGACCGCATTGGTGAAGCCGAGTTCCTGCAGGGCGGCGACGGCCTTGGCGCTGCGGCCTCCGAGCTTGCAGTGGACATATAGCGGGATGTCGCGCGGCAGTTCTGCGGCCCGGGTGGCGACCTGGGCGAGGGGAATGAGGACGGCGCCGCGGATGGAGGCGGTGGCATGTTCATCCGGCTCGCGGACATCAAGAAGGTAGTGCTTGTCGCCCTGCTGGCGCAGGCGGTGAAGATCCTGGACGGAGATTTCTTTCATGGGTGGAAGGGGACGGATGCCGCAGAAGCCCTCGTAGTCGATGGGTTGCGTGATGCTAGGATTGTCGCCGCAGACCGGGCAGGCGGGGTCGCGTCGAAGGTTGAAGGTTCGGAAGCGCATGCCCAGCGTGTCCACGTGCAGGAGCCTGCCGAGGAGAGGCTGGCCGATGCCGGTGATGAGCTTGATGCATTCCAGGGCTTGAAGGGTGCCGACCAGGCCAGGCAGCACGCCGAGGACTCCGCCTTCGGCGCAGCTTGGCACCAGGCCGGGCGCCGGGGGCTGCGGGGCCATGCAGCGGTAGCAGGGGGCGTTCAGGTGCGGCGCGAACACGGCGGCCTGGCCTTCAAAGCGCAGGATGCTGCCGTAGACGTTCGGCTTCTTCAGCCAGACGCAGACATCGTTCGATAGATAACGGGTGGGGAAGTTGTCCGTACCGTCGATGATGATGTCGTAGCCGGAGGCGATGGCCAGGGCGTTGGCGGCGGTGAAGCGCTCCGGGTGAAGGTTCAGACGAACGTGGGGATTGATGCTGCGCAGGCGGTCGCCGGCGGCGTCGAGCTTGCTCCTGCCGAGGTCATTTTCACCAAAAAGAATCTGGCGCTGGAGGTTGGAGATTTCGACGGTGTCGGGATCGACGAGGCCGAGGGTGCCGACGCCGGCGGCGGCGAGATACATGGAGATGGGCGAGCCAAGGCCGCCTGCGCCGATGCAGAGCACGCTGGCGGCCCTGAGCTTTTTCTGGGCCTCGATGCCGAACTCAGGAATGGCGAGGTGGCGCGCATAGCGCTGCATCTCGGGCGGGCTGAGATCGACGGGGATCATGTGATGAGTTGGGCTCAGACGCCTGCTGCGGCCCGCACGGCGGCCTCATCGACGCCACGAAGGGCGAAGATCCGCAGGAGGGTGTCCTCGATCAGATTGTTGGGGCAGGAGGCTCCGGCGGTGATGCCGATGGTGATGGGGCTGTCCCTGTCGGCGAGTTTGCCGGAGTAGCTGGTTTTTTCCGCCTTCAGATGGAGGTCGAAGTGGACGATCTGCTCCAGGCTGGTGAGGCAGTCGGCGGTGCGGATGAAGAAGGTGGGAAGCTGCTGCTCGCCGATTTCGACGAGATGGGTGGTGTTGGAGCTGTTGTAACCTCCGACGACAAGCAGGATGTCGAGCGGCTGCTTGAGCAGGTGGAAGAGGCCGTCCTGACGGTCCTGGGTGGCTCCGCAGATGGTGTCAAAGACCTGGAAGTTGGCGCTGCTGCCGCCGTCACGGTCTTCCACGGCTTTCTGAAGGCGGCGCTGGATCTCCTCGGTCTCCGACTTGAGCATCGTGGTCTGGTTGGCCACACCGATGCGCTGGAGGTGGATTTCGGGATCAAAGCCTGGAGAGCATGCGCTGGCGGCGCTGAAACGTTTCAAAAAGGCCTGCTTGTCGCCGCCGTTGCGGATGTAATCGCAGACGAAGTCGACGTCGGCCAGGGTGAGTATGACCAGATAGTGGCCGTTGCCATTGTCGCCGAGGGCGCGTGAGGAGGTGGCGCGTGTTTCCTCATGGCTGGCCTTGCCGTGGATGATGGAGGTGAAGCCGCCCTTGGCGTAGCCGCGCACTCTTTTCCAGACGCTCATCACATCGCCGCAGGTGGTGTCGACGACCATGCAGCCTCGGGAGGCGATGAGCTTCATGAGATTGGTCTCGGCACCAAAGGCGGGAACGATGACGACATCGTCGCTGGTGAGCTTGGCGACCTCCTCTTCATGTTTGCCGACCGGGATGCTGATGATGCCCATCTCGGTGAGTTGGCGGTTGACCTCGGGGTTGTGAATGATTTCACCAAGGAGGTAGACGCGTTTGTCGGCGAAGACGCGGCGGGCGGCGTAGGCGAGGTCGATGGCACGTTCAACGCCGTAGCAGAAGCCGAACTCCTTGGCGAGGCGCACGGTGGTGCCGCCGATCTGGAGGAGGTTGCCCCTGGTGCGCATGGCTTCGACGAGGGTGCTGCGGTAGTGGGTTTCCACCTCGGCCTGCACACGCTCCATGACCTCCGGGGTGCGGACGTTGACTTTGCGCTGGGGGGCGGAGGCGGACATGATGGCGGAAATGGGTTTGGCTGGGGATGGAAAAGGGAGAGGCGGGGTCGGCCGCCTCTCCCCTGGAAATAAAATCGCTTGTTGGCGGAGGTTACTTTTTAAACAGCGTGCCGGCTTCCAGATCCTTGAAGAACTTGTCGCTGCGCATGTAGTTCGGGTCGGGGTTGGGCAGCGGGCCGTCGTCGATCACCGGCAGATTCTTGCCGACGGTGCTGTCCTCGGGGTGGGAGCTGGCGATGATCAGCGGCGTGCCGACCTTGGTGAGGGAGAACAGCTTCAGGGCGGACTTGGCGGGAAGGCGGATGCAGCCGTGGGTGCAGGGGTAGGGTTTCACAAAGCCCCAGTGCATGCCATAGGCGGACTTCCACTCCTGCCAGTAGGCCATCGGGTAGCCGCGGTCGGGCTCGCTCTGGCGGCGGCGACGGGCTTCCTTGTGCTGAATGCGGAAAGTGCCCGCGCCCGTGGAGCCGTGGGTGCCGACGGAGCAGGGTGTGGCGAGCAGGACCTTGCTGCCTTCCACGGCATAAAGACGCTGGGCGCCGGTGCTGACCTTGATCTTCACCGCACCAGGGTTCGAGGGCTGGGTGACTGGCGGGTCGAACTCGTGGCCGAACATGTGGCGGTGGCGCGCTGTTTTGCAGCTGCTGAGGGAGGCTGCCAGGACCAGCAGCGCGGCGGCCTGGAACAGGTGGCGGGAGGAACGTTTTGTCATGGGCCGGAAGTCCTAGCACGCCCTCCCGGTGTCTCCACCGTTTTTCTTGGGGGGCAAAGATGGTTTTGACGAGAAGGGGCTGTTTGTGGAAGCTTGCATCCATTCTTCATGAAACCGCACCTCTTTGCCGTCCTGCTGCTTGCCTGCCTGCCTGTCCTGGGAGCCGATGAAGTCCCGAAGGCCGCAGGAGAAGCCGCTCCCAAGGAGCGCCTGCTGTTTGACGGCAAGTCCCTGGACGACTGGGAGACGGTGGACATTGGCGGCAGCGGCCAGGTGGAGCTTGAAGGCGGGGTGATGATCATCAACCAGGGGGACAGCCTGAGCGGGGTCGTTTACAAGAAGGCCCAGGAGCTGCCGGTAACCAACTATGAGATCTCCCTTCTGGCGAAGCGCCTGCAGGGCGTGGACTTCTTCTGCGCCCTGACCTTTCCCGTGGGCGACCTGAAGAAGTGCGCCACGCTGATCTGCGGTGGATGGGGCGGCAGCGTCACAGGCATCAGCAGCATCGATGATGTCGACGCGAGCAACAACGCCACCGGTTCCTACCAGAAGTACGAGGATGACAAGTGGTATGCCATCCGTCTGCGGGTCACTCCGGAAAACCTGTCCGTGTGGATCGACGAC
Source organism: Prosthecobacter sp. (assembly GCA_044345155.1). Taxonomy (GTDB): domain Bacteria; phylum Verrucomicrobiota; class Verrucomicrobiia; order Verrucomicrobiales; family Verrucomicrobiaceae; genus Prosthecobacter. The sequence goes on along the minus strand of JBIJBP010000114.1, from coordinate 978 downwards.
AAGCAGGTCGTTGACCAGGACATCAAGGGGAGGAAGGTCAGCCTGCGGCCTGGGCCCATTGAGAGCTATGCGCCGCTGGCCATCTCCACCTACAACACCACCGGGGCGATCAAGGGCGTGCGTCTGAAAGTGCTGAAGTAACGCCCGTCTTTTGCGGGATAGGCCCTCGTTTTCCCAGCCCTGAAGCCGGGGGTTGGCGTAAATCGTCCATTGACGGGCGGCCATCCTTCGCCACCCGGGAAAGCTGACCATGAAGATCCTCCGCCACACTGATGCCGATTGGAAAAACGCCGTCGCCGCGATGAACCGCCGTGCCGAGGCAAGTGATGCCGTCCGCGAGGTGGTGTCCGGGGTCATTCTGGCGGTGCGTGAGCGGGGTGATGCCGCCCTTCTCGAGTTCACCGCCAAATTTGACGGAGCCCAGCTCACCTCGGATGACCTGCGGATCTCCGCCGAGGAAATTCAGGCCGCCTGGGATTCTTCCTCGCCGGAACTGCGCTCCGCCTTGGAGGCGTCCCACCGTAATGTGTTTGAGTTTTCCCGCCGCAGCATGCGCCAGGACTGGCATGGCATGAACGATCAGGGCGGGGAGGTGGGGGAGGTTTACCACCCCTTTGAGCGAGTGGGCTGCTATGTGCCGGGCGGCACGGCGCCTCTGGTGTCCACGGCGATCATGACGGTGACCCTGGCCGCTGCTGCCGGTGTGCCTGAAATCGTGGTCTGCACGCCCTGCGGCAAGGACGGCGGCGTGAATCCAGGATTGCTTGCGGCCCTGAAGCTTGCCGGTGCCACAGAGGTCTACAAGGTCGGTGGAGCCCAGGCCATAGCGGCCATGGCCTACGGCACGGAATCCATCGCGCCGGTGGCCAAGATTGTCGGGCCGGGCAACAGCTTCGTGGTCGAGGCCAAGCGCCAGTCCCTGGGCGTGGTCGCCATCGACCTGCTGCCTGGGCCGAGCGAGGTGCTCATCCTTGCGGA
>JBIJBP010000113.1:0-17504 GCA_044345155.1 Prosthecobacter sp. | reverse complement strand
AGCCGTAGTCGGACAAGTGCTTGGTTCCCAACTTCATCGACAATTGCGCAACCTTTTCTATCTTGCTGCTCATGCCTTACGGCATACCAGCAGTTAGCCTCCTTGGGAAATGGTTTCTACAGAGCAACTTTGGCTTCATCGTGATAGCTGCTAATCCCGCCTGACGAAACGACCGGATATTCTCCGGGGCGCTGATCCTTTTTTGTGATGTCGAACCCTCTTTGAAGAACCGCGAAGGAATCGAAGCGTTTCACCTCCCAGCTTTCGGGGACGGGGCCGATTTCGGTTTGTTTTTGGGGTTCGTGGCGGAGGCCTTCGGTGAAGAGCTTGTGCATGAGGGCCTTTTTCAGCTCGGTGGTGGTCTGAATGATCCGCTCCTGCGCTTCGATCGCCCGCTGCACCGTCGAAAGGATGTGCGCGATCTTCTCCTGCTCGGGGAGTGGGGGGAGATTGAGTCGAATCTGTTCGAGGCAGTCCCGCGTGATCCCTTTGATCGTCGCACCGCGCTTGTTCATCGCGACGTATTGCTGAATCGAGTCGATCCCCAATTGGTAGGCGAGAAACTTGATGTCGTGGCGCTCGTTGTCGATCAAGACGCCTGCAAGGTCCTGGTTGATGGCAAGGTCAATGCGGTTGATGCCAACTTTGCCAACGCCAACTCGCGTTGCGAAAATGATGCTGTTTTTCGGAACGATCTTCGTAGCGGTCTTTTTGACCGCTTCTTCGGACACGAATTTCTCGCCGGTGGTGAGTTCCAGTTTCTCGCCTAGCCACTTGCTCGTTATCCAAGGGATTTCTCCTTTCCAGTAATCAGCCCGTGACGTGGTTGGAGTTCCTCCGCTGAGAAACCCGGTGGCAACTTCACCAACGGTGGATTTTTGCCAGTCGCTCATACTCCAAGTTTCTCCAGAATCTCCTTCAGTGCCTTGCCCGTCTCCCGCGCCTCGGCTTCGATGACCGGAGGGCGGGTTTTCTAACCCGCCTTGCCGGGGACTGGAAAGTCCCCGCTCCTGTTCGCGGACAGGAATGTCCGCGCTCCGTTGGGCGCTCACGGCTTCGCTCCTTTCGGTTCGGCTTTGTCCGCAGTTGTCCGGGATTTCCGGGCAACTGAATTTGGGCCGCTTTCCTCCTTTGCCTCCAACCGTGCCCGCGAGAGCTCAATGGCGGCATGAAGTTTCTGTTTCAGGAGCTCACGCGGTGGGAGCGCGGTGAGGTATTCGGCGACGTGGATGCCGCTTTGGTCAAGTTCGAGGAGTTCGATTTGTTCCTCCTTCTTCCCCGCGCAGAGAATGATGCCGAGCGGACTTTCTTCGCCGGGCTGTTGCTCGTGTTTGGCGAGCCAGCGGAGGTAAAGTTCCATCTGACCTTTGTATTCCGCCTTGAAGTCGCCAAGCTTGAGGTCGATGGCGATGAGGCGTTTCAGGTTGCGGTGGTAGAAGAGGAGATCGAGGTAGAAGTCGTCGGAGTCGATCTGGATGCGGGTCTGGCGGCCGAGGAAGGCGAAGCCGTTGCCGAGTTCGAGGAGGAATGTTTCGAGTTCGCGCAGGATGGCGTCCTCAAGGTCTTTTTCGAGGAAGCGGTCCTTGAGGCCGAGAAAGTCGAGGATGTAGGGATCGCGGAAGACGAGATCGGGGGTGATGCGGTCGTCCGCGCGGAGGGCTGCGAGTTCGGCTTTGGCGAGTTCCTCTGGCTTCTTCGAGATGGCGGTGCGCTCGAAGAGCATGGAGTCGATCTTCTGGCGCAGGGTGCGGACGCTCCAACGCTCGACCCGGCACATTTCAGCGTAGAAGTCGCGCGCAAGATCGTCATTTAGAGGAATGATCTCTTTGAAGTGAGACCAACCCAATTGTCGCGACAGTGTAGCAACAATTGAAGCTTTCGGGAAATTCTCGGCGAACTTCAGCATTCTGGTAAGAGCTGAATAGCTGAAACCTTTTCCAAACTCGGCAGTCAATTCTTGCGACAGTGTAGCAAGAATCTCCTTGCCATACTCCGCCCGTTGATTTCCCAGGACTTCCGTCTGGATCCGCTTGCCGATTCGCCAGTAGAGCAGGGTCATCCCGGCATTGACCGTGCGGGCGACGCCCTCGCGGGTCTGCTCGATCATGGCTCGGACGTCAGCAATGAGGCCGCCGTCGCTTCGGATGATCTGGAGGTCGTCGTTTTCGCTCATACGCCGAGTTGTTTGAGAATTTCGCGGAGAGCCTTGTCGGTTTCGGCCGCTTCCATTTCGATCCCTTCAAGTTCCTCGACGATCTCCGCGATGGGCCGGTAGGTTTCGGCGTCGCTGGTGTGGATGTAGCGACTGGGGGAGATGTTGTAGTCGTTCTTCTTCAGCTCGGCGTGATCGACGATGCGGCTGAGTTTTTCCTCTTCCTGCCACCCGATGAGGGTGTCGGCGAGGCGGGCAATGCCTTCATTGGGGATGTAGTTCTTGGGGTCGCCCTTTTCGAAGACCTGGCTAGCGTTGACGAGGAAGACCTTGCCCTGGCGCGCCTTCGGCTTGGCCTTGTTCAGGAACAGCACGATGCCGGGGGCAGTGGTGTTGTAGAAGAGGTTTTCCGGCAGGTAGAGGACGCTCTCGATGAGGTCGTGGTCCACAAACCACTGGCGGACGGTTTTTTCCTTATTGGTGCCGGCATTGCCCGAGCCACGCGAGGCGGCGCCGGTGTCCCAGACCACCGCCGCCCGGCCTTTGTCATTGAGGCTGGCGAGGATGTGCTGGGTCCAGCCCCAGTCGGCGGAGGATTTTCCGGGGAAGCCGGCTCCGGCGGGGAATCGGTCGAGTTCGTCGGCATCGTAATCGGCCTCGGTGAACCAGTCCTGGTTCCACATGGGATTGGCGATGGCGCGGTCGAAGGTGCGGAGTTTGCCGCCCTTGTCCCTGAACTTCGGGTTCTTGAAGGTGTCGCCGATCTCGATCTGGCCCTCCATGTCGTGGATGATCATGTTCATGTTGGCCATGGCCCAGGTCTCGGGGACGTATTCCTGGCCGAAGAGCTTCAAGGGGGCGGGCTTCTTCGCCCCGGCTTTCTCCTCCATCGCGGTCTCGAGTTTGACGAGGAGGCCGCCGGAACCGCAGCAGGGATCATAGACCGTCATGCCGGGCTCGGGTGCGAGCACGCGGGACATGATGGTGCCGACCTCGGGCGGGGTGTAGAACTCACCGGCGCTCTGGCCACTGCCCTCGGCGAACTTGCGGATGAGGTATTCGTAGCTCTTGCCGATGATGTCGGCCTCGACGTCGTCGAGTCCGAGGCGCTTGGTGCTGATGGCCTCGATGAGGTTGGAGAGGCGGTCGTCGTCGAGGTCGCGCTGGCCGTGGGTGGTGGCGTTGAAGTCCACGCGGTCGATGATGCCCTGCAGGAGCGGGTTTTCCCGGGCGATGGCCCGCATGTGAGTGGTGACACCTTCGCCGATCTTGTCGGAGAGTTTTCTTATCACGGACCAGACGGGCTGCTCGGGATCGTCCGGCGTGAGGGGCAGGTAGAAGCGGACGAGCTTGTGGTCAGCCTTGGCAAGCTGGAAGGCCTTCTTGCGCGAGCCGACCTCCTTCGCAATGCGGTTCAGCTCGTCATCGAAGACGTCGCAGAGTCGCTTGGTGAAGATGAGCGGGAGGATGTAGTCCTTGTATTTCGGCGCGTCCTTGGCTCCGCGAATGGAGCAGGCGGCATCCCAGATCCAGGATTCGAGGGATTTGGAAGGGCGAGGGTGTTCGGTGGGCATCGAAGGTTTTTGATGGTTCTTTGGGCTGGTCGGCACGGTCTTTCTCTTGGCCTTGGTTGTGGCCCGCCCATCTGCTTTGGCATTTCGGCATGCACCGGCCCTCTGCGGTGAGCGCAAAACGAGTTTGGTCTTGCTGGATGCTTTGCGTGCCATGCGGGATGATTTCCTTATCCAAGACGCTGCAAGTTTTGAAGGCAAGGAAGTTTCACTTAATCCTGACTCGAATCGCCGTTGGAATCCTTGAAAATGGATGACCACCCATTTGTTCAAGCAGCGACTTCGATGCGTCCTGGGGACCTCATTCACGCCCGCCAATCTTTGGCATTGAACTTTTTCCAACACACGAAGCCTCCGCCGCCCCATCCAACCTGCTCAACCGATGCCTGAACCCAACGGGTATGGGAAATGAAGTGTATGGCGGATTTCTGGGGGATGAGTTTCGGGACTTCGTAGGGATGAAGGTGTTTAGATCGGCTTCGAGAGGCTTCCAGGGTGGCGGGTGAGGCCTTGAATTGACCGAGGACTTCTTCCCCTCTTCACCAGGTCTTTTCAGTGATCATTCGACTCCGATTCCATACTCGGCGGCAGGTTGATGCAGGCAGTTCTTTTCCTTTCTGGCCTGCCCCCCTCACCTTCTGAGTGCGGCCAGCAGATGCTGGAACTCCTCTTCCGCCTGTGCGGCATCATCCACCGTGTCGGCAATGCGGCGTTTCACCAGGGCGCGAAACCGCTTTCTCATGCGATGCAGGGCCATCTTGGCGGCATCGGCACTGAGCCCGGCCGCCTTCCCCAGGGTCTCCAACCCCTCGCCGGGATCGCCGGTCAGGGCGGGTTTCAGGGCCTCAAACACGGCCTTCCGCCCTCCGGCATCCATCTCGATCTCCAGGTCGCGCAGGGCCGAGGCCAGCAGGCTGAGCGCCCACTGCCGGTCAAAGACGGCGTCCGGGGCTTCCTCCGGGGAAACCGCCTCCAGGCCCGCAGCGGAGGTCGTGGTGCTCGGCGGCACGTTCAGGGGCAGGATGACGCTGCCACCGCCACGTCGCACGGCGGACCGATGGTCGCGCTGGTCTGCCAAAAAGTGTTTCAAGGCACCCAGCAGGTAGCTGCGAAACCGCCCGCGCCCCTGCTCCGCCCTTTCGAGCCGCCCGCCTTCGAGAAGCCGGCTGAAAAAATCGTGCGCCAGTTCCCGCGCCGGATCGTCCTGGCGCCCCTCACGCTTCAGAAAGGCCACCACGGGCTCATAATTGGCCGCGCACAGCTCGCTCAACGCGGCCCTGGCCTCGCAGTCCTCGCCCCGTGAACGCAGGACGAGGGTCCAGCGGGTGTCATGAAAAGAGTGGCTCATCCGGCGCTGGTGCCTCCCGGGCTGAAGTGAGAAAACAAGAGCTTCCCGGCAATGCGCTTCCACGGCATGAAAAACTCCTCAGTCTCCCCCTTCCGCTTCAGCGTCAGCCCCTTGTCCTCACGCCTGACCACCCTGGCCAGCCAGTGATGGCCGTTGTCATGCTCATAGACGACGAACTCGCCTTCCACAAAACCGGTGTCGAGCCTGGAAACCATCCAGTGACTGCCCTTGGCAACCCCGGATTCGCCTCCGCCCCCCTCCCGGTAGCTGGCGATGATGAAGGAGCGGATGAACAGGGCGATGACCACCGCCACGGCCACCTGGGCGCTCCAGCTGGCCAGCCGGCTGCGACGCCGCACCTCGCCGTTTTCTGGATGCGTCCGCAGCCACCAGAGGGTGGACACCACCACGGCTCCGACAGCCACCAGGGTCAGTGTCAGCGCCGCCCACGAATAGGAATCCAGGTGCCGCGGCAGCTGATAAAAGCCGGCGATTCCCGCCCCGGTCATCACCAGCGACCATTGAAACAACTGCTTTCCAGCATGGGCGTTGACGTCATACCAGCGGCTGCTGGAGTGCATCGTGGACGGCAGCCGCACCCCATAAAACGGGTTCACCGGCACCAGCCGAAGCCAGAGCGGCAGGCTCGTGACAAACATCACCAGGCCCGACGCGGAAAAGATCGCCGGGGCCAGCGCCCATTCCAGCCTCTGCGGCAGTCCCCGCGCCCAGGTCATCATGGCCCAGCCCAGGATGCAAAACACAAACAGCAGGGCCGGCACCAGCCAGAAGATGCGGTGCGGCTGGCTGTCCCAGCCACAGGCGGGGTTCAGGCGAGCCGCCCCCGACTCGATCTCCATCTTCCGCCGCGCCCACCAGGGCACCAGAATCATGAGCAGGGTCAGCGGCACCCAAATCGGTCCGACGAAGCCGATAAAGGCTGTCAGTTCCGCCAGCAACTGGGTCAGCTCGGGCATCTCGGCCAACTTCTTCACCTCGACCTCCGCATGCACATCGCCGCCATGCCCTTGATGAGCATACACTGTGCCTCCGATGGCATGCCAGCCTGTGGCAAGCCCTCCGGCGGAATGCCAGCCCGCAGCCAGGCCGCCCATCGACAGCAGCCCTGCGGCCAGGCCGCCCAGACTGATCAGCCCCAGCGACAGTCCGCCGATGGAAACCAGGCCGATGCCAATGCCACCGAATGCCAGTGCTCCATAGGCCAGGCCACCGCAGGCCACCCAGCCGCGCGCCAGGCGGCTGCCTATCGCCACCACGCCCCGCGCCCTGCGGCCAAAGGCGAAGAAACCATGCGCCTCCCGGTCCTTCCCCGTGACGGGATCCGGCCCGTGCACCACATGCAGCAGCGGCAGGCCGCAAAGCATCCGCCGCGATTTGTACTCGAAGCTTTCCCAGCTTCTGTCCTCCGCCCGCACCGTCATCGGCCTGCCGGCTTCATCCTCGATCTGCGTGCGCAGTTCCCCGGCGCTCTGCTGCCGCCGGTCGCGCTCCTTCTCCAGAGCCCGCAGCACAATCGCGTCCACGCCGCCGCTCACCTCGGCCTTTTCCGAGGGGGCTGCAAACCGCCCCAGCGGCAGCTCGCCGGTCAGCATTTCATAAAACACCACGCCTAACGAATAGATGTCGGCCCGGTGATCCACCTCCGCCGGCTGCTCGACCTGTTCCGGAGCCATGTAGGGGGCGGTGCCGAGCCGCGCCCCGCTTTGCGTCAGCAGGATCTCCGAGGCAGGCTCACCCATCAGCTTGGCGATGCCGAAATCAGCGATCTTCACCCGCCCCTTGGAGTCGAGCAGGATGTTCTCGGGTTTGATGTCGCGGTGCAGCACGCCCTGTTCATGGGCCGCCTGCAGCGCGGCGCAGATGTCCGGCACCAGCCTGAGCGCCTGGGCCGGGCTGAATCGACCCGTCTTCATGGCCTGGCGCAGGTTCACACCGTCCACGTATTCCATCAGCAGGTAGCAGAAGCCGCCGCTTTCACCAAAGTCATGCACCGTCACGATGTGCGCATGGTTCAGCCTCGCCAGAACACGCCCCTCGCGCGTGAACCGCTCGATGAAGCCGGGCGCAGCTGCGAGCGCCTTCGGCAGCACCTTCAAGGCCACCAGCCTGTCCAGCCTCGGCTGCCGGGCCTTGTAAACCACCCCCATGCCGCCCTGGCCGATCTTCCCCAGCACCTCCAGATCGGGAAACGCCCGGCTGATCTCCTCCAGCTCCGGCAGCTCCCCTTCACCCAGCGGCAGCGTGTCCTGTTCCGTCGCCTGCCCGGCGAGCGCCATGAGGCAGCCCGGACAAAGCCCCTGCGGCGCATCCGCCGGAAGCACGGCCTGGCATTGAGGACATTGGGAAGGAGGTAAAATCGGGTTCATGCCATCTCCCTGAGGAAAACCAGCTCCGCAGGTAACACACAATCCACTGCGAACTCAAGAAAAGGGGGCGGGAAGGCCAAGACCGGGCCCCAAAGACAACCTGACCTGCCTCCCTGAAGCAGGAACGGCTTGAATGAAAGAAAAGCGATGGGGTGATGCTTGCCAAAAATCGCACAAGAATCACCCTTGAACTTCAGGTGGCTAAAACAGGATTCAATCATGAAGCACCTCCTTCATTTCCGAGCCTTAGGGTCTTTGTGCTTGGTCTGTCTTGCGGTGGGGATGCCTGGCAGTCTCCTGCTTTTCGCGGAGGATGCACCTCTGAAGCGTGTCATCGTTCCAAAGGTTTTGAGCGCCGATCTGGCCTTGCCAAAGATCAACCCGCCCAACCTGCTGATCACTGCCGTGGCAGTTGAGGCGCCGCTTGGGTAGCACCTTATTCAGAAGTGAGACGGATCACGCTTCTCCTGGTGCTTCTCCCTTATTTGGCGATCTAAGATTTTAGCGCAGCTCAACCGCGGTTCAGTGTGGCTCGCGCAACTTGCACCGAACGGGCCCACGATCCGTCATGTCTATCGCCTTCCCCCAGGTCGCCCTTAGATCGCTTTGGCACCACCGGGGGCGCTGCTGCGGGCCTCGTTTGGCACCACGACAACGAACTGATCTTCGGCAAACGGGCCACTCGCCAAGACCTCCTGCTTGACTCCTCAAAACCGGCCCCAGGCCGAGCGATGGCTGCCCTGGCCGGAGGCGACGCGGTAGCCGTGGGAGTTCGCCCAGGCGACGCCGCCTTCATGCAGCTGGTCGGAGCCGGAGTTCAGGTAATCCTCCGCCATCGGCTTGTCGCCATACTCCTTGAGCACGGCGTTCAGATCCGCCTCGGATCCCTCGATGCCCAGCTTGATCGCCAGCAGCAGCACCCGCGTCCGCATGTCGGGCCTCGAAATCGTCTCCTGGCACAGGATCATGCTGACCGCCTTTTTGTTCGCCGCCTTCAATCGTCCGTATAGCTCGGTCGCCTTGGCCCGGTCCGACCATTTGCCATCCTCGGAAAGCAGGGCGCAACTCGCCAGGATGTCGCCATTGATGATGCCGAAGTCCTCCTGCGAAACCTCCTTCGTCGCCGTCACGGCCTCTTCGCGCCCCTGCTCGGAGGCGATAAGGCTGTAAATTTCCAGCCGCTCCTGGTTGGTCGGCTTCCAGTCGAGGCGCGCCAGGCTTTCGAGCGCCTTGCGGCGAAGCTGTGGTGTTTCCGACGACTGCCGCGCCACCTTGGAAAGCGCGGCCCGGTTGCCCTTGCCCTCCCACTGGCTGATTTTCTTCTCGGTTGTGGAACAGCTCGAGGCCAGAAGGATCGCAAGAAGCGGCAGAAGGCGGGCGGTTTTCATAAAGAACGGCGTTTTCACCGAACTCAAGGCTAGGTGAAGTCCCTTGACTCTGTCAAACCTTTCCCCGGACAGGCCATCACGGTCAAGGAGCCGGACAAGCCTGGCATCCATGCCGCAAAGCCTGTGGCAGTTTTCACGACAAGGCATGTGCAGCCAGGGTCTATTGCCGGCCATCAGCCTTTGTGATTCAACACGTGGATGCGCCCTTCCCTGCGATGGCTGATCCTGGTCCTGTTCCTGGTCTCTGGAAGCTCCGCCCTGGTGTACCAAGTCGCCTGGCAGCGGCTGCTGGTGCTTTTTGCCGGAGGGGATGTCGCAGCCATGACCATCATTGTCACGGCCTTCATGGCAGGCCTGGGCGCGGGCAGCCTGGTCGGCGGCTGGCTGGCGGACCGTGCATCGGTCCGTATGAACCTCGTGCTCTTTGCCGTGGCGGAACTGCTCATCGGTCTGTTCGGATTTTACAGCGGCAGCTTTTTTCACGACCTGCTTTATGCCCGCCTCGCGATGCTGGTGGAGTCGCGGGTGATCATGGCCCTGGTGCTGTTTGCCTGTCTGCTGCCACCCACGCTGCTGATGGGGCTTTCCCTGCCGGTCCTGGCACGGGCACTGACGGACTGCTCTCCTGCGTTGGCGGGCCGGATTGGCGGGCTGTATGCGGCCAACACCCTCGGTGCCGGTCTGGGTGCCCTGCTGGTGACCTGGGTGCTGCTGCCGCTGGGTGGCATCGAAGAAACCCTGCGCTGGGCGGCTCTGGGCAACGCTGCCTGCGCCCTGCTGATGTTGCCGGTCATCTGGAAATCACGGCCTTCCCAGGAAGCATCCGCACGGCCGTCCCATCCCGGCCCAGGACAGGAAGCGCCCAGGAAGATCACCGCCTGCCTCGTGGTCTTTTTCATCTCGGGCTTCGCGGCCCTGGCGGCGGAAATGGTCTGGCTGCGAGTGCTCGGTGCCATGGCGAAATCCTCGGCCCACACCCTGGGCACCCTGCTGGCCGTTTATCTAGCCGGGCTGGGTGCCGGAGCCCTGTGGGGTTCCCGCTGGGTGCTCTCTCCCCACGAGGCCTGGAGGCTGTTTCTCCGCATCCAGGGCCTGGCGATCCTGTTTGCGGCCTGTGGCGTGGCCCTGATCCTTGAAATCCTCACCCAGACGCCTGTCCTGACCTACCTGGGCAGCTATGAACCCGTGGACGCGGATTCCGCCGTCCGGCTGCTGAAAAGCCTGGTGCAGGCCGAACTGGGCGGCGAGGATAAAGGCAAGGTCTGGCTTTATCCCCTGCTGCATCTCGCCGTGCCGTTGCTGGTCATGTTCCCGTCCACCTTTCTGATGGGAGCCGGATTTCCCTGGATGCAGCGGGCGGCACAGACCGATGCCCGCCGCATTGGCTGGCGCACGGGATTGCTGCAGGCGGTGAACATCGCCGGCTGCATGGCGGGTGCCGCAGGTGTGTGCGCATTCCTGCTGCCCGCCTGGGGAAGCGCTGGCGTCTTCAGAATGCTGGCGCTGCTGGGAGGCGCGTTGCTCATCGCTGGCACACGCCGCCATGGTCGTCTGGCGGCCTTGCTGGCGACAACCGGCCTGCTCCTGCTGCTGCCGGGCCAGGAGCATCTGTGGGCCCGGGTTCATGGCACCACGGCGGAGCACATTGTCCTGGCTGAGGACGGCTCCGGTGTTTCCGTGCTGAAAAAAGGCGCCGGCGATGAACCCGTGGGCGTCTACATCAACGGCGTCGGCCAGAGCTGGATCCCGTATGGTGGCGTGCACACACAACTCGGCGCCCTGCCCGTGCTGCTTCACGACCATCCGCAGCGCGTGGCCCTGATCGGACTGGGCTCGGGCGACACGCTGCACGCCATGCTGGCGCGTCGGGAAACCGAGGAGGCCTGGTGCGCAGAAATCGTGACCGCCCAAGTGCAGACCTTGAAGGCGATCGCCAAGGAACCCGGCATGGCGGCAGTGGACAGCCTGCTCAAGGAATCCCGCAGCCGGATCTTCGACGGCGACGGCCGAATGATGCTGCTGCGCGACAAGACCGGCTTTGACGTGATCGAGGCGGACGCCCTGCGGCCCACCAGCGCACATTCCGGCACCTTGTATTCGCAGGAGTACTTCGAGCTGCTGAAGTCTAGGCTGAAGCCGGGCGGCATGGCTGTGACCTGGCTGCCCACCCCGCGAGTGGCGGAAACCATGGCCAGGGTCTTCCCGCACCTCTCCGTTTTCGGAGGCATGATCGGCATCGGCACGGTCGAACCGCTGCGTGTGGACAGTGCACGCCTTCAGGCGAGGCTGAACGACACCGGCATCCTGGCGCATTACCAGAAGGCTGGCATCGATCTTCATGGCCTCCTCGAACCGGTGATCGGCCCCAGCGCCAGGGTGCAGTCCATAGGGCCGGACTTTGACCGCACTCTTCTCAAGTCCATCAACACCGACCTCTTTCCCCGCGATGAAATGATGCTGCCAGGCCTCTGGACGGAGGCGCTGGATGAGCAGACGCTTGAAAATCACCGGTGAACGCCTTGGAGGTTGACGCGGGGCGGTCGCACACTAGGACAAGCGCCCCGCCATGTCCGTGAAAGTACGCCTCGACACCGCCTCCGCCACCCGCCTCGTCCTTGCCAAGATCGGCCACGCCCAGCGCGGGGAGCCGCTGCAGACCTCGCGGGCCGTGCATGAAATCCCGGAGGATGAGCAGGAGAAGCTGACGGCCATCTTCCTGAAGCCCTTCAAGAACCTCATCCCCCACCGCTTCACCCATCACGCCGCCCTGGACCAGCACGAGTTGAACACCTGCGCCCGGGACATCTTCGCCACGCCTTCCGCCTTCCTCCAGCGCGGCACGGAAATCGCCCGCAGGCTGCACGCCAAGTCCAACCATCCCAACATCAAGTCCGGCGACCTCTGCATCATCCACCTCAAGGAAATCCATGTCGATGGCGAGCTCGTCCAGGGCATCTGCATCCTGAAGTCGGAGAGCATCACTCCCTTCCTCACCATCACCGCACGCGACGGCGACCTGGAGATCAACACGGTGGAAGGCATCCACCCGGAGAAGATCGACAAAGGCTGTCTGATCGTCGACACCCTCGGCACCAAGGGCTATTACGTGCTGACCTTTGACCGCACCGGATCCGACGCCCGCTTCTGGGCCCGCGACTTCCTCGGCGTGGAGCCCATCCCGGACTCCGCCTACCTGACCAACGCCTACGCCAAGATGGCCGTGTCCTTCCTGGAGGAATCACGCCCGGCGGAGGAGGAAAGCCCGCCCTGGGAGACCGCCCGCGCCGCCAAGGACGCCCTGGATTACTTCGAGGACCGCGAGCGCTTCGACCTCCAGGAGTTCGAGCAGCAGGTCCTGCGCAAGCCAGAAACCATCGAGCGCTTTCAGGAACACCGGACACGCGTTGAGCAGGAGCAGGGCAGCCCTCTTGAAACCAGCTTTGAAATCTCTCAGAAGGACGTCAGCAAGGCCAAGAAGCGCATTCATGCCGTGCTCAAACTCGACACCGGCGTGGAGATCCATGTCAAGCCCGCCGCCGGAGAAGCGGACCCGCTTCTGGAACGCGGCTTCGATGACCAGAAGGGGATGAAGTACATCAAGGTGTATTATCACCGCGACCTCGCCGCCGTGGAATCACCGCCCGCCTCCGCCTGAACGGGCCTGGGTTACTTCACTTCCTTCGCCGGCTGGTCGCCAAATTGAAGCGTCGGCACCTTCGCCTCCGCGCTCACCGTCAGCGCCACCCAATGTCCCGCCACGGCGTGGGAGGGGAAACCGCAGGCCAGGGCATACTCACCGGCTTCATCCGCCACAAAGCTGAACTCCGACTTGCCCATCGTCTGGCCCGTCAGGTGCTTCGGCGTCGCGCCGCCCGGGAACCACGGTTCAGGCACCTGCAGCTTCTTTGTGTCCGGACGATCGATCACAATGGCGCTGTGGGGCACCGGGCTCGGATTGATGAAGGTGACGTGAACCTTCGTACCCACAGGAACGGTGAGCACGGCCTTGCCATGGGAGTAGCCATTGAAGTTCATCCCGTAGTTGGCCGCGTTGAAGGTGGCCACCAGCGTCACCTTGACACTTCCAGATTCGCTGCCTGGGCGCAGCAGGTCTTCCGCCGTGATCCCGGCGAAGAGTTCCTTCTTCAAACCCGGGATCTCAACGCCATGATCATGACCCGGGGGCGGTGAAGCCGGGGTCTGGGCGGAAACCGTGGCGGCAGTGAGGACGGAGAGGCAGAAAAAGATCGGTCGAAACATGGTGAGTAGAAGGAGGTTGGCAGGGACAGGACGAAGGTCAACGTGGCATGTGCGTAGATTATCGCGGCGAGGAGATGCTCAATTCGACCCACTGGACAGCACGAAAAGATGCAAACTCCGGCAAACCGGCAAAATGCGATCCAGATTCAACAAAGGCAGAAGCAAAATTCATTGCAAAAATCGAGGTGCCGCTTGCCTAGACATGCCGTATGCCCATGATGAAAATCCTCTCCATGAGCGCTGTTCTCGATTCTCTCTCCCGCTTTTACGCTTCCTCCATCGGCAAGAAAATCCTTGTGGCCCTGACGGGTGCCGCCCTGGTCCTCTTCGTCCTGGGACACATGATCGGCAACCTGCTCGTCTTTGCCGGCCCGGAAGCGATCAATGAATACGGCCACATGCTCCAGACCGCCCTGCACGGCGGCGGCGTCTGGATCGCCCGCCTGGGCCTTTTGGCGGCTGTGGCGATCCACATCATCGCCACCATTCAGCTCACCCGGCAGAACCGCGCCGCCCGTAAAGATGCCTACGGCCAGCACAAGGCCCAGGTCAGCTCCAAGGCCTCCCACACGATGATCTGGAGCGGCCTCACCCTGCTCGCCTTCATCGTCTATCACCTCCTCCACTTCACCGTCCGCTTCGGCAACGACTTTAACAGCGCCGCCTACAAGACCGAGCTGCACGGCGAGACCGTCCACAACGTCTACAAGATGGTCATCGACGGCTTTTCCTGGGCCCCCGCCTCCCTCTTCTACATCATCGCCATGGTGCTGCTCTACAGCCATCTCAGCCACGGCGTCAGCAGCCTTTTCCAAACCCTCGGCCTCACCACCCACCGCACGGCTCCGGTTTTCAAGGCCCTTGGCCACGCCTACGCCACCCTGATCCTCGTCGGCAACTGCTCCATCCCCGTCGCCATCTGGCTCTTTGGCTACGGCCGCTGATCTGACCTCCCTTCGTCCCTTCCTGAATCCGCCCCCTCCCCTTCCCGCCATGCCTCTCGACTCCAAGATTCCCTCCGGCCCGATGGCCATGAAGTGGTCCAAGCACAAGCAGGACTCGAAGCTGATCAACCCGAAGAACAAGCGCAAGTACACCGTCCTCGTCGTCGGCAGCGGCCTTGCCGGCTCCTCAGCTGCGGCAACGCTCTCGGAACTCGGCTACCAGGTGAAGTGCTTCTGCTTCCAGGACAGCGCCCGCCGCGCCCACTCGATCGCCGCCCAGGGTGGCATCAACGCCGCCAAGAACTATCAGAACGACGGCGACAGCGTCCACCGTCTCTTCTACGACACCGTCAAGGGCGGCGACTTCCGCGCCCGTGAGGCGAACGTCCACCGCCTCGCCGAGGTCAGCGTCAACATCATCGACCAGTGCGTGGCCCAGGGCGTGCCCTTCGCCCGTGAATACGGTGGCGGTCTCGCCAACCGCAGCTTCGGCGGCGCCCAGGTCAGCCGAACCTTCTACGCACGCGGCCAGACCGGCCAGCAGCTCCTGCTCGGCGCCTACTCCGCCCTCAACAAGGAGATCAACCGCGGCGGCGTGAAGATGTATCCACGAACCGAGATGCTCGACGTCGTGGTCGTCGACGGCCACGCCAAGGGCATCATCACGCGCGATCTCGTCACCGGCAAGATCGAGGCCCATGCCGGTGATGCCGTGCTTCTCTGCACCGGCGGCTACGGCAACGTTTTCTACCTTTCCACCAACGCCATGGGCTGCAACGTCACCGCGACGTGGCGCGCCCACAAGAAGGGGGCCTACTTCGCCAACCCATGCTACACGCAGATCCATCCGACCTGCATCCCGGTCAGCGGCGACTATCAGAGCAAGCTGACCCTCATGTCGGAGTCCCTGCGCAACGACGGACGCGTCTGGGTTCCGAAGAACGCAGCCGACTGCGGCAAGCCGCCCCACCAGATCCCCGAGGAAGCCCGCGACTATTACCTCGAGCGCAAATACCCCAGCTTCGGCAACCTCGCTCCGCGTGACATCTCCTCCCGCGCCGCCAAGGAAGCCTGTGATGACGGACGTGGCGTCGGCCCAGGCGGCCGCGGCGTTTACCTCGACTTCGCGGAATCCATCCAGCAGTTCGGCCAGAAGACCATCGCTGAACGCTATGGCAACCTCTTTGACATGTATGAGCGCATCACCGGTGAAAGCGCCTACAAGCAGCCGATGCGCATCTACCCCGCCGTTCACTACACCATGGGCGGTCTCTGGGTTGACTACAACCTGATGAGCAACCTGCCCGGCCTGCACGTCCTGGGTGAGGCCAACTTCTCCGACCATGGCGCCAACCGCCTCGGTGCCTCCGCGCTCATGCAGGGCCTGGCCGACGGCTACTTCGTCATCCCGACCACCATCGCCCCCTACCTCGTCACCCAGAAGCCCGGCAGCATCACCACCGAGCATCCCGAGTTCAAAAAGGCGCTCGAAGAATCCAGGACACGCACCCACAGGTTCATCAACAACAAGGGCAAACGCAGCGTTGACAGCTTCCATCGTGAACTCGGCCTGCTCGTCTGGGACAAGTGCGGAATGGCCCGCGACAAGGCCGGACTCACCGAGGCCATCAAGCGCATTCCCGAGCTGCGCGAGGAGTTCTGGCAGAACGTGATCGTGCCGGGCTCCGGCGAAGCCGCCAACCCCGAGCTCGAAAAGGCCGGCCGCGTGGCCGACTTCATGGAGTTTGCCGAACTGCTCTGCCAGGACGCCCTGCACCGCGAGGAGAGCTGCGGCGGCCATTTCCGCACCGAGCATCAGTATCCGGATGGCGAGGCCAGGCGTGATGACGAAAACTTCTGTTACGCCGCCGCCTGGGAATACACCGGCGACCTCGCCAAGCCGGCCCTGAACAAGGAACCCCTCAACTTCGAGGAAGTACACCTCGCCGTGCGCAGCTACAAGTAATCCTCAGACAGACCTGAACGACCTCGCAAATTCACCGGCCCATGTCCCTCCTCAATCTTCATCTCAAAGTCTGGCGTCAGAACCGTGGTCAGCCCGGCCACTTTCAGGACATCGAAGCCAAGGACATCCCCGACCACGCCTCCTTCCTGGAGATGATGGACATCGTCAACGAACGCCTCATCCAGTCCGGACAGGATCCCGTGGCCTTTGACCATGATTGCCGCGAAGGCATCTGCGGCATGTGCTCCATGCAGATCAACGGCATTCCTCACGGCCCTGAAAAAGCCACCACCACCTGCCAGTTGCACATGCGCAAGTTCCGCACCGGCGACACCATCTGGATCGAGCCCTTCCGTGCCAGCGCCTTCCCGGTCATCAAGGACCTCATGGTGGACCGCGGCGCCTTCGACCGCATCCAGCAGGCTGGCGGCTTCGTCACCGTCCGCACCGGCGCCGCCCCTGACGCCAATGCCATCCTCATCGGCAAGGAGGTCGCCGACGCCGCGATGGATGCCGCCGCCTGCATCGGCTGCGGCGCCTGCGTGGCAGCCTGCAAGAACGCCAGCGCCATGCTCTTCGTCTCCGCCAAGGCCGGACAGCTCAACTCGCTGCCCCAGGGCCAGCCTGAGAAGGACCGGCGCACGCTCGCCATGGTCCGCCAGATGGACAAGGAAGGCTTCGGCAACTGCACCAACCAGTACGAATGTGAGGCCTCCTGCCCCAAGGAGATCAGCGTCCGCTGGATCACCAAGCTCAACCGCGATTATGCCGCCGCCGCCATGAAGGAGGCCTTCGTTGGCAGGCAGGAAAGCTCGGATGGCGGTGAATGACCATCCTTGGCTGAAATCATCCAAACTTCCATTCACGCCCGGCCCCGCAAGGTGCCGGGCGTTTTATTTGCCTCCAGCGGGTCACAGTCATCGCAAGGCTGGCGCAAAACCGCACGAACTCAGAATGTCCCCCTCGCCACCATGAAGGGACAGGCAGGCTCTCACGATAAACAGGTTTTTCCAATCCTGCACATCACGCCAACCCCGAGGACCCTGCATTCAAAACCTCACAGAATTGAATGTATCAGCCCTGCGTTGGCGAACCTGCGGCGGCATGGAAGCAAAAGTTGGCACGGGCATTGCTATTACTTCTTCCATCCGGATACCCGGATGAATCCATCCCATCCAACCCGTCGTCTCACTATGCACCCCCTCCGCTTGATCCCAAGCTGGCGCACGACCACGTGCGGCATGCTGGCCTCCCTCTTCCTGTCCGCTGGTCTGCTGTCCGCACAGGACGCTGCCCCGGCTCCCGCCGCCGCGCCCGCGCCTGCCGCCGCGCCTGCCGAACCCGCCGGCCCCACCCTCGAACAGCGGATCTTTGACCTGGAAAAATACGTCACCAACGGCCAGGCCGGCAAGGACGGCGACAAGGAGTGGAAGTCCAACATCGCAGGCCCCGGCCCCGGCCACAACGCCTGGCAGATGACCAGCACCG
>JBIJBP010000112.1:0-17638 GCA_044345155.1 Prosthecobacter sp. | reverse complement strand
AGTTCCGACGTCATCAGGAGGAAATGGCGGCCAAACAAGCCGAGGCTGAGGCCGGAAAACGCCAGCAGGAGGCAGCCATGGCCGCCCAGCAGCAGGCAGCAGCACTGCTCGAACAAAGGCAGGCCGAGGCCATGAAGGCACGGGATGAAGCCTCGAGAAATGAAGCGGAGATGCAGGAACGCCGCGGACGTGAGGCACAAGAGGCCGCCATGAAGGCCCAACAAGAAACAGCGGAACGTCAGCAGCAGATGGAACAGCAACGACAGCAGCAGGAAGCCGCCATGCGCGCCGCCCAGGAAACCGCCGAACGCGCCCAGCGTGAAGCCATGGAGCGCGCCCAGCAGGAAGCCGCCATGCGTGCCGCCCAGGAAGCCGCCGAACGCCAGCGCGAAGCCGCCGAACGCGCCCAGCGTGAGGCCATGGAGCGCGCCCAGCAGGAAGCCGCCATGCGTGCCGCCCAGGAAGCCGCCGAACGCCAGCGCGAAGCCGCCGAACGCGCCCAGCGTGAGGCCATGGAGCGCGCCCAGCAGGAAGCCGCCATGCGCGCCGCCCAGGAAGCCGCTGAACGCGCTCAGCGTGAGGCCATGGAAAGGGCTCAACGCGAAGCGGCGGAACGCCAGCGGGAGATGCAGCGCCAGCAGGAGGAGGCTCGCCGCCAGGCCGAAGAAGCCGCAAGCCGTCAGGCGGAAGAAGCCGCCCGACGCGCTGCTGAAGAGGCCGCAAAACAACAAGGCCAGTAACCGCTCATCAAGATAGAAGCCTAACATCCATCACCCAGCCACGACCATGCGAAGCAAAGTGGCCATCTCGCTCCGCGAGATGAGCTCAACGTCCGGCAGGCTCGCACGTTCACAATCCCCAGGTGTTCTGCCTTCTAGCGCAAGCCTTACGCACCTCTCGCCCTTCTCAACATCAGACCTGCCAGCACCACAATCGCCTCCGCAGGATGCCCATGGCCTAGGCGATGGCAAAGTCGGCCGGCTCGTGTCCGTAGATCCCGAACCGGGTCATGAACCTGAGCAGGTTCCGGCTGTAGGGATGCGTCGTCAGTCCACCGCCTGCCATGCCGGAGATGTTCTTTTCAAAATGACGCTGCATCACCATGCTGACCTTTCCGGGAAAGCGGCGCGCCATGTCGGTGCCGGTCCGCTGAAGCGCAAAGATCTGCCCTCCATAAAAGATGTCCACCAGCTCCTGCCAGGCCTTCAGGTTTTCACGGAACCAGGCCAGGTAGTCCTGAAAGGCGACATCCCACTGTTCAGGCCGGTTTTGAACGATCGCATCGGCCAGCATTTCTGCGGAGGTCATGGCCATGCAAAGGCCGGGAGACAGCATGGGATCCACAAACCCGTAGGCATCCCCCACGCTGACCCATCCCTCGCCATGTCCCTGGTCGGAGATGAGCTGGTAGTTCGCGTAAGTCGTGACTGGCGTGATGCGCCGGCGGTTCATGCCCGCCTCCGCCAGAGGCTTGTTCTGGTCAATCATCGCCTCCAGCTGCTCCTCGGGGGTGCTGCCATACTTTTTGGCATGCTCCTTGTCCACCACCACGCCGATGGACAGCGCGTGCAGCAGCGGAATGCGCCAGGACCATCCATGCTTCAGACGGGTGATGATCGTCTGTCCGGCTGGCTTCGGCATGACGCACTCTTCGTAATGCGCGAAATGGGACACATCCTTGCGCTGTCCGACCTTCGCTGAAATCCCCAGCAGCTTGGCAAACAGCCGGCGACGACCGCTCGCATCCACCAGCAGGTCGGGCTGGCGTCCATTCCAGTCCGGCACCAGGGCCAGGGTCTCCGCTGCCAGTCGCGGCACGAGCTCACCACGCTCCGTCCTGCCCGTCTCCAGCTTCACCGTACACGGAATGAAACGCGCGCCCGACTTCACCGCCGTTTCATGCACCAGGTCGTCAAAGGGCTTGCGAGGCACGTTGTAGGCGTAGGTCGGCAGCACGCCCCGCATGGCGGTGAAGGAAAGCTCCAGCGCATCGTTTTCGTCAAAGATCCAGGTCACGCCCGGCTTGTAGGTTCCGAGCTTCGCCACCTCGTCTTCAATGCCCATGCGGCGAAAGACCGTAACCAGCCTGGGAATCAGCGATTCCCCAACCACCATCTCGGGCCTCTTGCCATCGTCAAAAAACACGGCGTCCACGCCTTCCTTTGCCAGCAGCGCGGCTAGGGTGGCACCGGCAGGACCGGCACCAATGATGCCGACTCGATAGGGTTTGGGCGAGATTTTCATGGAGAAGACGGCCTAGGATAGAGTTCATCGGCAGCGCCGCAACAGACCACATGTTTTGTCGAACTTTTTTCCGGCTTGAATGAGGCATGGGAGAAGGTTGCCAAAACGGGCGGCCTGCGGATGATCGCCATTCTCATGCCCAGCTCCTCCTCCCTGGAAATCAAAGCCCTCGTCACCGGCGGCGCCGGCTTCATCGGCGGCCACATCGCCGAGGCCCTCTCCGCACGCGGTGCCCGTGTCATCATCCTCGACGACCTCAGCACGGGCGACACCGCCAACCTTGCCTGGGCCGCCGGCCGCACGGATGTTGAGTTTGTCCAGGGCTGCATCACCGACACGCCCCTTGTCAAAAAGCTGGTTAGCGGCTGCGACTGGGTCTTCCACGAGGCCGCCATCGCCTCCGTCCCGCAGTCGGTCGCCCAGCCGGTGGAGAGCAACCAGGTCAATCTGGAGGCCTCCCTCGCCCTGCTCGTCGCCGCCCGCGACGCCAGGGTCCGGCGCTTCATGTTCGCCTCCTCCGCCGCGATCTACGGGGACACCGAGGCGCCGCTGAAGCACGAGTCCGACCCTGTCCTGCCCCTGACCCCCTACGGCCTTCAAAAGTACGCCAGCGAGCGCTACGGCCAGATGTTCCACCAGCTTTACGGCCTCGAAACCGTGGCCCTGCGCTACTTCAACGTCTTCGGCCCTCGCCAGAGCTTCAACTCCCCCTACTCCGGCGTCATCGCCAGGTTCTGCACGATGATGCTGCGCGGCGAAACCCCGACCGTCTTCGGCGACGGCCTTCAGTCGCGCGACTTCGCCTACATTGACAACGTCGTGGCCGCCAACCTGCTCGCTGCGGAACGCCCTGCGGAAGAGGTCGCGGGATGCGTCTTCAACATCGCCGGCGGCACCGGCGTCACCCTGCTGGACCTGATCAGCGAGCTCAACCGTCTCACCGGACAGAACATCGTTCCGAGACACGAACCGGCACGCCAGGGAGACATCCGTCATTCGGCCGCCAACCTGGAGGCCGCGCGCTCGCGTCTGACCTACGATCCTCAGGTTTCCTGGCAGGAAGGCCTGCGGCACACGCTGGATTTTTACCGCCAGTGATACGCACGTGACCTTCCATCACAAAAGCACACAGAGCCGCTGGTTTGCGCGTAGCGGTCAAGACTCTCCAGAAGCACTATCGTTCCACCTCCATGGGCAAAGAATTCGACACCACCCCTCAAACCGTACCGCACGTCGCCACCAGGTTCCGCACCATCTGCACGGCAGTGCCCCATCCTGATTCGCTCCAGCACATCGAGCGCAGCCGGAAGTTCGAGCCCCTGTCTATGCGAGGCATGCCGCCCATCGTCTGGGACCGCGCCGAGGACATCCATGTCTTCGACAAGTACGGCAACCGCTGGCTCGACTGGAGCAGCGGCGTGCTGGTGACCAACTGCGGCCACGGAGCCCCCGAGGTCAGGCAGGCCATGATCGACCAGATCAACAGCGGCCTCGTCCACAACTACGTCTTCCCCAGCGAGGAGCGCCCCGAGCTCGCCGAACTCATCGCCAGCGTCTCGCCCGATCCACTCAAGAAGGTCTTCCTGCTCAGCTCGGGCAGCGAGGCCACGGAATGCGCCATCAAGCTCAGCCGCGCCCATGGCATCAGCGTCGGCGGGCGTGAAAAGATCGGCATCATCGGCTTCGACCGCGGCTATCACGGCCGCACCCTGGCCAGCCAGCAGGCCGGCGGCATGTCGGGCCAGAAGTCATGGATCGTCAATCTCGACCCCGCCATCATCAACGCCCCCTTCCCCGACGGCTATTGGGAGGCGGACAGCAGCTTCGACGCCTTCCTCAAGGCCATCGAGAAATCGGGCATGAAGCCGCAGAACATCGCCGGCGTCATCATGGAGAGCTACCAGGGCGTCGGCCCCGACTTCGCCCCCGTCGAATACATCCAGAAGCTGCGCGCCTGGTGCACGGAAAACGATGTCGTCCTCACCTTTGACGAGGTGCAGTCGGGCTTCGGCCGCACCGGCAAGTTCTGGGCCTTCGAGCACTACGGAGTCGTGCCCGACCTCATCTGCTGCGGCAAGGGCATCTCCTCGTCGATGCCGCTCAGCGCGGTCATCGGACGCCAGGACATCATGGACCAGTTCCCGCCCGGGTCGATGACCAGCACCCACAGCGGAAACCCGGTCTGCTGCGCCGCCGCCCTGGCCAACATCCGCAAGATCCTGCGCGAGGACCTCACCGGCAACGCTGCACGTCTCGGCCCGGTGCTGCACGAAGGCTGCCTCGCCGTTCAGCGCAAATACCCCGACATCGTCGGCCATGTCACCTGCGCCGGTTATGTCGCCGGCATTCAGACGGTGAAGCGCGGCACCCGCCAGCCGGACCACGACCTCGCCCACCGGGTCATTGAACTGAGCTACCAGAAGGGCCTGCTCATGTTCGCCCCCGTCGGTGCCTGGGGCCAGACGGTCAAGATCTGCCCTCCGCTCACCATGCCGAAGGACGCCCTGGAGGAAGGCATCGCCGTCCTTCACGAAGCCTTTGACCAGGCGGTCGCCGAGCTTGGCTGATCCAAAAGCGTTTCAAGCCCCCAGCAGGGCCACGGCCACCGAGTCCACCAGCGGCTTGCCTTCACGGGTAAGGCGGATGAACCCGTCCTCCACCTTCAGCAGGCCCTCGGACTCCAGCACCTTCAGCAGCTGCTGCTCAGCCGCTCGCACCTGCCCGGCGGGCAGGCCTCGACGCGTCCTTAGCTCCAGTCCAAATCGTTCCGTCCTCCGCTGATCCTCGGTCAGCTCCTCCGCCGGCTGGGCCGTGCCCTCACCCGCCTCGATCATGCGGATGTAATTTGTCGTGTCAGGCACGTTCTGCCAGCGTCGGCCGGCCACGGTGGACCAGGCTCCAGGCCCGATTCCCAGATAATCCTCCCCCAGCCAGTAGGCCTCGTTATGCACCGACCGGCAGCCCGGGCGGGCATAGTTGCTGATCTCATAATGCTCGTAGCCGGAGGCCTCCAGCAAATCCAGGGCCTCATAAAAAAACTCGGCGTCACGCCCCTCGTCCACCTGGTAACGGCCGCTGCGCAGCCGCTGGAAGAACTCCGTGTCCTCCTCATAGTTGAGATTGTAGGCGGAGATGTGCTCGGGCCGCAGGGCCAGCGTCCGCTCAAGGCTGCCTCGCCAGGCCTCCAAGGACTGGCCGGGGATGGAAAACATGAGGTCCACGTTCAAGCTCGGAAACCCGGCCTCACGCAGCACATGAAAAGTTTGTTCGGCATCGTCCGGCGCATGGTCCCTGCCCAGCGTCTTCAGCGTCGCCTCGTCCCAGGCCTGGATGCCCAGGCTGATGCGGTCGATCCCCAGACGGCGCATCATCGCCGCCTTGCCCGCCGTGACCGTCCGCGGGTTGGCCTCGCAGGTGAACTCCGCGACCCTGGAAAAATCCAGCCGCTCATGCAGCCCGGTCAGCAGTCTTTCCAGGTGCACCTCGCTCAGCGCCGTCGGAGTGCCTCCGCCGAAGTAAACTGTCTCCAGCCTGAATTCACAGCGTTCAACGGCTCGTTCAACCTCCCGCAGCACGGCCTCGACAAACGCGGCCATCGGCGTGGCCCCGGGCGTGTGCTTGTAAAAGCTGCAGTACGGGCAGATGCGGTGGCAGAAGGGGATGTGAATGTAGAGATGCCGCACAGAAGGTTGGGCCCTAAAGAGCACGGACCTCCCCCCGGGGCAACCTCGCAGGCGGCCCGGCGCTGTCCTTGACTTCTTGACCCGCCTCCCCAAGTCTGCCGCCCCCTCATCCCATCATGCACAGCCTCTGGAACGACACTGAAGCCGCCACTTTCGGAACCGACCCGCTCGGACAGCGCGTCTACACCTCCCGCCTGCTTGGACGGAACCCCGAGCTTGTGCTTCATGGCGGCGGCAACACATCGGTGAAGGTCACCGAAAAGGACTACTTCGGTGACGAGGTTGAAATTTGTTATGTCAAGGGCAGCGGCTGGGACCTGGCCACCATCGAACGCGCCGGCTTCTCCCCGGTGCGCATGGACGCCCTGCTGAAGATGTCCAGGCTGCCCACCATGAGCGACGAGGACATGGTCCTCCAGCAGCGTGCGGCGATGACCAACCCCAATGCCCCGGCCGCCAGCATCGAGGCCATCCTGCACGCGATCCTGCCCTTCAAGTTCGTCGATCACAGCCACGCCAACGCCATCTCCGCCCTCACCTGTACCAAGGATGGCGAAGCCCGCACGCGCGAACTGTTTGGCAAACGCGTCCTGGTCCTGCCCTATGTCATGCCAGGCTTTGTGCTCGCCCGGCAGGTTTTCGAAGTTCTTCAGGGAACTGACCTGCGCAAGGAGGGCATCGAGGGCATTGTGCTTTTGAAGCACGGTCTGTTCACCTTTGCCGACGATGCAAAGAGCAGCTACGAGAAGCACATCGAGCTCGTCACCCTGGCCGAGGAATTTCTGGCAAAGAAGGCCGGCACCTCCCCCGCTGCCGCCCCGGAGGCCGTCAAACCGGACCTCATGGCCCTCGCCAGGCTGCGCCAGATCGTCTCCAAGACACGCGGCTTCCCCCAGATCGCCCGTCTCAGCACCAGCGACGCCGCCCTGGCCTACTCAAGCCTGCCCAACATTGCCGACTGCGGCGCACGCGGACCGCTCACCCCGGACCACAGCATCCGGACCAAGCGCATCCCCGCTGTGCTTGGTGACGACCACGGTGCCAGCATCCAGAAATTTGCCGACGACTACGCGTCCTATTTCAACAGGCACGCCAGCGGCCAGACCATGCTTGACCCCGCCCCCCGCTTTGCCATCTGGCCCGGCCAGGGCGTGGTGAGCTTTGGCGACACCCTCAAGGACGCCAGGATCGTCGCCGACATCGCTGAAAGCACCGCCGCCACCGTGGCGCTCGCTGAACGCACCGGCGGGTGGAATCCGCTGACTGAAAAGGAGATCTTCGACATCGAGTACTGGGACCTTGAGCAGGCCAAGCTTCGCAAGGGCCCGGCACGCAAGGTGCACCAGGGCAAGGTCGCCCTCGTCACCGGCTGCGCCGCCGGCATCGGCTTCGCCATCGCCGAATCCCTCGCCGAACAGGGCGCCCAGGTCGTCGGCCTGGATATCGACAAGGACATTCCGTCCATCATGGCCAAGATCGGCGCCATCGGCATCGTCGTGAACCTCACGGAGGATCAGCCCGTGCAGGACGCCATCGACTTCACCGTGCGTGAGTTTGGCGGAATCGACATCGTCGTCAGCAACGCAGGCATCTTCCCGAAGAACGACAACCTCGATGTCATGGCGCAGGGCGACTGGGACCGCACCCTCTCCATCAACCTCACCAGTCATCAGAAGCTGATGAACAAGGTGATCCCCTATGTAAAGCAGGGCGTTGACGGCAGCATCATCTTCGTCGGCAGCCGCAACTTCAAGGCCCCCGGCCCGGGCGCCAGCGCCTACTCCTGCTCCAAGGCCGCCCTCACCCAGCTCTGCCGCGTCGCCGCCCTCGAACTCGCGCCCTGGAAGATCCGCGTCAACATCGTGCATCCTGACGCGGTGTTCGACACCAAGCTCTGGACGCCCGAGGCCCTCGCCAAAAGCGCCGCCCGCTACAACATGACGGTCGAGGAATACAAGACCAAGAACCTCATGAAGGTCGAGATCCGCTCGAAGGACATCGGCAACATGGTTTCCGCCATGGCCGGGCCCCTCTTCGCCAAGGTCACCGGCGCCCAGATCCCCGTGGACGGCGGCAACGACCGCGTGATTTGAAAAGGACACCTTTTCAATCCCTGCTTTCAAGCGCACAGCGCCCTGCGCAGTCACCTCACCCGCAGCTCACCCAGGCGCAGGGTCTTCTCGATCCGCGCCTTTCCCTCGACATCCAGGATGCGCAGGCTGAGAACAGGGTCGGATTGGTCCCAGTCGATGTGCAACGTGCCGACATTGGGCTGGTGCCAGGTCTGAGGCAGGACACGGTTTTTGTTCGGCGTCGGGCTGCCGCGGCCGTGCACCTGGGTCATCGAGCTGGCGGTCAGGTCGTAAAGCGGATAAGGCACGTCCTCGGTCAGCGCTGAGAATTCGCACCAGTGGCGGTCGCCGCTGAGGAACAGCACGCCTTCCGCCTTCGTGTCACGGATCAGTTTCACCAGGCGCTTCTGCTCATGCGGGAAGTTCGCCCAGCTCTCGCTGCCGCTGGCCTCAGCGGCAAACTGGATGCTGCTGACCACGAGCCGCAGCTCCGCCGGCTGCTTCAGCACGCCTTCCAGCCAGCGCCACTGCGCATCCCCCAGAATGGTTGTGCCCGTGTCCGTGTGCGGAATGCTTGACCCGCCGGCCGTCCCCTTCTCCTTGGGCACCTTGTTCAGCGGGCTGCGGAAATATCGGGTGTCGAGCATGATGACCTGGGTGCGACTGCCTTCGGGGCCAAACACCCGGGCCTGATAGACCCCCTCCTGCCTCCTTAGCGGCGAACCATGGGGTTCGTTCAGCCAGTCCCAGAACTCCTTCTCGGACTCACGACGCTTCGGAAAGTCGGCGCCGCCGTCGTTCTGCCCGAGGTCATGATCATCCCAGGTGGCCAGGATGACGGCCTTGGAGCGCAGGGCCTGGTAAAAGCTGCTCGCACCCAGCGCCTGGTACTTGGCCCTCATCACCGCCATGTCGGTCGTGTCCGCATAAATGTTGTCACCCATGAAGAGGAACAGCTCCATCGGCAGCGACGCCGCAAGGTCGAGCAACGGATGCTCGGTCACGTTCAGGCAGGAGCCGAACACCACGTCGCGCAGCGGTTCCGGCTTCCGGTTGAGCTCAAACGGAAAGCTCGTTTCACCCGGGAACAGCACGGAGAACTTCGGGCTCTCCAGGCCGTCCGTGTAGTTGCGGAAAACCACGGCCAGCGGCGTCTCCTTTGTCGCCCGGATCTTCCATCCCGTGCTGCCGGCGGGAACCTGGGTCCTCCAGGAACCGGTCAGCACGACGATGTCCTCCTCGGTTGTCAGCGGGGCCTCGGCATGCCCGGTGAACTCAAAGCTGAATTCCGGCTTCACCGGGCCGGAGGGGTCAAACAGGAACTCGACGTAGCGGCGTGCCATGTCGGCGGCCTTGTTCCTGAGTTCGGCGCGCTGAGCCTCCGCCATTCCAGGCAGCACGGCGTTCAGCAAAGAAGGTTCGGCATTCGGGTCCTTCGCAAAGCAGCGCGGGTCAATCTCCACCGTCACCCGGCAGCCGCCATCCCGGTCAAAGTAGGTCCGCACCGGAATGTCAGGCACCGGGTGGGCCAGGCAGTTCAGGGACAGAGACAGAAGCAGGAGGGTCGGCAGAAGGAAACGCATGGGGAGAACAAATCGAAGAAACGCCCCGGGTTCTTGGCTTTTTCTCCAGGCTGCGCTTCAATTGCCGCCCCGTCCCGGCAGCCCTGCCCGCAGGCATCAGCAAAACACCCGGACACGAACGAAAGACTCTCAACATCCCAAGGGCATGCCTTGTCTGCCGTCCTGCCTTTGATAAACATCCTGTTACGCGGTCATGAACCTCCCCCCCCTTCTTTTTCTTGGCGTGCTTCTGCCCGCCCTGCTGCCCGCCCAGAACGCCCCAGAAGCTCTCGCCAGGGTTAAGAAGCTCTCCGAACAGGGCAATCACCGCGAGGCAGCCGACCTGGGCAAGGCTGCACTGGCAAGGCCGGACGCAACTGGCGAGATCCTTGACGCCACCACGCAGGCCCTGGGCCAGCTGGAATCAAATGATGAGCAGGAGGAGGTCATCGAGTCGGCCGTCAAATCTCACCCAGGGAACTGGGATGTCCTTTATCACGCGGGCAGGGCCTTCGAAGGCCTGCCCCACTCGGGGATGATGCTCGACGGCAGGTTTGTCCGCGGCCCCATCCGCAACTGGGACAACCGCAGGACGACCGAACTCAAGGACCGCGTGCGCTCGCTGCAGCTGTTCGTCGCCGCCTGGAAACTGCTTCCGGCAGACGCCTCCGCGGATGACAAAAAGAACGTTCTCAGCTCGCTCGGGCGGGCTCTTGGCACCGAGGCCTGGGGTTCCTCCCAAGCCTGGTCGCTCCTGCATCTCACCGACCTTTCCACCCTGCCGGACTTTGATGATCAAAGCGGCCTGGATGAACCCGCCCAGGGCTACCCTGTGGATGCCGACGGCAACCCGGTGTTCTTCAAGGCGGTGGAAGGCTGGGACAAGGCACGGAACGACGGTGAACGCCTGCTCTGGACCCTGGAGGAGACGGCGAAGCTTGGCCCGACCGAAGCCCGTGAAGCACGAAAAAAAATGGCCGCTCTGATCAAAGGCTG
The DNA here is from genome assembly GCA_044345155.1 of Prosthecobacter sp. Lineage (GTDB taxonomy): Bacteria > Verrucomicrobiota > Verrucomicrobiia > Verrucomicrobiales > Verrucomicrobiaceae > Prosthecobacter. The sequence goes on along the minus strand of JBIJBP010000112.1, from coordinate 7,081 downwards.
GTTTTCCGTGCAAACTCTCGCTCATTACGGCTTTCGTTTTGATGCTGGTGAGGAGGAAGCCGGCAGGAAGAGCGGCATCGCCAGCCTGCACACGCTGAAGGATGATGAAACCGTCGCCCGGCTCGCCACGGGCCCCAGGCGCTTCAAGCTGCCTTTTGAGGCCGACTTCCTGCGCCTATATCGGATGCTGGCGGACGACGTCGGCGCGGAGGCGGGCACCCGTGTGGCAGCCTGGATGGAAGTAGCGGACGAACTGCAGGACCGTCGCCAGTTTCCAAGGGCCGCCGAGGCCTTCCAGAAGGCCGTCGAGCTGTGCCAGGACGCTGAACAAAAAAGGGAACTCAAGAACCGGATCGGACAGATCACCGGCAACTGGGGCCGCTTTGAACCCCAGGGCCCCTTTGCCGCATCGAAAAGCGATGGGGCGGAAGCGCCTCCTCACCCTCAAAAAAGCCCGAACCTCCAGCTTGTCTTCCGCAATGCCAGGAAAGTCAGCTTCACCGCCAGGAAGGTCGATGTCTCCAGACTGCTGGCCGACACCGAAGCCTACCTGCGCTCGGAGCCCCAGGAACAGCAATGGCAGCGCACCGACCTCGGCTCCATCGGCCAGCGTCTCCTGGAAAGTGACGGCAGCAAATACCTTGGCAACCCCACCGCCGAATGGTCGCAGGATCTTGAACCGCGTCCGAACCACTGGGACAGGCGTGTGCAGGTTCCCGTCCCGCTTCAGGAGGCTGGCGCCTATCTCGTGGAAGGCAGTTTTGAAGGTGGCAGCAAGGCCCGCGCGCTGGTCTGGCTGGAAGCCCTGGCCCTGGTGAAGGTCCCGCAGTCGGACGGCCAGCATTATTTTGTGGCCGACGCCCTCACAGGAGAACCCGTGCCAGGTGCGCAGCTGCGCTTCTTCGGCTTTCAAATGCAATGGGGGCGCCCAGGCCTGCTGAACCGCGAACGTAACGTTTACAAATTCAAGGACTTCCAGGCCACGTCGGACAAAAACGGCGTTGTGAAGGTGACGGACAAAAGCTTTAGCGAGTATCAATGGCTCATCCGCGCCAGCACCGCTGATGGCCGCCTCGCCTTCCAGGGCTTCGACGGCTTCTACTTCAATGATGACCGCGAACGATTCAACGAGCAGCACCGCCTCTACGCCATCACCGACCGCCCGGTCTATCGTCCCGGCCAGGAGGTGAAGTGGAAGGCCTGGGCAAGAATCGTGGGTTATGACAGCAGTCTGGACACAAACAAGTTCGCCGGGACCTCCATCAGGGTGACGATCCATGACCCGCGCGGCGAACAACTCCTGGAGAAAACCTTCAAGGCCGATGAAAACGGCGCCATCGGAGACTCCCTTGCCCTCGATGAAGAGGCGGTGCTCGGCCAGTACCAGGCGCAGTTTGTCTGGAGCCGTGCGGCCAGGCCTGATGTGCATCTGGGGCAGCACAGCTTCCGGGTCGAAGAATACAAGAAGCCGGAGTTTGAAGTGAAGGTCGAGGCTCCGGACAAGCCCGTGGCGCTGGGCGACAGCTTCGAGGTCAGTGTGAAGGCCGAGTATTACTTCGGCGGCCCGGTGAAACAGGGCAGGGTGAAGTACAAGGTGATGCGCAGCGCCCACACCAACCGCTGGTTTCCCACCGGCCCCTGGGACTGGCTCTTCGGCAGCGGCTACGGCTGGCGCGCCAGCTACTACGACTGGTATCCGGGCGCACGCAGCTGGTGCTTCTGCATTCCCCGCTGGCCCTGGATGCAGTGGCGGAACGATCCACCGGAGATGGTGGCAGAGGGCGAGGCGGCGCTGAACGCCGACGGCACCTTCAGCGTGAAGATCGACACCACCCTGGCCCAGGAGCTTCACGGCAACGAGGATCACCGCTACGAGATCGAGGCCGAGGTCACCGACCGGAGCCGCCGAACCATCTTTGGCAAAGGCAGCGTGCTCGCCTCACGCCGTCCGTTTGAAGTCTATGTCGCCATGGACCGCGGCTGGTACAACGCCGGCGACTCCGGCATCGCCAGCATCCATGCCCGGACCCTCGACGGCCGTGAGGTCACGGCCACGGGCGAACTGGTGCTGCATCGCATCACCTATGGCAGGGATGGCACGCCGGCTGAGGAGGCGGTGATCAAGCTCCCCCTCAACGAGGAAACGGACGCGCAGAAGCTCACCCTCCCCAAGGGCGGGCAGTACCGCCTTTCCGCCAGGCTCAAGGATGAGGCAGGGCATGAGGTCGAAGGCACGACCTTCTTCAGCGTGCGCGGCGCAGGCTTCGAGGATGGCAGGGACTTCCGCTTTGATGACCTCGAGCTGATCACGGAAAAGGAGGAATACGCCCCCGGCGAGGAGGTGGAGGTCACGATCAACACCAACCAGGCAGGCAGCACCGTGGCGCTTTTTGTTCGGGCCCAGAACGGCATCTACCCGGCCCCCGTATGGCTCAGGATTCAAGGCAAGAGCAGCACGCACCGCTTCAGGCTGACCGAGGCGGACCAGCCCAACCTTTTCATCGAAGCCTTCACGGTCCGGGAGGCGCGTGTCCATCAAGTCACCCGCCAGATCATCGTGCCGCCCAGGAAGCGCATCGCCACCGTCGAGCTTCTGACGGATGCCGAAACCTACCTGCCGGGCCAGGGCTCCAAGGTCAGGGTAAGGGTCAAGGATGCCGAGGGCAGGCCCTTCATCGGCCAGGTGGTGCTGACCGCGTATGACAAGGCGCTCGAGTACATCACCGGCGGCAGCAACCAGGAGGACATCCGCCCGTTCTTCTGGGGATGGAAACGCAGCCATCACCCCAGGGTGGAGGATTCATTGCGTGAAGTGGAAGCGGGCATGCTGAAGGAAGGAGAGCGGCCCATGCAGGAGCTGGGCGCCTTTGGCGGGGATGTGGCGGACCAGGAGTCGGCCGGAGCATTCGGCGCAGCAGCACCGCGAACCATGATGAAAGGAGCAGGAATCGCCATGCCCATGGCGGCAGCGGCCGCCCCGGCGCCCGCCGCCATGGCAGCCGACCGACTTGAAGCCGCCCGCAGCTACGACGCAGGCGGTGGAGCCGGAGGTGCCCAGGAAGAAGGACCACAGCCCATGATCCGGACCCGCCTCGCCGACAGCGCTGTCTGGGTGGAGGACTTGGTCACGGACGCCAGGGGCGAGGGTGAACTCAATTTCAAGCTGCCGGAAAACCTCACGACCTGGAAGCTGCGATCCTGGGTCATGGGCCCCCAGGCCCAGGTGGGGGAAGCCGCCGTGGAGGTTGTCACGCGCAAGAACCTCATGATCCGTCTCCAGGCTCCGCGCTTCTTCGTGGAGAAGGACGAGGTGGTGGTCTCCGCCAACGTGCATAACGAAATGAATGTTAAGCAGGAAGTGAAGGCCTTGCTCGAGCTTGAGGGAGGAGTGCTCGCACCCGTTGAAGCTTTCAAACCGTCCGTCGCCTCCATACCCGCCCATTCCGAGCACCGCTTCGACTGGCGCTTGAAAGTCACCGGCGAAGGCGAGGCCCGGATCCGCGTCAAGGCCTTGGCCGCCGACGACAGCGACGCCATGGAAATGACCTTCCCCGCCTACACCCATGGAATGTTGAAGACCGACTCCTGGAGCCTGTCCCTGCGCCCCGACCAGGCAGCAGGCAGGCTGACTGTAAGCGTGCCCGCCGAACGCAGGCCAGAGCAGACTCGCCTGGAAATCCGTTATACCCCCACCCTCGCCATGGCGCTCGTCGACGCCCTTCCCTACCTCGTCGAGTATCCCTATGGCTGCACCGAGCAGACCCTGAACCGCTTTGTTCCAACCGTCATCACCTTGAAGGTGCTCAAGGACCTTGGCGTCGACCTTCAATCTGTGCGGGACAAGCGCACGAACCTTAACGCCCAGGAAATCGGCAGGGCGGATCAACGTGCGAAACGCTGGCAGGGAAAGGACGGCAAGGGACGTCCCAAGGAGCCCGTGTTCGACGAGGATGAAGTCATGAAGATGGCCAGGGCGGGCCTGAAAAAGCTGGAGTCCATGCGAGGAGGAGACGGAGGCTGGGGATGGTTCCCCGGAGGCCGGGAGTCCTCGCCGCACATCACCGCCCTGGTGCTTCATGGCTTGAAGGCTGCGGAGAAGGCCGGCATGGACCTGAACGACGGCCATGTCCGCAACGGAATTGAATTCCTCAGCCGACATGAGCAAGGGCAGCTCCGCCGCCTGCGGCTGCCTCAGAAGGCGAAGGACCATAAATCAGCCCCGGACCAGCTCGATGCGCTCATTCACTGCACGCTGGTGGAGCATGGCGCGGGCGACAGGGCGATGCGCGATCAGCTTTATGAAAAACGCGCGACCCTCTCGCGCTACAACGTCGCCCTGCTCGGCCTGGCCTGTCATTCGGCAGGTGAGGCTGAGCGCCGCGACATGTGCTTGCGCAACCTGCGCCAGTTCCTGAAGCAGGACGATGAAAACCAGACCGCCTGGCTGGATCTGCCGCAGCAGGGCGGGTGGTTCTGGTGGGATGACGCCGTCGAGACCCAGGCAGCCTTCCTGAAGCTGCTGTGCATGACCGAACCCAGGGGCGAAACGGCGGCGCGCATCGCCAAACACCTGCTGAACAACCGCCGCAACGGCACCTATTGGAACAGCACCAAGGACACCGCCGCCGTGATCGAGGCCCTCACCGGCTTCGTCAGGGCCAGCGGCGAATCAGAACCACGGCAGACCGTCGAGCTGCTCATTGACGGCAGGTCGCTTTCCAAAGTCGAAATCACCCGTGAGAACCTTTTCACCTTCAACGGCAGCTTTGTAATGAATGGCGAGGCCCTCAGCTCCGGAGAACACACGATCGAACTGCGCAAGCATGGCGAGTCCCCCCTGTATGCGAACGCCTACCTGACCGTGTTCACGCAGGAGGAGAGCATCCCCGCCGCAGGACTGGAGGTGAAGGCGCGCCGGAAGTTCTACCGGCTCACCGAGGAAAAACCCGCACAGCAGGTGGCTGGCTCGCGGGGACAGGTCGTGACCCAGGCCGGCACAAGTTATCGCCGCGAGGAGATCGCCAGCGATGCACCGGTGAAGAGCGGCGACCTCATCGAGGTGGAGCTGAGCATCGACAGCAAGAACGACTACGAGTATGTGCTCATCGAAGATCTCAAGCCCGCCGGGTTCGAGCCCGTCGAAGTGCGCAGCGGCTGGAGCCATGACGGCCTTCCCAGCTATCAGGAATACCGGGATGAAAAGGTGGTCTTCTTTGCCGAACGGCTGCCCCAGGGCACGCACAACCTGCGCTATCGCGTCAAGGCGGAGGTCCCAGGACGCTTCAGCGCCCTGCCGGCCAGGATCGAAGCCATGTATGCGCCTGAGCTGAGGGGCAGTTCCGCCGAGTGGAAGGCGCGGATCATCGAATGACGACCGCATTTCGCGCCCGGCATTTCACCCGCAAAAGTCTTGTCCCCGGTCAGGCGACGGCTAGCATGGCGCTTCCCGTCCTTTGATGCTTCACGCCCGCCATCTTCAGCTCCTGATCGCCGCCGTTCTCATGTGGACGGGAGGCTTGATCGCAGCGGACGCCCCTCCGGAACAGCAGCTGACGTCAGCCCGGCTTGAGTTCGAACGCGCCCTCATTGAAGCCAGCCTGGAGCCGCTGAAGAAGCAGGTCATCGAACTTGACGCCCTTGAGAAGCAGCGTGCCGCCGCCCGTGATTATGACGGCGCCATCTCAGTCCGCACCGAGCGCCGCCGGCTCGAGGGCGAGCTGGAGCGTCTCGACAAGCAGCTGCTGCTCATTCAAACCCGCGAACAATCTTTGCGTTCAGCCGCCCTGCCGGACCGCATTCCCCTTCCCCTGGACCAGGCGGAGCTGAGCGGCGTTCGTCGTGAAGGAGGAGAAATCACCGGCTGGAGCCGCACCGGCACCGGGGCCTCCTGGAAGCTGCCCGCGCTGCCTCCCGGCGGCTACGAAGTGGTCATCCGCTACCGCTGTGGCGCGCTTGACGGCGGCGTGCTGGACGTCAGGGAGGCCCGCTTCCATCTTTCCAGCCCGATCGAAACCACGCTCAAGGGCCCGCAGGAAAAAAACCTCGGCACACTGAAGATCACCGACGGTTCCGGGACTCTGAGCCTTTCCGCCACCACGCTGCTCAAGGACAATCTCATGGACCTGCTTGGCATCTGGCTGACACCCGCCTGGCGCTGACAGGGATGAAACGATTGCAACCGCTCGCCCGCCAACCTATGAACGCTGCATGATCCGTACTGGCATTGGTTATGATGTGCATCCCTTTCAGGAAGGCCGCCCGCTCATCCTGGGCGGCGTGGAGATCCCCCACACCCGGGGGCTGAAGGGACACTCCGACGCCGATGTCCTCTGCCATGCGATCGCCGACGCCGTGCTGGGTGCGCTGGGCCTGCCCGACATCGGCTTTTACTTCCCACCCTCGGACATGAGCATCGAGGGCATCTGCAGCCTTCGCATCCTGGAAAAATGCGCCGCACTCGCCGCGCAACAGGGTTACGCCATCCAGAACGTGGACTCCTCGCTGATCGCGGAGGCGCCCCGGGTCATGAAACACGCGCCGCTCATGAAGGAGAAAATCGCCGCCGCGCTGAACATTCAGCCCGGACAGGTCGGCGTGAAGGCCACCACGAACGAGCGGCTCGGATTTGTCGGCCGCGAAGAAGGCATCGCCGCCATGGCCGTGGCCTGCGTCGCCCGTCTGGCATCCTAGCCACCCAATGCCTCCATGCTGCGTTTTCTCATCAGCCGCGTCATCCAGGGCATCGCCGTCATCCTCGGCGTGCTGTGCATCACTTTCCTGCTGCTGAAGCAGGCGCCAGGCGGCCCCTTCCAGGGTGAGCGTGACGTGCCTGAGCACATCCGAAGGCAGCAGGCGGCCATGTACGGCCTCGACAAGCCGCTGCCCGTACAGCTCCTGAATCACATCGTCAATTTCGCCACCTTCCAGTTTCCGCCCTCCCCCAAGACCCCGGGTCGTGGCGTGGAGGAGATCATCGCCCAGGGCTTTCCGGTGTCCGCCCAGGTGGGTCTCGCAGCCCTTTGCATCGCCCTTGCGATCGGCATCCCGACGGGCGCCCTGGCGGCCCTCAGGCCCAACAGCC
>JBIJBP010000222.1:0-5494 GCA_044345155.1 Prosthecobacter sp. | reverse complement strand
CCGAATGGGAGGCTGTGCAGAAGTTTCCCAAGGAAAATGTCTTCTGCCTGGACTGGCGCAATCCGTCCGATGCCAGCCTGCCTGCCGCCAGGACCTTCCACCAGCAGCAGATCAGCGGGTTGACCGAGCGGATTCAAGCCCTTGGCTCGCAGATTGCCACGGCAACGGCGACAGCACGACAGTCGCTCATCAACCAACGCACCCTGCTTGAGGTGGAACGGACCGCCAGGCAGCAGGTTCTTGATTCCCGGCTGGGCTCGGACGGACAGACGGGCACAGTCGCCAGCCCGCATTCCGCCATGATGGGAACTGACTATGTTCATCAGACACTGCTCATCGAGCCTTATCTGATCGCGGCCCCCAAGGCACCGGCCGCGCTGGCCAATCCGCCGGCGGAAACGGCGTCGGCCGCCGTGAAAGCTGCCTGGGAGCTCAAACGTGATGCCTGGGTGACCGCCTTCACGAACCGCCTCCAGTGGGAGATCCTCAACAAGATCGACCCCGATCATGACGGCCTGGTCAATGCCGATGAACATCTGCTCGGCCTCAGTCCGAGGCTGCCGGATTACCTGCCCACGGGCGGCCGCGACAGCGATGGCGACGGATTCACCGACGCCCAGGAGCTGACCGCAGGCACAAACCACCTGGACCGCACCCAGTTCCCCCCGTTCACCCTGCACATCATCAGCGGCTCGTCCCAGGTGGTCAAAATCCACCAGGAGTTTCCCCAGCCCCTGGTGCTGGAGGCACGAAGGGCCGACGGCACACCCCAGCCAGGCATCGCCCTCACCGTGACCACCAGCCGGAACAACAACCTGGTTCTGCTCTCAGGGTCGGCCGACACCGACGACTGGTGGCCCAAGACCCTTCAGATCACCACAGGGGCCGATGGGCGCGCCACGATCCGCGTCAAGGCGCCCAACACGGCCGGAGCCCTGACGGTGACGGCCACAGCCGCCATCAAGACGACCACCAAGGTGGCCTTTTCCACCATGGTAAACACCCTGATCGGAGACGCGGATGGCGATGGTATGCCGGATGCCTGGGAGACCAGGGCGGCACAAAACGGCCAGCCAGCCCACGGCCTTAGCAAGCTGAGCGCCCTGGACGCATCGGCATCCCCGCTCAATCACGGCTATCATCGGGACACACCCCCGGCACGGCTGCCCCAGGACATCCAGTCCCAGCTCCTCGCCCTGCGTGACACCACGGGCTTCCTCAGCGACTACTCTTCCAACACGACCCAGGCCACCGACCGGTTCACCACCGCCCAGCGCGCCACCCTCGCGCTCGTCGACCCCGACCACGACGGCTGGAGCAACCTGGAGGAGCATCAAAACGGCACCCACCCGCGCATCGCCGACAACCCCGCCACCGCCGCCCGCGATGACGACCAGGACGGCCTGCCGAATCTCTGGGAGCACCGTCACGGCCTGAACTTCAACGACGCCCGCGACGCCAACCTCGTGCTTGACCCCGCACTGACGCAGGCGCAGCGTGCCGAACTCATGGACATCAAGGAGGCCGGAGTCGTCAAATCCTACCCGGAGGCCTACGCCGCCAGCTGGGGGTTGAGCCAGCTGCAATGGGAATGGATGAAGCGCATCGACCCCGACCACGATGGCTGGACGAACCTGGAGGAGTTCCTATCCGACACCAACCCCCGGGTGGCGGACACGACGTATCTGCGCGTGCGGCGCGGAGGCGTGCAAACCGCCATCGCCGGCAAGCCCCTGCCCGAGCCCGTCGTCGTGCAGGCGGTCCGCGAGGTGGTGAGCGAAGGAGGCCTGCGCCTTGGGTTCACGGCCCTGGCCGATGAGGAGGTGACCTTCAGCGGCCCGACGGACATGATTTTCATCCAGGAAGGCGATGACCCGCCACAGGGTTCCAACCCGCTCACCCTCAGAACCGACGAAACAGGTTATATCCATGTGCGCGCCCAGGCACCCGCACAGACTGGCAAACACACAATGTTCGCCAGTCTTGGCAACGGCCGCAAGGCCGCCCTGAGCCTGGAGGTGCAGCCACCGGAGACGGGAGGCATCCCAGGAGGCGGAGGACCGGGCGACGGCCCCGGCAGCACCCAGCCCAATCCCGAGTTCACCCTCCAGTGGCAGTACGTCTGGCGCAGCGTCTATTTGCAAGGGAGCGATATCCAGTCCGGTGGTTCCTACCACAACTCCGTGCAGTATGCGTCCGCGCCAGGCGTTCAGCCCCAGGAGTTCAGTGGCACGCCCACGCACAGCAGCCCCTCGGGCCATTACGGTCACAACCATACAGACTATGCCGAGAGAGACCCCCTGTTGACGGAAACCTGGCGGGTTCTTTACGAGCCTCCATGGAAAGAAGAAACGAGCACGGATAGCGGCACAGGTTTCAACCAGGGATTGAACCGGTCGGCCCCGCCGATGAATGCGGAGAGCGTGCTGACGATCCCGTTCGAGGCGTTTTCACCCGTGCTTTGGACACATGCGCGTGACGAACACATCCTCGGGCTGAGCCGGAGCAATGTAGGCCCATGGATAGACTGGGAGGAGAATGGCGAAACCATCCGAGGACGCGGGATCACGGCTGACACCACGCAGCACCGGGCACGGATCGTGGCGGTGAAGGACGGGCAACCGGTAGTTTTGCCGCAAGGGACGACGCTGACAATGCTGGTGGTGGAGACGGTGACGCAGATCGGCTCCCAGGCAGGCGTGGGAACAGCGGCGGAAACCCGAATCAGGAAGACGCTGCAGATGACGATCCCCCCCCGGCGGCTCCACCAGTCCCCCCGTCGAGACCGAGGACCTCATGAGCCCCGCCACACCCGGCACCCAGAAAATCCTCACCCTCCTGCCGATGGAGTTAGCGCCTGAAGTGCTCGCGGTGAACACCAACTTTGACGAGGGCGACACTACTGAATCACACGCAGCAAAGCCCGATTGTGCGAACGGAACGCTCAAGGCCAAGAAGGATCATCTGGATGGCAAATGGCAGGAGGGCGACATCGTCACCGACGATCTGCACAAAGGGTTCTTTGGCCTGCGACCTGGAACCCTGCCATACACCGAGACGGCAGGTGCAGTTGTGAAGATCAAGAAGCTCGACAAGAACGACCCGGAAACCAACCGCAAGCAGTCGGGCCATGTGCGCCTCTATGCAGTGCGGGGATCACAGGGCAGCGAGTCAGAAATGAAGATCGAGCTTTACGACAAGGATAGTCTTGTCGCGAACGACATCGGCCCGCAGCTCTACCACCAGAACCCAAACACATCAGTCACCTATTACCTTGAGGGCGTCGAGCCGGGCAAGATCACGCTGGAGTTCAGCTACCAGAAAGGCTCCACCAGCTTCAAGCACGAGCAGGAGTTCCTTGTTGCCACGAAGAAAACCCGTGCGCAATGGCGCGAGGAAGTCGCCTATCAAATCAGGCTGCAAGAATCCTCGTTCAGCCCGCCGAATCCCTATTCCGACATCACCAAGATCAATCCAGCACTTGGATACAGGCACCCGACCCCTGCCAACGACAACAGCAGGCTGATTGCCTTGATGTATTACTACTACGCCCAGTTGTTCGACGAGAATAAGGAGAAGTTCCTCTGGCCGGGCATGGCTCGGGTGGCCGCCGCCAGCATCTATGCAGGGATGAGCGACATGTATCTCTGGAACACCAACTTTATTACGGGCGACGAGCCTGGGGCGGTGGCTTTTGTGAACGACTTCATGATCCCCGGAGCGCAGGCTATCTTTAACGATCTCGCTTGGGCACATCGGGCGTATGCAGCGAGTGGCATCTATGCAATCAAACATACAGCCAAGGTAGATCGTGACAGTCTGGATGTTCCAGCATGGGAAACATTGGACGAAGGCATCGCGGAGAACGACATGGCAAGAATCCGTGAAGCGGGAGAGGGGCTGTTGCGTCGAGAACAATACGACGTCATTCAACCGTATTACGCCGCGATCGGGCCAGTGAAGTTCAAGCCGCCAGGTGTGAGCTATTTTGGAATCGTTTGGATCGGCGGTGTAGAAGTTGCCCGTGATGCCGATGGCAAGTGCGAGATTGGTGAGTGGATGTCTGCCAACTCAGTTCAAAACCCCATTCCTGGACCAAATCCGATCCCAGCAGGCAGTGACTACGGTCCGCTTTCTTTCCGAAGCGTCGTTCCTAGTGGTCGCCTCGACAACGCCAACCAACGCTGGGCTTGGATCAGTCATGCCGAGCATGGGATGCTTCCGAGATGGATTGGCACGGGAACAGGCGGAGGGAACTTCACAGCCGCAATGCGTTTGAACGCTGTTCGACTGGTCTTGCACGATGCGGCTTTCGTGTATTCACAAACCGAAGGAGCTGGCCTTCCACCTTGGTAAGCCATGAAACTGTTACTGCTTCAAAGTTTATTGGCTCTGGCGTTGCTGCCTATTTGCTACGGTCAGTATTCGGAACAAGTGCTCTTGTGGCCGCAAGTCCGCTTGCAGTTATCACAGGAGGTGACCGTTGGTGATTTGTTTGCTGCGGGCCTGCATGCCTATTCGCCTCCTCACTTTCCGAAAAGATGCATTCACGCGAAGCATGCCCACATCACAGTCGTTGATCGAGATGGCAGAGCCTACCCCTCAATACCTGCTGACATCTTACGGACTGAAGTGCAGAAGCCTTGGCTTATCACATCCCTGGACATATGGACTCCACCTCTCACCATCAAGGAGGCACGGGCAGAAATGCTCAAGTGGCTGCCCATGACCAGCAAGAGCGGAAAAGAGCTTGAAGACTTCCTGCGAGCTGTGGAAGCCGATTGGCTGCATTACGACGTGGTAAACGGCTACACAGACGTTGTGCGCTTTGTTGATGGGTGGACCGATGCAGACGGTTTGGACAAAACTGTTGTGTTGATGAAGTCCTGGCAGTGGCAAGCCCCGCTTCGCCTGTGCTTCAAATTGGAAACGTCGGGAATGAAATCTCGAAAACCAATCGAGCTATATGATAGCCCAATCCCTCCACCACCCGGCTTTGAGGGAGCAGACATGAAACCACCCAAAGACTGGGAGGCCGATGACAAGTTCATTCCGTTGACGACCGAACCGCGACCGGCACAAGGCACACTGCCGCCAAAGTATCAGGCGATGAACGACAAGGCGCAGGCAGACGCAGCAGCCCAGAAATCCTCAACAGCCATCCAGCCGCCCGCGCCAAAAACAGCCCTTTCAACTTCGTCAACATCAACACCGAGCGAGGAACCAACTTCAACAACACCGTGGAGCATCATCGTGGTGTTGATCGTGGCGGCGATTGGCCTGCTGTGGTTGCTGGTGAAGAAGCGTAAGTGATGTGGCCTGCAACGTGCAGCGAGCCAACTCCAGCGCTTCGTAAAGCTCGCGACTCGTAAGCGTCACGCACAGCGCCTTTGCTGATTGATCGCGTCGGCGGCGGTTGGTGCTTTGCTGGCGGGTTTGGCCGGAGTGCGTGCCTTGGCCCATTCCTCGGGCGCGAGGCTTGCGTAGTCCTGAG
>JBIJBP010000111.1:0-17756 GCA_044345155.1 Prosthecobacter sp. | reverse complement strand
TCCGGGGACAGCGCGGTCACCATCGTGTCATCCACCACCAGCAGCAGCGTTCCCCGTGCGTGAACCTCCGCCACCTTCACCCCCGCGCTCAGGTAGCCCATGGCCGTGCCTGGCGTCAGGCCGGTGAACGTGCGTTCCATCCAGTATTCATACTCCACGCTGGGCAGCGCCGTGCCGTCGGTGTAGCTCGTCTGCGTCGTCGTCAGGTCGGCCAGCTTCACCCAGGCCGTCTCGCCCTTGAGGCGGCGATGGATCTTCTGGGCGGTGATGTTGCTCTGCACCCGCTGGGTCCAGGTGAGGGTGATGTGCGGGGCGACGTCCGAAATCGTGGCCTTCAGGTCCACGGCAAAGTCACGCGGCACGGCGGCGGAAAGCATGGTGGCGATGCTGAGGGCTGTGATCAGGGCGCGGAGGACGGGCTTGTTCATGGGCGGCTTGGGAAAGGGGATCATGACGGTGCGGCCTCGGGTTAGGAGCCGAAAATCATGCACCAGTTGCACCACCGACGGCCCCGGCCCATTCTGAGGGCCGTCCATGAACCGCAAGCCATCCTGCACCATGCGTGATGTGGCCGCCCACCTCGGCGTCTCCCACGCGACCGTCTCCCGTGCGCTGCGCAACGACCCGCGCATCACCGAGACCGTGCGTCTCAGCGTCTTGAAGGCCGTCGCCAGGCTTGGCTACAGGCGCGATCCACGGCTTGCCGAGCTGATGAGCCACGTCCGGGCCGGAAGGGCGCGCGCCCATCAGGGCACGCTGGTCTGGATCACCGACCACGACCTCTCCCTGCCGGCGGAAAAGGCTCCGCATGAACTCTACTGGCTGTCTGCCGCACAGCGCGCCGAGGAGCTTGGCTACAAGCTGGAGCGCTTTGACCATGTGCGCCCCTCGGACGCACCGAGGCTTGAGCGAAGGCTGCGCGCGCAGGGCATCCGCGGCATTGTCATCCAGCAGTTCAAGGCCGCCTTTCACCTGCCTGACTGGCGGCTGAACTGGCGGCATTTCGCTGTCATCCACAATGGCTCCAGCCAGATCATCCAGGCGCTCGACAGCGTCGATGCCGATGATGTGGCGAACTGTGTCCAGGTGTTCACCGCGCTGGTCCGGCGCGGCCACCGCCGCATCGGCATCTGCACCACGGAGGCCATCGAGGCCGCCACCAGCTACAGCCTGTGCACGGCCGAGGCGCGCTTCTCTCTGCTGAACCCCGGCATCCCCAGGATCCCGCCTTTGCTGCTGCCCGACCTGGGCCCGGCCTCGGCCGCCGCTGCTGACCACTGGTTGAAGCAGCACCGGATTGATGCCGTCATCTCCCAGGTACGCGGCATGAAGAAGATGCTGGAAGGTACCGGCCGCAGAATTCCTGCTGACCTCGGCCTGGCCTACCAGGGTGTCAACCCGCACGGCAGCAACTCGGGCATCTGGCAGCGTGAGGACCTCATCGCCGCCGTGATCATCGACACGCTGGTCGCCAGCGTTGAGCAGGGGCGCTTCGGGCTTCCGGAAACTCCGCGCCTCACTCTCATCCAGGGCACCTGGCACCAGGGCGTCACCTGTGTGGCGGAGGGATGAGCCGGAGCACGGGGGGACCTTACTTCGCAGCAGTGGTCGGCGCGGCAGGCTTGACGTGCACGCGGATGGGTTTGGAGATCAGGATCTCCACGGTGTCGGTCGGGCTCGCGGCGGTGGTCACGGATTTCATCCGGCTGGTGGCGGCGGTCATGGCGGCCTCTGCGGCCTTCTGCTTCTCGGCGGCCTTCTTCGCGGCCTCGGCGTCGGTGGCGGCGACCTTCTTCGCCTCGGCGGCTGCGGCGGCCAGAATCGCCTCGGCCTTCTTCTGCTCGGCCTCGGCGAGAGGTACGGCGGCCGGGTTGTAGCTGTATTTGCAGATGCCAAGGCTCTGCAGGGCAAAGGTGTGGTCGCCCGGCGCGATCTTGAGGGCGGCGAGGTCGAGCACCAGCTCATGAGTGGCTGCCTTGAGCGGGATGTCGAACTCCTTGAGGGAGCTGAAGCCCTCGCCGTAGGCCTTCACCTTGATGGACGTACCATTGAATTCGTTACGCCAGGTCAGCTTGAGCGGGATCTTCAGCGTGGAGCCGGCCACGGCCTCGTGGACCTTGTCCTCGGCGGCGGCGATCGTCAGCGGCGCCTGTTCGGAGTCGGTCACGGAGACTGGCACGTCGGCCATGAGGCGCGGGGCGGGGATCTCGCCCTTGGCATCCTTCACCGGCCATTCCATGCCGGCCAGATGGACGGGGCGGACGACCTCCTTGCCGTTGATGACGGCCCTGCCGGTGACCTTCGCCAGCGAGAAACCACGGGGGGACTTGTCATCGGCGGTGAGGATGAGGTGGCCGTAGGTTTTGCCCTTGCCGATCTTCAGGCCGGCGGCGCTCATGCCCGTGGGCAGGTTTTCCATCCGGATGTCGATCTCGCCGTCAAAGCCGTCGCGGCGCTGCACGACGACCTCGAAGGCGCGTGCGTCACCCTGGCGCAGGGCCATTGGCTTGGAGAGCGCGGCGCGGTCGCCGTTGCGCAGGGTCATGTGAACGGCCCAGGCAGCCAGGGAGAAGTCCGGCGCGGCCTGGCGGACGATGAGGCGGTAGAGGTTGTGCGGATTGCTGCGCGTGCCGCCGAAGAGGTCGCGCACCTGGAGGCGGTAGGTGCCGTCCTCCTTCGCCTCAAACTTGCCAAGCACGTCGGGAGAGCCGGCGTCATAGGGCGGGCCGTCGTAGGAGTAGCCGTTGCTGGTGACCTTCATCGGCGGTGCGATGTCATAGAGCTCGGCCACGTCGGTGAACCTGCCGTCCTTGACCTGCTGCACGAGCACGAAGGGATCGGTGTTGAGGCCGAGGCGCTCGCTGGCCACCTCCACCCACCAGGTCTCGCCCTTTTTGGCGGTGAACTCATAGGTGTCCACGTCGGCGGCGGGGAAGAATGAGCCGGCGATGTCGCAGGGCAGGTTGATCTTCTGAGCCTCCTTGTTGTTAGGCTCGGCCTCGCTGGCGGCTGCCCTGGCGGCCAGGCCCTCCGGCGGCCATGACATGGCGCTGACCATCCGGGTGTGCGGCTGCGGCTCCGCAGGGCCCTTCTGAAGCGCGAGGCGGTAGAAGTGGCGTTCGCCACCCTGGTAGGTGAGGTCGCTCACCTTGATGATGTAGGCGCCGTCGGCGGGAGGGGTGAAGTCGATCATGCCGCCGGTGCGGTTCACCTTCAGGTCGGCGCCCCTGGCGTCGGCCAGAACGAGCACGGGAGTGAGGCGTGAGTCGATGCCCACCGCCGCGCAGTCGATGGCCACGGCCTGGCCCTTGACGCCCTGGAAGGAGTAGAAGTCCACGGCGCGCTTCGTCATGGTGGCGTTGCAGATGGAGCCGACGGCGAGGGGCAGGGCGGTCTCGAGCGTGTTGTTCGGCTTCGTGCGCACCACCTCGGGCAGTCGGTTCACGGAAAACGCACGGGCTGAGGAGACTCCAAGGCGGGACATCACGCGGGCGTCATAAACGCCCGTCGGTGCGTCGGCTGCGATGCTGGCCAGGAATTGGTTTGCGGCTCCTGCCACGGGCTTCGCGCTGATCTTCGGCGTGGAGAAGGTGAGTTCGGCGACGTCCTCGATGTTCTCCCCGGTGATCGTCACCTGGACCTGCTGGCCGGCCTGGCCGCCCATCGGCATCATCGTCAGCAGGCGCGGCAGCGGCAGGGTGACCTGCTGTGCGAGGAGGGTGGAGGTGGAGAACAGGGCGAGTAGGCAGAGGCTGCGCGGGATCATGACTGCAAACCTACGTGGCGGAACCCGTGAATCTTGAAGGAGCAGGTCAAATCTTGATCCGGGCGGGTCCAGGGGCGGGCCGTCATGGAGCAGGGGCTTTTGCGGGAATGCAGCACGTCCGCAGATCGTCAATGGCTGAGACTGCCAGGGTTTGGGCTCGTCTCCTGGAGCAAGATCAAGCTCCACTAGGCGGCTGACACCAGGTCGGAGGCGGGATAGAGCAGCAGCGCCCCGGACACGTTCTTGGGCAGGGAGGTGAGCAGCACGAAGCTGGTGTCCGTGGCGGGGTCTGCCCAGGCCAGGGTGCCGGTGGAGCCGCTGTGGCCGAAGGCGCGTGCCGAACAACCTTTGCCGAGACCGATGGGGCCGCTCATGAATCCGACGCCGCGGTGCGCCTCAAGGCCGGGGGTATGATCCCGGACCATCAGCCTGGCGGTTTCCTCGCGCAGGACCCGGCCGTCAGGATGCAGGAAGCTGCGCAGGAAGGCGGCGACGTCCGCCGCCGAGCTGTGTGCTCCGCCCCAGGGTGCGGCGAGGTTCCGCCAGTAGTCGCTGTTCCAGTCCCAGCTTCGTGCGGACGGATCGCCGGCGCCGGCCTCTGGCGCGGCATGTTCCGTCTGCATCGGGACCATGTCCGCCTTTGCATGGGACCCGAGGCCAAGCACGGAGCGAGACATGCCGAGGGGCGTGAAGAGGTGCTGCTGAAGAAACCGGGGCAGGGGCATGCCCGACACGCGCTCGACGATCTCCGCCGCGAGCAGGATGCCCATGCTTTGGTAATGATACTTCGTGCCGGGTTTGAAGAGCAGGGGCGTGCGCATCGCACCCTTCACAAATTCCGACAGAGGTGCGTGACGGGCGCGCAGGGCGTTGTTGTCCTCCAGCTGGTCGGGCAGGCCGGAGCTGTGAGTCAGAAGATGCCCGAGGGTGATGTCCCGCCGGGCGCCTTCGCTGAATTCGGGCAGGTGCTTCACGGCATGATCCGAAAGCTTCAGCACGCCCCGGTCGGCCAGGATCATGACGGCGGCGGCCGTCAGGGGCTTGGTGATGGAGCCGAGCAGGAACATGGAACCGGCCTCCGCCTTCCCGTAAGCCTGCTGAGTCACTTCGGTCCCACACTGGACATGCAGCACGGCGGAGTGAAGCGTGCCGTTGTCCACCTGGCCCTGGATGATCGGGTGAACGGTCTGCATGGAGGGAAGGGCGGCCCGGGCTCGGGGGGCCATGCCGAGGCTGGCAAGGGTGAGGGCGAGGGTGTCGCGGCGGTTCATGAGTCTAACCAAGCATTTCGCAGGAAGCTCCCGTCACATTTCATCCATTCACAGGCCGGTGACGCGGTTGACGACGTTTTCCAGCGGCTGTCCGGTGACGGCGGCGAGGGCGATGCGGGCGGAGGTGCTGCGCATCTCGACCTTGGACTCGATGCTGCAGAAGGCGGCGTGGCAGGTGGCGATCAGGTTGGGTGTTTCCGCCTCCTCCGGCGTGCGCAGGGGCTCGTCCTCGATGACATCCAGCCCGGCGCCGGCAAGCCGGCCTTCGCGCAGCGCCTGAAGGATGGATGCCTTGCGGATGATGGCTCCCCGGGCGGTGTTGACGACAAACGCGCCCGGCTTCAGCAGGGCAAGCTCACGATCACCGATGAGGTGGTGCGTCTCCTCGTTCAGCGGGCAGTGCAGGGAAAGCACGTCGGTCTGCGTGAGCAGTTCGTCGAGCGACCTCGCCCGTGTGACGCCCACCGCCTTGTCCGCACCGTTCGGGAGATAGGGGTCGAAAAATACGACCTTGAATCCGAGGGCCTTGGCGCGCAGGGCCGTGGCGGTGCCGATGCGTCCGAGGCCGATGATGCCAAAGGTCAGCGTGCTCAGACGGCGCAGCCTTGGCGTGACGCGGATGTTCCATCCAAGAGCCTTGGCCTCGGCGTCGAGCGGCAGGATCTGACGGCAGAGCGCGAGGGCCAGGGCGATGGCGTGGTCCGCGACCTCCTCGGTGCCGTAGTCGGGCACGTTGCAGACGGCAATGCCGCGTTCGCGTGCCGCGTGGACGTCGACACTGTCAAAGCCGACGCCGTTGCGGATGATGGCGCGGCAGTTTTTCAGGCGGGAGATGCCGCGAGCGGACAGCGGCATGTTGTGCCAGATGATGATGGCGTCGGCGGACGCAGGCTCGTCGTCCATGTCCTCATCGGTGTCGCAGAGATGCCGGGTGACCCGGGCGGCCCGGCCGATGATGTGCTTTTCAATGGCGGACTCGGCGTCGCCCTGCGGAGCGGTGCGCCAGTCGATGATGGCGATGTGTGGCGGGTTCTGCGGCATGGACCGGGATGATGAGCGGGACGGAGCCTGGCCGCCAAGCAGAAACCGCCGGGCGTGAAATCGGACGTTTCGCAAAGGTGAGGCCTGCGAGGTGCGTACTGCGTCTGTCATGCAAGCCGTCCTGAGCCGCCGCGACCTCCTCCGCCGATCCGGCATGGGGTTGGCCATGCTCGGGCTGAGTGACGTGATGGCTGCACCGGGCGCGAGGCCGCATCATGCGCCGAAGGCGAAGCGGGTGATCCACTTTTTCCTCAATGGCGGGCCTTCGCATGTGGACACCTTTGACCCCAAGCCGGCGCTGGAGCGCTACGCGGGCCGGCCTGTTCCGGGCCATCGCATCACCGAGCGCAAGACCGGCGCGGCCTTTCCCTCGCCGTTCAAGTTCAGGCGGCACGGACAGAGCGGCATCGAGGTGAGCGAACTTTTTGAGAAGACGGCGGCGCACATCGACGACATCGCGGTGATCCGTTCGATGCAGGCGCAGGTGCCCAATCATGAGCCGTCGCTGATGCTGATGAACTGCGGCGACTCGATCCAGCCACGCCCGAGCCTCGGGGCCTGGCTGACCTATGGGCTGGGCAGTGAGAATGCGAACCTGCCCGGCTTCATCGCGATGTGTCCGGGCGGCCTGCCGATCAAGGGTGCGGAGAACTGGCAGGCGGCGTTCCTGCCCGGGGCCTACCAGGGAACGTATGTCGATTCGAAGCACGAGGCGGTTGAGCGATTGATTGAGAACATCCGCAGCCCTCATGCGGATGAACGTGTGCAGCTGCGTCAGCTTGAGCTGCTGCGGCGGATCAATGCGGCGCATCTGGCGGAGCGTGGGGATCCAAGGCTGGAGGCGCGCATCCAGAGCTTTGAGCTGGCGTTCCGCATGCAGATGGAGGCGGCGGACGCGTTTGATGTGTCGAAGGAGCCCGCGCATGTGCGCCGGATGTATGGCGATGGCGTCCACGGTCGGCAGACGCTGATCGCCCGGCGGCTCCTGGAGCGCGGGGTGCGCATGGTGCAGCTCTGGCACGGGGCGGGGCAGCCCTGGGACAACCATGACAACATCGAGAAGAACCACCGGAAACTGTCGGCGGAGATCGACCAGCCGATCGCGGCGCTGCTGACGGACCTGAAGCAGCGGGGCATGCTTGAGGAGACGCTCGTGCTGTGGGGCGGCGAGTTCGGGCGCACGCCGACCGTGGAGATGAGCGGCGCGAAGTCGAAGCTGGGCCGTGACCACAACCACTACGGATTCAGCGTATGGATGGCGGGCGGTGGCGTGAAGGGCGGGACGGTGCACGGCGCCACGGACGAGTTCGGCTTTGCTGCGCAGCAGGATCCGGTGAGCGTGCACGACCTGCATGCGACCATGCTTCATTTGTTAGGCATCAACCACGAGGAGCTGACCTACCGCTACGCCGGGCGAGACTTCCGCCTGACCGACGTGCACGGGGATGTCTTGACCCGCGTCGTCGCCTGAGGGATACTTCCGGGCGTCATGACCATGAGCCGACGCCTTCTTGCCGTGCTGCTGACCCCGCCCGTCGCCGCTGCGGCGGCCGAGGACGGGAAGGCCTTCTTCGAGGCGAAGGTGCGGCCCGTTTTGATCAAACATTGTTATGAATGCCATTCGGTGGAGTCCGGGAAGTCAAAGGGCGGCCTGCTGCTGGACAGCCGGGAGGGCCTGAGAAAGGGCGGTGACACCGGGCCTGCGGTGGTTCCCGGTGATCCCGGCGGCAGCCTGCTGCTGGCGGCGGTGAAGCATGAGCAGGACATGGAGATGCCGCCGAAAAAGCCGAGGCTGCCCGCGGCGGTGATCTCCGACCTGGAGGCATGGATCAAAGCCGGGGCCGTGGATCCACGTGACGCGGGGAAGGCGGCCTCCGGCAGTCCAGGTGCGACGGGCCGGAACTTCTGGAGCTATCGGAAGCCGGTGATGCCGCCCAGCGCTGAGGCGGGCATCGACGGGATGATTCTTGCAAGGCTGAATGAGCAGGGGCTAAAGCCCGCGCCGGAAGCCGGTCCGGTCATCCTGCTGCGCAGGCTGCACTTTGACCTCACCGGCCTGCCTCCCACGCCAGAGGAGGCGGCTTCATTCAAGGCTGCCGACATGGAGGCCAGGGTGGATGCGCTGCTTGCCTCGCGTGAGTTTGGCGTGCGCTGGGGAAGGCACTGGCTGGATGTGGCGCGTTTTGCCGAATCGAACGGACGGGAGTCCAACCTGACCTTTCCCCATGCCTGGCGCTACCGCGACTATGTGATTGATGCGGTGAACGCGGACATGCCGTACGACCGCTTCATCACGGAACAGGTGGCGGGCGACCTGCTGCCTGCGAAGGACGATGTGGAACGTGCTCGGCTGCTGGCTGCGACGGGCTTTCTGGCGATCGGGGCCAAGGGGCTCAATGAACAGAACAAGGCGCAGTTTGCCGCCGACGTGGCGGACGAACAGCTGGATGCGGTGACGCGGGCCGTGCTGGCCAGCAGCATCGCCTGCGCGCGCTGCCATGACCACAAGACGGATCCCTTCACGATGGAGGACTACTACGCGCTGGCGGGCATCTTCAAAAGCACGAAGACGTTTTACGGCAACTGGATCGATTCCGAGAACAACAACCACGGGCATCTCATCCGCCTGCCGCAGCTTCCGGGTCAGGTGATCGTCGGGAAGACTCTCCCTGAGGAGCGGGTCAGGCAGTTGAAGGCTGATCTTGCGAAGCTGAACGCGGATGAGAAGGCGCAGCAGGAATACATCACCAGGGCCCGGGCCAAGGGGCGCGACATCAGCGACGAGGCGCACCGGCTGCTCTCCAACGCGCTGCGCATTCTCTGGACGCGGGGTGGCGTCGAAGGGGCGCTGGAGGCGGTGGATGACAAAGGCCGCCCGCTGCCGCTATGCATGGGGGTGAAGGATGCGGAGGTCATGGACTCGCCGCTCTATGAACGAGGTGAGATCAGCCATCCACGCGGCACGGTGCCGCGCGGCTTTCCGAAGATCTGGGATTCCGAGGTGCAGGTGCCGAAAGATCAAAGCGGGCGCCTGGAACTGGCCCGCTGGCTGACAGGTCGTGACAATCCGCTGGCTGCGCGGGTGATGGTGAACCGGATCTGGCATCATTTGTTCGGCACGGGGCTTGTCCGCACCGTGGATGACTTCGGCGCGACCGGTGAGGCGCCGAGCCATCCGGAACTGCTCGATTATCTGGCGCTGCGCTTCATGGAGGGCGGCTGGTCGGTGAAGAAGATGATCAAGGAGATCGTGATGACGGAGACGTATCGCCGGGCCGGACTGAGGGAGCCCGGACGGGCTTCCAAGGTGGATCCTGACAACCGCCTGCTGAGCCATGCGAGCCGCCGCAGGCTGGATGCTGAGGTGATCCGGGATGCCATGCTTTCGGTTTCCGGGCTGCTTGACCTTTCGCGCAGGCCTGGCTCGCTGGTCGCTGAACTTGACGGGCAGTCGGTGGCGTTGATCGGCTTCAATGCGAAGCTCCCGCCGGACCTCGACGGTTCCAGGCACAGGTCCGTCTACCTGCCGGTGATCCGCGATCATCTGCCGGATGTTCTGGAGCAGTTTGACGTGGCGAATCCAAGCCTGGTCACCGGGGGCCGGGATGTGACGAACGTGCCGCTGCAGGCCTTGTATGTGATGAACGGGCCGTTTGTGCTGGAGCAGGCCAGGGCCCTGGCGCGGCGGGTTCAAAAGGCGCAGGATCCGGTTCAGGAGGCCTTTCAGCTCTGCTTCAACCGTTCGCCTGACGAGCAGGAGATCCGGATGGTGCGGAAGTTTCTGGAGGATGCCGGTGATCATGAGCAGGGCCTGGCTGCGTTCTGCCAGGCCCTGCTCGCGAGTGCGGAGTTCCGTCTGGTTGACTGAGCCCGGCCTGGATCAGGGTGTGATCCGTGCACCGGCCTTCTTCATTTCCTCCACGAGCTTTTTGGAGGCGTCGTTGAGGGGGCAGTCGTTGAGGAAAATCTGGCAGTAGGGCGCCCACTCGCGGGGGCCGTCGTTGTCCTTCTTCCAGGCGCGGTGCAGCGGCGCAAGATCGGCCACCGGGTTTTTGTCGAGGAAGAGGAACTGCAGGTCGGTGAGGGCTTCCACGGGGGTGAGGTCGCTGACCTGGTTGCCCTTCAGGGAGAGCATGGAGAGCCACTTGAGCTGGCCGATGCCGTCGAGCTTGGAGATCTTGTTGCCGTCGAGGTAGAGGGTCCAGACCTTGGGCAGCTTGAAGAGGGCGCTGACATCGGAGATCTGGTTGCCGGCGAGGTAGAGGGAGTTGAGCGAGGTGATGCCGCCGAGGGCAGAGACGTCGGCGACCTTGTTATTCGTGAGCTCGATGTACTGAAGCATCTTGCAGGTGGCCAGCGGCGAGATGTCGGTGATCTGGTTGTTGGCGACGTCGAGGAACTGGAGGCGTTCCAGGCCCTTGATTGCTGCGAGGCTGGTGATCTTGTTGTCGGACAGGGTCAGGGAGGCGAGGGCGGTGCACTTTTCCAGTCCGCTCAGGTCGGTGATCCCGGCCCCCTTGCCTTCAATGATGGAGACGGTGGCGACATCCTCGGCGGTGATGACCTCCTGGTTGTCGCGCTTGGCGAAGACCTGCTTGCGCACGGCGGCTTCGAGGGCCTTGTCCTTGAACACGGCCACGGGTTTTGGCGGAGGGGGAGGAGCGGCAGGCTTGGCGGCAGTGGGTGCCGGGGTGGCAGGCTTGGCAGGTGTCGGTGTGGGAGCAGGAGCCGGTTTGGTTTCAGTCTTGGCGGCGGCCTTGGCCGGGGTGGTGGGAGCTGGGGGAGGCGTTGCCGGTTTGGCGGGAGCAGGAGCAGCAGCAGGGGCGGCAGCCGTGGCGGGCTTGGCTGTCGCAGCGGGTGCTGGGGGGGCGGCG
The DNA here is from genome assembly GCA_044345155.1 of Prosthecobacter sp. Lineage (GTDB taxonomy): Bacteria > Verrucomicrobiota > Verrucomicrobiia > Verrucomicrobiales > Verrucomicrobiaceae > Prosthecobacter. Next base: position 6,804 of record JBIJBP010000111.1, on the reverse strand, counting down.
GGCTTCGGGGCAGGTGTCGGAGCGGGTTTTGCAGGTGCCGGCGCCTCGGCTTTGGGCTGTGCAGGGGGCGATGCGGGCTTGCTGGCGGTGGCGGGAGCTGGGGCCGGTGCAGGAGCTGCGACGGGTTTGTTTTCTTGGGCGGACGCTGCGTGGGCAGACAGGAGGAGGAACAGGGCTGGTAGATGCTTCATGTCTGGGTAGGGGGGCAGGATGGAAGACGGAATGTACGACGGTGTGACGCTGCTTTTTCTGGCGAATCTTGCGGTGTTTTGAGCCCCGGCCTGAAAACAAAACACCCCCGCGAGTTGATTCGCGGAGGTGCTCTGAACGTCAACAAACCAACCACAGCCGGCTTAAGGAGCCGTGCCGCCGTCGGAAAACTGTCGGATCAAGCCTCGTTGTGGCTGACTTCCTTCACGGTCATGGCTTCCTTGCCCTGACGACCACGGAGATAATGCAGGCGGGCGCGGCGGACGCGGCCGGGCTTGGTGACCTCGATCTTGGCCACTTTCGGGCTGTGGAGGGGGAAAACACGCTCAACACCTTCGCCGTAGGAGATTTTACGGACGGTGAAGGCCTCGTTCAGGCTGCTGCCTTTGCGGGCGATGACGATGCCGGCGAAGATCTGGATACGCTCCTTGTCACCTTCGATGACTCGGGTGTGAACTTTGACGGTGTCGCCGACATTGAAGGACGCCACGTCCTTTTTGACCTGCTCGGCTTCGATTTTGGAGATGATGTTGCTCATGGTGACAGTCAGGATTATCCCTTCGCCTCGCGGTTCCCTGGAGGGGCCGAACCGGGCAAGGGGCGCGCATAGTGGAGGTGATCCGGGGATTCGCAACCTGTTTTTCCGGTCTTGCCGCCACCCCTGCCCGCCTCCATAAACGCCCCATGACCGCCGATTTTCTCCTGATCGACGTTGGCAACGGCCGGACCAAGCTCGGCCTGTCCACCTCCGAGCACCTGATCGACCGCCGGGATCTGCCCTCCGTTGGGGTGACTCCTGCGGCCGTCCGGGAGGCGGTTTCCGGCTGGCAGTTTCGCCGGGCGGTGATTGCCAGCGTCGTCCCGGCGGTCGTGCCGGTCTGGCGGGAGGTGTTTCCCGATTTGCTGGAACTGCATCACAACACCCCCATGGGAATTGGCGTCCGCTATCCACAACCGGAGACCATTGGTCAGGACCGTCTGGCCAATGCCGTGGCCCTGGCGCATCTTTACGGCGCACCCGGCATTGTCATCGACTTCGGCACGGCAGTGACCTTCGACATTCTCTCCGCCGACCGTCATTATATCGGCGGCGTGATCGCACCGGGCCTGCGGTTGATGACCGACTACCTGCATGAGCGGACGGCCCTGCTGCCCCGGGTGGACCTGTGCGAGCCGTCCAGCGCGATTGGTCAATCCACGGTCGGGGCGATCCAGGCCGGGGCGGCCATCGGCTACCGCGGCATGGTCCAGGGCATCCTGGAAGCCTTGAAAAAAGAGATGCCCGCCGGATTGCCGGTGCATGTGGTGGCGACCGGCGGCGATGCCGGGTGGATCATGTCGGGCATGAAGGATGTCATTCCCGTGGACCCGGACCTGACCCTTCATGGCCTGCGCATCGTGGCGAACCTCCACTTCTGAAGGCGGGTCCACGGCCATCGTTCCACCTGGTTCTGTCAGGCGAAAGTCGGCCCGTGTTGACACCATGAGGCGTCCTGGCCTACTTGGAAAGATAGGATCCGGCATCAAAGCTGCGTTCCCCCCTCCCACAAGATTTCTCATGCTGCTCCGGTTTCCAGCGTCCCTTGCCCTGCTGATGGTTGTCCTTTCACTGGCTTCCTGTGCAGTCTCCGAACCGCGCCGGACTGCTTCCGGAGACATGAGCCTTGGGTCGATGAACCGCTATCCCGAGGCCAGTCCGGTGGCTTATGCCCCGGGTTTTGCCATGGATGTGGAACCCACCCTGGCGGTGGCATCAGGCCCGCCCATCCGCGCGGCCTCCTACCTGCTGATCGACGCCAATAGTGGTCGCCACCTCGCCGGACGTGCCTCCGAGACGCCCCGTGCCGTGGCCAGCACGCAAAAGATCCTCACCGCCCTGGTGGTGATGGACGCAGGCGACCTGGACAAAAAGGTCACCGTCCAGGCCTCCGATGTCCGGGTTGAACCGACGGTTCTCGGCCTGCGCCCTGGCGACACCTACACCCGGCGCCACCTTCTCTACGCCTTCCTCATCAAAAGCTGCAACGATGTCGCCAACGTGCTGGCCCGGGACAACGCCGGCAGCATCAGCGCCTTCGCCGCAAAAATGACCGCCAAGGCCCGCTCCCTGGGCTGCACCCACAGCAGCTTCCGCAATCCGCACGGCCTGACCGTCGGCGGTCAGCATTCCACGGCCCGGGACATGGCCCGCATCGCCATGGCAGCTTATCGAAACCCGGTCATCCGCGACGCCGTGCGGCGGAAATACTACACCTTCACCCGCCGGGACGGCCGTTCGGTCACCCTCAAGAACACCAACGAGCTGCTTGGTGTCATGCCTGAATGCAACGGCATGAAGACCGGCTACACCAACGCCAGCGGCCGCTGCCTCATCTCCACCGCCAGCAGCCGGGGCAGGAACGTCATCCTGGTCCAGCTTGGCACCAAGACAAAATACATCTGGGAAGATGCACGCACCATGATGTACTGGGGCCTTCAGCGCGCCAAGGGCGCCGGGATTGCCGCGAACTGGTGAGCTTCGGCAGGGCTGGCTCAGCGGGTCGTGCCAAGGGGCGGCATCATCGCCCGCCGCGACATGAAGCCGCGGCCCGTGAAGGGCGGCACCGAGTTGAAGGCGATGCGGCGGGTGTCGTAGTAGTCCATCAGCCTGCTGCGCGTGGCGATCAAGCGGCTCCGAAGCTCCGAATGTGCAGGGTCACGGGGCAGCCCGGCGACGCTGCGGTTGAGATGCTGGATGCCTTTCACCACAGGGACATGGCAGAACTGCGAGGATGGATGTCGCGCCTCGATCTGCTTCTTAGAAAACCCCATGTAAACCACGACGGTTTTCTGTCCTGCATTCGCCCCCAGCAGCGGCGCTGAGAGGTTTTCTGGCCCGAAATCAGAGGCGGGAAGCTGCAGCGTCTGGCCAAGCAGCGGCTTGATCTCAAGCCCCGTGCAGGAAGACAGGACCGGCAGAAGCAGGCCGAGGAGGAAAAGGCGGCAGGCGGACATGCGCCCATCTGTGGATGACGAACCGGGGTGGTCAACTTGGAAGAAGCAGATGTGCCGAGGTCGGGAAGCTCACATATCCACAAATCATGATATGTTGATGGGAAGGGTTGACCTCTCCATCTCCGTTGCTAGTTTTCGCCATGCCCGCCCGCCCCAATTGCCGATCCGAACTCGAAGCCGCCATGCGTCAGCGCATCCTGGTCATCGACGGTGCGATGGGAACGACGATCCGGCAGTACAAGGCCAAGGGCGTGCTCGACGAGACCTCCGCCCGTGGTGAGCGCTTCCGCGACAACGAGAAGGACATCCTCAACAACGGCGACATCCTTTCGATCACTCGCCCGGACATCATCGAGGACATCCACAAGCGCTTCCTCGAAGCGGGCGCGGACATCATTGAGACGAACACGTTTTCGGCGACCAGCATCGCGCAGGCGGAATTCTTCCGCGAAGGCAAGAAGAACCCGGAGTTCTTCCAGGGCATCATTGAGGACGCTTTCCTCAACGAGCTTGCCTGGGAGATCAACTTCGAGTCCGCGCGCCAGTGCCGCAAGTGGGCGGACATCGTCGCTGAGCAGACGGGCAGGAAACGCTACGTCGCCGGAGCCATCGGCCCGCTCACGGTCTCCCTCTCCCAGTTTCCGGACTTAAACGACCTGAGCTTCCGCTACGTCACCTTTGACCAGGTGAAGCAGGCCTACAAGCACCAGGTCCGCGCCTTGATCGCCGGCGGTGTGGACACCCTCCTCGTGGAGACGATTTTCGACTCGCTTAACGCTAAAACCGCGCTCGTGGCCATTCGTGAGGTGTTTGAAGAGGACGGGCTGGAGCTGCCGGTGCAGATCAGCGCCGCCGTCGGCCCCGGAGGCGAGACGATGATCTCCGGGCAGGTCACGGAGGCTTACTTGAATGCCATGCGGCATGTGAAGCCGCTCTCCATCGGCCTGAACTGCTCGCTCGGCCCCGACAAGATGCGTCCCTTCCTCGCGGAGCTCGCGGCCAAGGCGGATTGCTTCGTCTCGTGCTATCCGAATGCCGGCATGCCGAACCCGCTCGCGCCCACCGGCTTCGATTTGCTGCCGCCAGACATGGCGGGCTACGCCACCGACTTCGCCAGCAGCGGCTTCGTGAACATCATGGGCGGCTGCTGCGGCAACACGCCCGAGCACATCGCCGCCATCGCAAAGGCCGTCGAAAAACTCGCGCCGCGCGAAATCCCCGCCGATCCGCACACGATGCGCCTCAGCGGCTCGCAGCCCTATGTGCTGAGCCCCGGCTCGAACTACCTCATGATCGGCGAGCGCACGAACGTGGCCGGCTCGCCGAAATTCGCGAAGCTCATCAAGGAAAACAAACTCGAAGAAGCCGTCGCCATCGCGCGTCAGCAGGTCGAGAGCGGCGCGAACGTCATCGACGTCTGCATGGACGAGGGCCTCATCGACGGCGTGCCGATGATGACGAAGTTTTTGACGCTCCTGCAAACCGAGCCGGAGGTGAACAAGGTGCCCATCATGGTCGATTCCTCGAAATGGGAGATCATCGAGGCCGGCTTGAAGTGCCTGCAGGGCAAGGGCATCGTGAACTCCATCTCGCTGAAGGAAGGCGAGGCGAAGTTCAAAGAATACGCGACAAAGATCAAGCAATACGGCGCCGCCACCGTCGTGATGGCCTTCGACGAGCAAGGCCAGGCCGCGACTTACGAGGACAAGATCCGCATCTGCGAGCGAGCGTATCGCATCCTCGTCGATGAGGTCGGATTTCCGCCCGAGGACATCATCTTCGATCCAAACATCCTTACCGTCGCCACCGGCATCGAGGAGCACAACAACTACGCCGTCGACTTCATCGAGGCCACCCGCTGGATCAAGGCGAACCTGCCTTATGCGAAGGTCAGCGGCGGCGTCAGCAACATCAGCTTCAGCTTCCGCGGCAACAACAAGGTGCGCGAGGCCATGCACAGCGTGTTCCTTTACCATGCCATCAAGGCCGGCATGGACATGGGCATTGTGAATGCCGGCATGCTTGAGGTTTACGAGGAGATCCCGCCGGAGATGCTCGTGAAGGTCGAGGACGTCATCCTCAACCGCCGCCCGGACGCCACCGAGATCCTCGTCGATTACGCCGAGCAGTTCAAAGGCCAGGCCGGCGGCGCGAAGAAGGCCGAGATCGACCTCAGCTGGCGCGAGGCTCCTGTCGAGAAGCGCCTCGAGCATGCGCTGCTCAAGGGCATCACCGATTTCATCAATGAAGACACCGCCGAGGCGCTCGCCAAGCTCGGCAAGCCGCTCAGCGTGATCGAAGGCCCGCTCATGGACGGCATGAGCGTCGTCGGCGACCTGTTTGGCGCAGGAAAAATGTTCCTGCCGCAGGTCGTGAAAAGCGCCCGCGTGATGAAGCAGAGCGTCGCTTACCTGCAGCCCTACATGGAGCAGGAGAAGCTCGCCAATCCGGCGCAGCGCAGCGCGGGCAAGATCGTGCTGGCCACCGTGAAGGGCGATGTGCACGACATCGGCAAGAACATCGTCGGCATCGTCCTGGCCTGCAATGGCTTCGAGGTCACCGACATGGGCGTCATGGTGCCCTGCCAGAAAATTCTCGACAAAGCAGTCGAGGTCGGAGCCGATGTCATCGGCCTCAGCGGCCTGATCACGCCCTCGCTCGATGAAATGGTGCATGTGGCCTCCGAAATGGAGCGCCTCGGCTTCAAGCAGCCGCTTCTGATCGGCGGCGCCACCACCAGCCCCGCGCACACCGCCATCAAGATCGCGCCGAAATACAGCGGACCCATCGTGCATGTGCTCGATGCCTCCCGCAGCGTGCCCGTGACCACGTCACTGCTCTCTGACGATCAACGCGAAGGCTTCATCAAGTCCAACGAAGAGCGTCATGCCCGCCTCCGCGAGGAATATGGCAAGAAGAAGGACCGTCAGCTTCTCAGCCTCGACGAATCACGCGAGAAGGGCCAGAAATTCGACTGGAGCACGCAGGACATCGCCACGCCGAGCTTCACCGGCACGAAGGTCTATGAAGGCGCTGACTTGATTGCCACGCTGCGCGAATTCATCGACTGGTCGCCCTTCTTCCACTCCTGGGAGCTGCGCGGACGCTGGATCGCCGCCGAGAAGCGGTTCTCCTCCGCCCACGAGGATGCTGAAATGAAGGCCAAGGCCGAAGTCGAGGCCTTGAAGCTCTACAATGACGCCAACACGCTCCTCGACCGCATCATCGCGGAGAAGCGTTTTACTGCGAAAGGCGTCTTCGGCCTCTTCTCCGCCAACAGCGTCGGCGATGACATCGAAGTCTATGAAGGCGGCAAGCTCAAAACGACCTTCCACACGCTGCGCCAGCAGGTCATCAAGAAGGACAAGGCCAACTTCGCCCTCAGCGATTATGTCGCGCCGAAGGACAGCGGCCGCACCGATCACATCGGCGGCTTCTGCGTCGGCATTCACGGTGCGGATGAGCTCGCGAAGGAGTTTGATGCCGCGCACGACCCCTACCACGGCATTTTGACCAAAGCCGTCGCCGACCGCCTCGCCGAAGCCTTCGCCGAGTATCTCCATCAACAAGCCCGCTTCGCCTGGGGCTACGAAAAGCCTG
>JBIJBP010000221.1:0-5528 GCA_044345155.1 Prosthecobacter sp. | reverse complement strand
CCCAGCCGGTCGCGTCCATCATAAAGAATGGTGGAGGAATTGCGCGGCAGGCTCACGAGGTTGCGCAGAGCCAGCACCGCTCCCGCGCTCAAGCCTGCAGGGTCGTTGGCAAAGCCGGGGGCGATGCCATTGGCGTTGCTGCCATCCCCCCAGATTTTCGTCGTGGTCTGGACCGGATTGTTGAGATCCACTTCATAGCCGTCCTCCCAGTGATCGTAAATAACCCTGGTTCCCGAATTACCCACCGTCACTGAAATCACGGAGTCCAGGGTTGTTCCGGTGTTGCTGGCAAGGGACAGGAAATTCTGCCGGATCTGGGCCTCGGGCAGGGCGATATAATATTCCTGCACAACGACTTGGGCATGAACCCCCGAAATCAGAAACAGGCAGGCCATGACTCCAGCCAGTAACTTCAGCCCAAAAGTACATGCCGCCTGGCCTGGCTGAGAGTGGGTCAGAAAAAACATAACAGGGAAAAAGGGTTCGGCCGAATGTATTGTAATTGTAATAATTTTGTTCAATTACCTCTAATTTCCAAATAAAATATGAAAATTATACACTTAGGAGCTGTAACCTCCCGCCCTCTTTGATTCTTCTTTGGAACCGCCGTGAGTCTGAAAATGTTCTTTAGAACACCTGAAAGCAGGCGCTCTACCACCACGTCAAGCCAGCCTTGATATCTTGAAGGGCTCGAGAGCCCATCTCGCTCAAAATCATCCACTGGCGACATCCGCAGAATGACCCAGCCGCCCCGAAGAGCTGCATTTTCTGACTTCAAACCCCCGCTGATGATTTCATTCCCCCCATCAATAGGGCCAGCGATAGGGGGCGTTATGGATGAGCTTGGCCCTGGGATAGGGCGCGATGCGCACCTGGTTTTTCGAGTTACCGCTCAGGAGCCAGACGTTGGTGGCGTCCATGGCATGAAGGAAACCGATGTGACCGCTGCTGGCCTGATCCACGGTCAGCGGCTGAAGGATGCAGATGGCGCCATAAGTCGCCGCCACCGGCCTGCCCCAGCCCCACCAGTCGGAAACCTTGGCGCTGCCCCGGGGGCTGTAGCCCGACTTGAGGATGCACCAGTTCACAAAAGCTGCGCACCAGGCGGTTTCATCCTTCAACAGGCTGCCGCTGATGCCGCAGCTGCGCAGGTATTCCAGGATCCTTGGATTGTCCCCCTGCGACCATTCCTGCACCCCCTGCTCCATGATGGCGATCTGCATCCAGGGTGGCGGCGCGGCAAAATTGGTGGGCGCAGCGGCAGGTTCGGCAGGCATGCCCGTCACCGCTCCGGCGACGTTCACGACCTGGCCGGGGAAAAGCACCTTCCAGCTGCCTGTGCCCCATTCGACCAGCTCCGGGTTGGCCTTCTGAAACTGCGCCAGGGTCATGCCGAACTTCTTGGCAATCTTGCTCGGATTGTCACCAGGCTGGACAATGTACTGGGCCATGCGGCCAGTTTAAAAAAAGGCCCGTAGAATAGCCAGCTGCATTTGCTGGCAGGCAGGAACGGACCGGTCATAGTGGCGGGACTCATGAGCCTGACCCTCCATGCCCTGCAACTGGACTCCATCTGGGAGAACAAGGCCGCCAGCTTCGCCAGGGTACACGCACTCCTGGAAGCCGCGCCACCTTCGCCAGGCTCGCTCCTCATCCTTCCCGAAATGTTTGCCACCGGCTTCTCCTGCGCCCGGGACATCACGGTCGAACGCCGGGGCGGTGAAACCGAGCAGTTTCTGAAAAAGCTGGCCGCCGACTGGCAGTGCTGCGTGCTCGGCGGGCTCGTCGTCCCCGGCCCAGGCGACAAGGCCCTGAACCAGGCACTGGCCGTGGCCCCGGACGGCCGCGAACTCGCCCGCTACAGCAAGATGCGTCCGTTCTCACTCGGCGGCGAGGCGGCGGTTCATGAGCGGGGCACGGCACCAGTCCTCTTCGAATGGGGAGGTCTCCGGATCGCCCCTCTGATCTGCTATGACCTGCGCTTTCCTGAACTGGCCCGCGAAGCCGTGCGCCAGGGAGCCGAGGTGCTGGCCTACATGGCCGCCTGGCCCGTAAAACGCTACCATCACTGGATCACCCTTCTGCAGGCCCGCGCCATCGAAAACCAGGCCTATGTCATCGGCGTGAACCGCACCGGCTCCGACCCCCAGTTCCACTACAACGGCCGCAGCCTCGTGGCCGACCCCCACGGCATCATCATCGCCGACGCCGGCGAACGTGAGCACGAACTCTGCGCCCGGCTGGAAGCCGATGTCGTTCGCGACTGGCGAGCCGAGTTCCCCGCCCTACGGGATGCGTTTGAATGACCCAGGGCTTGGCAGATCGACCCCCAATGACCAAGCTCACTGGCCTGGGAAGATGGGGGGGGTCCTTGCAAAGGAACGAATCTTTTGGCTCGCCTCAAAACTGCCAGCGCAGGTTCACCGCGCCGAAAGGGGCGGACTCCAGGGTCTCGTTCGCCAGGACACGGTTGTTTGAATCCCGCAGTTCCAGTTCACCGCCCACGTTCAGACCTGCCCTCAGCGAAAGGCTGACGTGTTCCGTGACCTTGTAGATCAGCGATGCGGCCGTCTGCCAGCCGCTGAGATCCACACGGTTCACCCCAGGGTCCTCCACATCCCAGGAACCTCCGCTCGGGTAGGCGCTCAGGCTCAGGGTCACGCGGTCTGTCGCACGCCAGCCCAGGACGACAAAGGGCGGAGTCACCTGGACGATGAAGGGGTCCGGCTTCCAGATGAAGCCAAGGGCGGGCACGATCATGCCTTCTTCAGCCCCATACTGTGCAAACATGCCCCCGGCGACGCTGAAGGTCTCCGAGAACCGGTAGCCGAGCAGGCCCAGCGCCGAGATCTCGAAATCATCCCAGGACAGCCCCTGGAAGTCCGTACCCAGTCCCGGTGTCATAAAGCCCAGCCCCCACCAACGTGACTGCTCCGGCCTCCAGAACAGGCCGGCCTGAAGCTCCAGCGTGTGGAGCGTTTCGTTTTGCAGGCCGGCAAGCCCGTTGAAGTCCAGTTCACTGAGGTTGTAGCCCAGGGAAAGGCCCAGGCGGACGTCGCCCATCTTCCGGGTCAGGAAAGGCAGGATGGTCCGCGTTTCAAAGAAATCGAGGCCGCCGTCGCGGTTCGCAAAGTCCTGCGTGTCCATGAAGGTCACGTCCACCATGGCCCCCGGCCTGCCGAAACCGAAGGCGGCGGGGTCGATCAGATCCACCGACGTTGAGGAGCCGGCCGGTGGTTCCTCCGCAGGCATGAAGGCGGGCGGCATCACGAAAAGGCAAAGGCATCCGATGAAGGATTTCGCGGCGGCACGAAGAGAGATGGAGATGGGAAGCATGGGGGGAAGGCAGCACTGGACGAAATTCATCCAACAAAAAGTGCATACGGACGAACGGCACCGGCGGGTGAACACGAATGCGCTGAGGCTTCGAGCCGCCTGCAATGGCTTCACGCCGGGGCACATTTAGCACTGGCCAGGGCAGCCACCGGCCGTTCATCATGTCACGTCACGCCGCCTTGCCAGTGACTGGGGAGCGTTCATCCAGCTACATCTTGGCTCAAAGCATCAGCGCCATCCATGATCTCGGAAATTCAAAATCGAGGCTTTGCCTTAGTTCGGGAATTGCTATCCCAGACTGATGTTGATGAACTCACAACTGCGCTGGGCAGCCCTTCCGGAGCCGGCCGGCGCGGGATGCTCGCCCATCCCTTGGTGAAAGAGCTGTCCACGTCAGCAGCCTTAATGTCGGCGGTCAGGGAGCATGTGCCCGGCACTCCACGAGCCGTTCGAGCGATCTACTTCGACAAGTCACCCGGCACGAACTGGCTGGTTGCCTGGCATCAGGATTTGACTATTTCCGTCACCCATCAGGTTGAGGCCCCAGGCTTTGGCCCATGGAGCAGGAAGGATGGCCTGATTCATGTGCAGCCCCCGGCCGAACTGCTGCAGACGATGATTGCCCTGCGGCTGCACCTCGACAACACCGACGAGTCCAACGGCGCCTTGCGACTGCTGCCCGGCTCGCATCTGCATGGCAGGCTGGGAGCGCCTGACATTGAACGGCTTCGCGGCCTCATTCCTGAGGAGATTTGTCGTGCCAGCAAGGGCGACGCCTTGCTGATGCGGCCATTGACCCTTCATGCGTCAGGCCGCTCGGTCTCGGACCGACATCGACGGATCCTGCACATTGAGTACGCCGGCGCAGACCTGCCCCATGGGCTTCACTGGAACGAGTCAGCCTAGCCATCCAGGCCACAAACAACCAGGTGTTCCGACATGCTCGGACTTGCTCCATCAAATGCTGGACCCTCCCTGCTGCACCCGCACACCCATCGGCGACTACCCCCAGCCTAGCTGGTGCCTGAGACAGGACTCGAACCTGCACTTGTTACCAAACCAGATCCTAAGTCTGGCGCGTCTACCAATTCCGCCACTCAGGCAAGGAGGGGCCTTGAAGGGGGTATGATTCCAGACTGGGGACGGGCTGCAAACGAATTCATGAGCCTGCCTGCGGTTGCCGGGGCAGCAGGCGCAGGGTGATCCATCCGGTGAGCAAGACCATGACCAGGGGCAGCAGGCCCACCTTCAGGTTGGGGCCGATCCAGGGCAGCCAGCCAGGCAGGGGCGACATCACGCCGCTGAACCATTTCAGGCCGAAGACCCAGCCGCCATGAAGGCCGATGCCGGCCCAGAGCATGCCGCTGCGCATCCGGGCCTGGGTCAGCACCCAGCCGACGGCAAACAAGGTGGCAAACTCGGCGAGGATGAAGTCGATGTCGCCAAAACCGCGGGCGATCTGGGCCAGCATGGCGAAGCCGCTGGACCAGACCACCTGGTCATCGGCGAGCTTCCAGCCGTCCGGCGGCTTCATGAAATGCACAATGGCAAAGATGAAGGTGGACCAGAACACGGCGGAGCGGACGGTCATCGTGCGCAGCAGCAGGCCGAGCAGCAGGGCGCGGAAGAAGATTTCCTCGACAATGCCCGCTCCAAGGGCGGCGGTGATGGGCTCGCCCAGACGGGTCCAGCCCGGTGAGCTGCGCAGCCGGTACGCGCCCATCTCGTGGCAGGTGAAGCCCATGAGCAGCAGCAGGCCCGCCGCCAGGACGAAGCCGAGCAACCATTGGCGAAGCCCGGTGGACAGGGGCTTCCAGGAGGGCAGCAGGCTGCGGTCGAGCTTCAGGCTGCGCAGGAGCGGCACGATGAAAAGCAGGGCGCAGACGAGCACGGCGCGGTTGAAGAAACGCGTGAACGAAGCCCGGTCGATGGAGGCCGCCAGCCATCTGGCAGGTCCGGACTCCCCCACGGGCGAGGTTTTCATCCAGGCCAGGACCTGATGCCCGAGGTCAAACAGGACGGGGGCGAACAAGGCGCCTCCCACCATGACGGCCAGCAAATAGAGCAGCAGCTTGGGCAGGGCGGAGGAAGGTCGGGGCATGTCGGCTTGCATGGCGGCGATACTAGCGCATCCTGCGCGCTCTCAATGACCAAAAACCAAGTCCACGAATGGCACGAGAACCGTGAGGAAG
>JBIJBP010000110.1:0-17903 GCA_044345155.1 Prosthecobacter sp. | reverse complement strand
CCTCGTCGCCGGCGGCCGCTTCAAACACGGCCAGCACCTCGCCCACGACCCGAAAAACCCGCCGCCGCTGTGCAACCTGTGGGTGCAGATGCTGCAGGAGATGGGCGTGGAGACCGGCAAGTTTGGCACCAGTAACCAGGAGACCCTCGCCGGCCTCAGTGTGTGAATTTCATGCCATGAAACTACACCCTTGCTCTGCCTGGATAAGGTGGTGACCAAACAATAAACCAAATGCACTGCGCCATTTGGCGAAACCGATGAATCCCATGAACACCGATCCCAACAAACTTAGCCGCCGCGAGGCGCTCCTCAACGCCCTCAAAGGCACTGTCGCTGCTGCCGTGGCCACGACAGTCATTGTGCAGGCTGCGCCTGAAACTCCGGCTCAAGCCGAAGCCACGTTTGTCCCGGAGAATGACTATCCGTTCTTTGGCGGTGATGTGGCGCAGGCATATTGACCAAGGGCGTCCGATCGAAGAGAGGCATGAGCCGGATGACTTGAAGTCACCTGGCCGATGAACGCGCCCTCCCATGATAAAAATCCGCCCGGCCTCCGGCGCCGGACCCGTGTGAAAAGCTGGGCTGATGCGTGAGGAGTCGTTCAGCCAGCTTTTATGCTTTCCCGCCGTATCCTCCAACCGTTACCTCTCATGCCATGAAACACCATCTCCTCTGCCTGCTCGCCGCTGTTTCATTCACAACTTTGGCCCACGCCCAGACGGCTGACCCGAAGCCGCTGGTTGAAAAGGCTCTCGCGGCGGTCGGCGGTCAGGACAAGCTGCTCAAGATCTTCCGCTTCGAGGAAATCTTTCACTTTGGCGACAAGCCGGAGCCCCCGGAGGGCAAGAAGCGCTCCACTCGGGAGTCCGTCTATTCCCAGCCGGACAAGTGGTGGCTTGGCAAAAAGGAACGTGGCGAGGAACCTGCGAAGGACGACGTGCGCGCCTGGTCGCTCGATTTGCTCGTCGATGACAAGTCAACATTCGAGACCATCCCCGACCTCATCGACGAGGGTAAAACCTGCGCCGGGCTGCGTGTCAGCGGCAGCGTGGCGCCTGTGATGGATTTCTATTTCGACAAGGAAACCTCGCTGCTGCACCGCCTTGACTGGCGGGGCGACTTCTACCGCTTCAGCGACTGGAAGGAGCACGACGGACTCAAATACGCCAGCAGGACAATCATCTTCAAGAAGAAGGACGGCAAGCCCTGGTTCTTCCACGAAGTCACCGCGCTCGAACGCCTCGCGCAGCTGCCTGATGGGCTGGCCAATCCATGAAAAACAGCCTTCTACTGTTGCTTTGCCTTGCATCGCTCGCCGCCGCTGTGCCGGCAGCGTCGAGGACCCCCGGCAACGCGCCGGATGCTTTCTGGAACCAGTCCTATTACACCAACGAACCGACAGCCACCCTCCACATCCATTCCTCGGTGGCAGGGGCTCACCTGCTGGAGATCATTTCACCCGAAGGAAGGACGCTCCGTGAGCTGAAGATGGAGGTGTCGGAGAAGCTGCGGGGCTTTTCCGTGGACCTTTCCCAACTTGGCACAGGGACCTATCGCGTGCGCGTCTCAGGCGTGGAACGTAGGGACCTGGACCTGATCAAACGCCCGGCCTTGATGCGTGGAAATGACGTGAAGGCGGACCGCTACAATGGATGCATCCGGGTGAACGGGACGCCGTTTTTTCCCTTCGGAGTGGTGTTGCAGACGGATGTTCTCGAGGCCGTCAAGGAGGAGGGTTACAACACCGTCGTGCGCTGGGGCTGGGCCTACCAGTCGGCCGATGGCAGCGTTTCTCCCGAGGAGGCGGCTCGCAACGACGCCTTGTTGAGCAGCGCGGACCGGCTTGGGCTGAAGGTCGTCGACCGGATGCTGAACACGCGGCGGCCGATCAGTGTGTTCTACGAGTTTGGCTCCCCGCAGTTCCAGCGTGTCTTCCCAGAGTGGCTCGCAAGGGACATTCCTCGACTGCTGTCGGTGACGAAGGAGCACCCCGCGCTGCTCGCCATCATGGGGTTCGATGAACCTGGACGTGACCAGGTCCGCTGGTGCAACGAAGCCCTCCGGGCGTTCAAGGCGGCGGATGGCCATCATCCGGTCTTCACCAATAACAACCATGGCAGTGCGCTGGAAGTGGATCTCATCGCCGACAACGACGTGATCTCGGACTACATTTATTGGCATCCCGTGCATGCACGGGGCCGTGCCATCGCGCGTCATGCAAGGCACACGGCGGACATCGCCTCCCGTGTCCACAAGCCCTTCTGGGTGATGCCGATCACGGAGATGCGCTGGAGCATGGGGCATGTGCCGCTGACCGTGCCGGAGATGCTCGCAAATGCCTACCTCATGCTGGTGAACGGAGCCTCCGGACTGTACTACTTCGCCTGGCCCAATGCGCACCGCATCAGCGTGGAGACGCATCGTACGCTGGCGGAGGAGATCCGAGTCCTGTCACCTGCGCTGCTCCGCCGGGCGCCGGAGCAAGAAGTTCGAACGACGACGCTTCCCCAGGGGCATGAGCCGGTTGTCCACGCCTCCTTGCGAGTCCGTCCGGACGGAACACCGGTGCTGCTCCTGGTCAATCACGCGGATCACACCGTGACGCTGTCGCTTTCGCTGCCCTGGGCGGAAGAAGAGGCGCGCCTGGCACCCCTCATCAGGCGGGCTGGAGCGGGCGCTGCAGTCCTGAAATTCCGTGAAGTCCTGGAGCCGCTCGCCACCCGCGCCTACGCCATTGAAGGCCATTCCATCACCGATCTGCATGTTCCCCATGTGATTGAGATCACCGAGGAGCATCCCAAGGACGCCCACATGATCCAGAATCTGCTCTCGTGCGGTGACATGGAGCAATCGGCGCGATGGGAGTCCGAAGGCAGCGGAATTGAGTGGAAGCGTGGTGAGGAGCGCGCCGGATTCCTCGAGATGAGCCGCGGGAAGGTCGGCGATGATCCCCAGGTGGTGCTTTCCCCCCATATCACCCTGGCCGCCAATCATCATTATGAAGTGGGAGCGATGATGCTGGCCGAGCTGGCGGAACGCTCCGCGGAACTCCAGACACGCTCGGGTGCCGCCATCTTGCTGCGCCAGCGTTCCGGCACCCGGCTCGAACTGCCGTCCTTGGGTCCCGAAATCAACCGGCCGGGCTGGCATGAGGCAACCCCGGCCGAGTTCCGAACCGGGGGCGAACCGATCAAGGTTCAGATCGAAATCATGAACCGGCTCAATCGCGGAACCGTCGCCTTTGACGATCTCTTCCTGCGGGACCTCGGACCTGTTGACTCCGTCATGAAGACGCGAAACCGGATGCCTAACTCCAGTTTTGAGTTCACGAGACTGCCGGGCTGGCCGGACCGCTGGCAGCCTGAATCCTACGATCCCTGGCTGTCCCGCAAGTTTCTCGGCGACGCCGACGCTCCGTTCCGCCTGGATGACTCGGAGCCCTTCGACGGGAAAGTCTGCCTCAGGATCGAAGCCGGGCTCGACGTGGTCACGGCCCCGTTTGCGCGCTGGGGAGACGGCGTGCCGGCCACCGATGGCCGCCCTCATGTCCTGTCCATTCATCTCCGTGCCGCCAGGCCCGAGACCAAGGTGGCGGTGAGTGCGGAGGCCGTTGGAAGTGCCGAGTTCAATGTTGGAACGGATTGGAAGCGCTACTGCATCAAGGGCATCAAGGCAGACCGGTGGCCGCAAAACTTCACCGGCATCCGCATCAAGTCAGACGACACGGTGTGGATTGATGCCGCGCAGCTGGAGGAAGGCGAAACGCCCACGCCATACGTCCGCGACGGCTACAGGCCATTGAAATGATGCCTGTCCATGCGACCCATGAGGCACCTTCGACATGATGGATCTCAAAGACCGCACTCTCCTTCCAGACCCCATGAACTTCGCATTCAACATCTTCACCCGCCGCGAAGCCTTGCTCTAGAGCCTCAAAGGCGCTGTCGCTGCCGCTGTGACCATGCCGATCATCGTTCAAGGTGCTCCTGAGCCTTTGGCACAAGTCGAAGCCACCTTTGTTCCGGAAAACGATTATCCGTTCTTTGGCTACGAGCCTGATTCCATCGCATGAAAACGCTCCTCCTTTCGCTTCTCACCACCAGCGCCATCGCGGTGGATCTCAAGCCGAACGTTCAATTCATTATCGACTTCCCCGAGCTGCCGAACACGCTTGCGGGCATGGTTTCGGGCACGACGAAGGTGGCGAGGCTGGGGGCGATCTTGCCGTCGAACTACGCGTCGGGCTCGAAGCATCCGCTCTTCGTTTACATCAAGGGCGGCAGCGGCGGGCCGGAGGATGGCGGGGCGATGGCTCGCGACATCGTGGGCGCGGAGGACTTCATCGCGGTGCAGGTGCCGCTTTTCAAAAAGAACCAGCCGAAGGGCAAAACGCTGCCGGTGATGGTCGAGGACCTCGCCGTCGTCAGTGCGGCGTATCGCACGATGCTCGAAAAGCTCGCCGCCGAGGTGCCGAACATTGATTGGGAGCGCAGCGTCATCGGCGGTCACTCGAATGGCGCGCACACGCTCAGCGTGCTGCTCGCGGGTCGCGATGAGTTCATCACGCAGCACTTTCACGCGTTCTGGCTGCATGAGGGCGGCTTTCAGCTCATGCCCGCAGCCATGCCGATCAAAGACAGCCGCTTCCTGCTGCTCGTGGCTGATGACGCGATGACCGGCGGCTCGGAGTTCCGGCAGTTGATGCTCGATCAGACGTCGCTGCTCGAACGACAGGCCAGACTCATGAAGGCAGATTTCAAGAGCATCCTCATGCGTGGCTACGGACACGACGTGCCGCCGGAATACATGCGCAACGTGCGCCAGTTCGCCCGTGGCGAGCCTTTGGAGGACATCACCGCTTCTGAAAAAGCCGCCGCTGCGAAACTCACTCTGCCGCTGCGCAGGCATCCCGACTCCAGCGCGTGGAATGACCTGCTCGTGAGCGATTTGACCAACATGCGAGTCCCAGGAGCCATCTGGAGCTATCGCGACGGCATCCTCACCGCCACCGAGGATCAAAACATCTGGACCAAGGCCACGCACGGCGACTGCGTGCTCGATTTCGAGTTCAAGTTCGAGACCGGAGCCAACAGCGGCGTCTTCCTCTACAACAGCGACGAAACCAACTGGATGCCCGCGAGCATCGAAATCCAGATCTGCGACGACCGCGCCAAGCAATGGCAGGAAAAGCCCGCCAACTGGCGCTGCGGTGCCTTCTTCGGCCATCAACCCGCGACCAAGAGCACCGTCAAACCCGCCGGCGAATGGAACCGCATGACCCTCACCGCCCAAGGCCCCAAAATCACCGTGGTGCTCAACGGCGAATTCGTGAACGAGATTGACCTCACGCAGTGGAAGGATGCCAAACTCAATCCCGACGGCTCCGAGATACCCAAATGGCTCCAAGGCAGGCCATGGGCCGAAATGACCACCAAAGGCCGCATTGGCTTTCAGGGACGACACGCGGGGGCGGGCATTGAGTTTCGAAATGTGAAGCTGCTGCGGCTTTGGTAGCCTTACGCGTTTTCGTAAAGTCCGACAACTTCTCGCCGTGGCGGGAGAGGCGATGCGGTGCATCGTGTGGAGATTGAAACGGTTGTTCTCAGCGTTGCTCAGCCTGCTCCTCCTCGCTCCAGGCGCGGAGGCGGCGTGGCTGGATGCGTTCAGCGGTGAGTTGAAGGAGGCGAGAGCGGAGTGGTTGAGGGCGGAGAAGGCGCTGGAGGCGCTTGGGCAGCCGATGATCGGGAACACGGTGCCGGAGTTTGGCATTCAGCATCGCATGATGGAGGAGCCGCCGCCGGAGTCGCCGTTTGTGCAGGTGGACCTCGGTGAGTTACGACGTTTTGACACGGTGGTGCTGATCCCTGCGGTGGTGGATTTTCAAGGCGTGACGCAGTCGCCGTATGCGTTCCCGGTGCGGTTTCGGCTGGATGCTTCGGATGATGCGCAGTTTTCGACGTTCACGCAGATGCTGGTGCGCACGGAGGTGGATCATGTGCAGTCGAGCGTGGCGCCGGTGGTGGTGCATGTGCCGGAAACGCGGGCGCGTTATCTGCGGCTCACGGTGACAAAGCTGGCGCAGGTGGAGGGTCGATGGACCTTCGCGCTCGCTGAGATGATGGTGATGGCTGGCAAGCTCAACGTCGCGCTTGGGGCCAAGGTGCAGCATCAGGGCGGCACGGGGCTGCCGCCGCGCTGGATGAATCATCACCTCACGGATGGTCGCACGCCGCTGGGGCCGCCGATTGATCGCAGCTCGGCGCCGGCGTTTGATGCGTTGTTTGCGAGTCTTCAGCCGGATCAGCCAAATCCATGGATGATCGTGGATCTGGGCCGCGAGATGCCGCTTGATGAGGTGCGGCTGCATCCGCTGCATGCTCGGCAAGGCGCGGACGTGCCGGGCTTTTCGTTTCCGTCGCGTTTTCGTGTCGAGATGGCGAAAAACAGTGATTTCAGCGATGCGGTGGTGGTATTCGAGAATCGCGAAATCGACTTCCCGAACCCCGGCAACAACGTCGTGACAATTCCTGCCGGTGGTCGCACAGCGAGGCATGTGCGCATGGTGATGCTGGCACCGCAGAGGCCCACGTTGACATCATTCGCCTTGTCTGAGCTGGAGGTGTTTGCCGGCGGTGAAAAGGTGTCGCGAGGTGCGAAGGCGACCACCTCGGGCGATCCGGCGCGTGATCCGCCACGTCCGCTTGAGCTGCTGACGGATGATCACACGAGCTACGGCCGTCTGATGGATTTGCCGCTGTGGTTGAAGCAATGGGAGGAGCGCCGTCGGCTGGAAGAAGAGGTGGCAGGGCTCGCAGCGAAGATTCCATTGCTCACGACGATGGCGCAGACTCGAGCGGCGTGGACACTGGGACTTGCGGTGATCGGTGTCATTGGTGCCGCGGGCCAGCTCTTCTGGCGCTCGCATCGGCGTGCGGTATGGGCGCAGGAGCAGTTTCGTGCTCAACTTGCCCGAGACATGCATGACGAGATCGGCAGCAATCTCGCGGGCATCGCCGTGATCAGCGAAACCTCCTCGCTGCAGGGTGATGCGACGGCGGAGGACTGGCAGGAGATCAATCGCATCGCGCATGAGACCACGGATGCGATGCGTGAGGTGCTGTGGCTGGTCGGCGCACGCCAGGAGTCCGGCATCGACCTCATGGAGCATTTGCAACGCGTGGCGAAGCGTCTGCTGCCGAACCACGAGGTGACGTGGAAGGCGATCGCCAGCGATTTGCCCGTCACATGGCCGGTGGAATCGAGGCGGCAGGTGTTTCTCTTCTTCAAAGAAGCACTCACGAACATCCTGCGTCATGCCAAAGCCACGCAGGTCGAGCTTTCCGCTCAAATCATCGCCTCCAGCCTTGAACTCGTCATTCGCGACAACGGACGCGGCTTTGATCCCGCAGCGATCTCCACCGGCATGGGTCTGCAAAGTCTCCGCGAACGCGCGAAACAGCTCGGCGGCACCTTCACGCTTTCGTCGTCGGATCAAGGCACCACGCTCACGCTCAAGGTGCCGCTGACACCTTGATTTCGTCATTTCATCGTCATGCCCAACATCTGGATCATCGAAGACAACGCCGCCTTTCGCCGGGGCACGGAACGTGCGCTGACGATGAAACCTCATACGCATGCCGTGCGTTCGTTTGCAAACTGCGAGGACGCTATAACGGCTCTCGCGACGGTGGAGGCACCGCAGGTGATCCTGCTGGATGTCGGTCTGCCGGGCATGGACGGCATCGAAGGCATCAGCCACCTGAAAAGCCGCGCTCCAGGCACGAGCATCCTGATTCTGACGGTGTTCGAGGACGATGACAAGATCTTCCGCGCCATCTGCGCCGGAGCGTCCGGCTACTTGCTGAAGTCGGAACCGATGGCTCAGGTCATCACGGCCATCGATCAAGCCATCGCCGGAGGTTCGCCGATGAATCCGCGCATCGCCACGCGAGTGCTGGCGATGTTTGCCAAACTGGCCCCGGCACGAAAAGACTACGGTCTCACGGATCGCGAGCAGGCGGTGCTGAAATGCATGGTCGCCGGCATGGCCCGCAAGCAGATCGCCGATGCCACCGGCATCAACCCGCACACCGCCGACTACGTCACCCGCAGCATCTACCGCAAGCTCCATGTCAACTGCGCCACCGCCGCCGTGTCAAAAGCCGTGGCGGAGCGATTGGTGGAGGGAGGTTGAGCTTACGAACCCTCGTAACTGAAAATGCCGCACGGTCGCCGTAATATGAGGCAACCATGAAGTGCATTTCTCTTCTGCTTGTCTTCATTCCGTCCGCCACGATGGCAGGCGAGGTGTCGTTCAATCGCGACATCCGGCCGCTGCTTTCGGACAACTGCTACTACTGCCACGGATTCGATGAAAAGCATCGCGCGGCCGGGTTGCGGCTGGATGTGCGTGAGTCGGCACTGGCTGACAATGACGGCGTACGAGCCATCCTGCCGGGTGATCCAGGAAAGTCGGAGCTGTGGCTGCGCATCATCAGCGAGGATGAGGACGAGGTGATGCCGCCGCCGAAGGCGCACAAAAAGCCCTTCACCACCCAACAGAAGGAGCTGATTCAACGCTGGATCGAGCAAGGCGCGAAATATGAGGCGCACTGGGCCTTTGTGCCGCCGGTCAAAGCGGTGGTGCCAGCGGGTGGATCGGCCATCGATCACTTCATCGGCCAGCGGTTAAAGGCCGAGGGTCTGGCCTTTTCACCGCAGGAGGACGCAGGTTCGTTGCTGCGTCGTCTCACGCTCGATCTCACCGGCCTGCCGCCGACTTTGCAGGAGCTGGATGCGTTTGAAAAAGACGCCGCGAAGGATTTCGACCGCGCTTTCACCGCTGCGGTGGATCGTTTGTTCAAATCGCCGCGTTACGGCGAGCGCATGGCAATGGACTGGCTCGATGCGGCGCGTTATGCGGACACGAACGGCTACCAGATGGATTCCATCCGCATGAACTGGCCCTGGCGTGACTGGGTGGTGCGGGCCTTCAATGACAACATGCGCTTCGACCGCTTCACCATCGAGCAGCTCGCCGGTGACATGCTGGAAAAGCCAGCGCAGGACCAGCTGGTGGCCACCGCCTTCAATCGCAATCACATGCTGAATGCCGAGGGCGGCACCATCGCGGAGGAAAACCGCACGAAGACGGTTTTCGACCGCGTGGAGACCACCAGCGCCGTCTGGCTCGGCCTGACGATGGGCTGTGCGCAGTGCCACGATCACAAATTCGATCCGCTGACGCAAAAAGACTACTACTCGATGTTCGCGCTGTTTAACCAGCTCGTGGAAACCGGCGGCGTGGACAAGCGCTTCGGCAAAAAGAGCTACAGCAACATGTATGACAGCCTTTATGCGCTGGAGTCGCCCTATTTGATGCTCGCCACGCCGGAGCAGGATGCGCAGATGAAGGCCGCGCAAACCAAGCGTGACAGCGCGGAGAAGGCACTGATGGCACGCAGCGCGGAGTTCAAGGAACCGTTTGAGTCTTGGGTGAAGGAAGTGCGTGCCGATCCTGAGCTGCTGCTCAAGCGCATCGAGGAGGACGGCCTGCGGCGCATCGCGAACTCGATCAAGCTGGAGACGCTGAACTACGCCAAGATCACCAACAAGACCGAGCGGTCCCTCGTGGAGCTGTTTTTGCGCAACGATGCACGCTGGTCCTCCGCGATGAAGGCCATCGACAAGCTGCGGACCGAGGAGGAGAAGCTCCAGCAGCAAATCCCGCATGTCATGATCATGCGCGATGAGAAGAAGCGCGAGACCCGCGTCCTGAATCGCGGCAACTACGAGACGCCCGGCGACAAGGTGGAGCCTGCGGTGCCGTCGTTTTTGCCCAAACTGCCCGCCGGCACCAAAGCCGATCGTCTGGCTCTCGCGAAGTGGCTGGTCTCGCCCGAGCATCCGCTCATGAGCCGCGTCACCGTGAACCGGTTGTGGCAGATGTTCTTCGGTCGCGGCCTCGTGAAGACGCCGGATGATTTTGGCCTTCAAGGCGAGCTTCCATCGCATCCTGAGCTGCTCGACTGGCTCGCGGTGGAGTTCTGCGAAAGCGGCTGGGATGTGCAGCATCTCATCCGGCTCATCGTCACCTCTCGCACCTACCGTCAAAGCGCCGTCGTCACGCCCGCGCTGCTCGCGAAGGACCCGGAGAACGTCTTGCTCGCCCGCGGACCGCGTCATCGCATCGATTCGCGCTTCCTTCGTGATCAGGCGCTCGCCTTGTCCGGCCTGCTCGTGGAGAAGCGCGGCGGCCCCGCCGTCATGCCCTACCAGCCGCCGGGCATCTGGGAGGAGATGAGCTTCGGCAAGAACCGCTACTTTCAGGGCAAGGGTGAGGATTTGTATCGCCGCAGCCTCTACACCTTCTGGCGACGCAGCGTCGCGCCCGCGAGCTTCTTCGATGTGCCCGCCCGTCAAACCTGCGCCGTGAAACCGCAGCGCACCAGCACCCCGCTGCACGCGCTGACCACGCTCAACGATGTCACCTACGTCGAAGCTGCCCGCGTGTGGGCGGAAAAGCTCGCCAGCATCCGCGATGAGGCCCAGCGGCTCCAAAAAGCCTACCGCAGTGCCACCGGTCGTCATCTCGATGCACGCGGCCTCAGCACGCTGAAGCAAACGCTCGCCCACGCCCGCCAGCATTATCAAACGAACCCCAGAGCCGCCGAAAACCTTCTTCACACCGGTGAGTCCAAATGCCTCGGCACTCTTCCCGCAGCCGAGCACGCCGCCTGGACCACGGTTTGCCTCATGATCCTGAACCTCGACGAGACGCTGAACCCATGAACCCGCTCCGACAACACGCTCTTGATCTCACGCGCCGTCGTTTTCTCGGCGCCACGGCGCTCACGCTCGGCACGCCGGCCTTGCAGTCGCTGATGGCGGCAGAAACAGGACTGCCCACGCTGCCGCACTTCGCGCCGATGGCGAAACGCGTGATTTACATGATGCAGACGGGCGGCCCGTCTCATGTGGACCTCTTTGATGACAAACCGGAACTGCGGAAGCGTCGCAATCAAGACATCCCCGAGAGCGTGCTCGGCGGTTTGCGTCTCACCACGATGACCGCCAACCAAAAGAGCAAACCCTGCCTGCCAGCGGCCTGGGGTGGCAAGGAACGCGGCCAGTGCGGCATGTGGGTCAGTGATCTCCTGCCGCACACAGCGAGCATTGTCGATGACTGCACCTTCATCCGCTCAATGCATGGCGAGCAGATCAATCATGCGCCCGCCGTGACGCATCTGCTCACCGGGCACAACCTGCCGGGACGTCCGAGCCTCGGTGCGTGGCTCAGCTACGGCCTCGGCTCCAGCTCGGCCAATCTGCCGTCGTTCGTCGTCATGACCTCGCGCGATCAGGAGGCTTCGTGCGGCCAGTTTTTCTACGACTACTACTGGGGCGCCGGTTTTCTGCCCGGGAAGTATCAAGGCGTGCCGTTTCGCGGTGCGGGCGATCCGGTGCTCTTCCTGAGCAATCCGAACGGCATGAACCGCGACCTGCGCCGCATGATGCTCGATGGTCTCGCCGAGATGAATCATCAGGCGCACGACCGCCTCGGCGATCCCGAGATCACCACGCGCATCGCGCAGTATGAGATGGCCTTTCAAATGCAGGCCAGTGTGCCGGAGCTCACCGATCTGAGCGATGAACCGCAAAGCGTGCTCGACCTCTACGGCCCGGATGTGAAACGCAAAGGCAGCTACGCCTACAACTGCCTCATGGCCCGACGGCTGGCCGAGCGCGGCGTGCGCTATGTGCAGCTCATGCACGCCGGTTGGGACCAGCATGGCAATCTTCCCACTCAGCTCCCCATCCAATGCAAGGACACGGATCAGCCCAGCGCCGCGCTCGTGAAGGACCTCAAAATGCGCGGCCTGCTCGATGACACGCTCGTCATCTGGGGCGGCGAGTTCGGCCGCACGCCCTTCGTGCAGGGCGACATCAACAATCCCAAGGCCCACGGCCGCGATCATCATCCGCGCGCCTTCACCCTGTGGCTCGCCGGTGGCGGTGTGAAGCGCGGCTGCATCTACGGCAGCAGCGACGACTTCGCCTATCACGCCGCTGAGAACCCCGTGCATGTCCACGACCTGCAAGCCACGCTCCTCCACCTCTGCGGCATCCAGCACGAACGCTTCACCTACCGCCACCAAGGCCTCGACTTCCGCCTCACCGGCGTGGAGCCCAGCAAGGTGGTGAAGGGAATTCTGGCGTGAACCAAAGTAGCTTCGGCTTTAGCCGAATCGATGTCATGAATGCGGCTAAAGCCGCAGCTACTTTCCTTTCGTCACCGCATCGTTCCCTTCGCCCTTCTCCAGAGCCACAAACGTGTCGAAGTCACTCTGGAAGAGCTTGTCCTGGGTCACGCGGTATTTCTCAAACTCGCTCTCGGCATGCTCCTTGGCGATTTCAGCGCTGATGCGTCCGGCGTCTTGCAGCACCTCCCGCTCATCGGCGGAGAGAAAAATGTCCAAGCGTTTGGCCCAGTCTTCCATCGTCATCGGCACACGACGCTTGGCGCGGCTTTCCGCCAATTCGAGGTAGGCGTTCACGATGCGTCCCAAATCCTCCAGCTCGGTTTCTGTCAGGTAGTTTTTCGCCACGACCACATCGCTTTTGAGGATCTTGCCACCCGGAGCCTTCGCCCAGGAAGTCAGGCCCATGCGCTCCTTCTTGTGGTCTGCCCGCTTCACGATCAGTTCGGCAGCGGTGTGGCCATGCACAGCGTAGTGCATCTTGTTTTGCACCTTGGCAAAAAACTCCTGGGTGATCGGTGCATCCCTGTCGTAATCCATCGCTGTGGCGTAAATGTCCGTGATCTTTTGGTAGAAGCGTCGCTCCGAGAGGCGAATCTCACGAATCTCCTCCAGCAGGCGCTCGAAGTAGTCCTCACCAAGAAAAGCGCCGTTTTCCATGCGCTTGCGATCCATCACATAGCCGCGCAGCGTGTAGTCCCGCAGGACGCCCGTGGCCCACTGCCGGAAGGCCGTGGCGCGCTTGGAATTCACGCGATACCCGACCGCGATGATCGCATCAAGGTTGTAATGCTTGATCCGGTAGTTTTTGCCGTCGGCGGCAGTTGCTAAGAAAATCTTAGCAACTGAATCTTCCGCCAATTCCTCCCCGGCGAAGATGTTCTTCAAATGCATCAGCACGTTTTCCGGCGTGGTCTCGAAGAGCAATCCAATGTTCTTCTGCGACAGCCAGATCGTGCCCTCTTCGACCCGCACCTCCACGCCATCGCCGCCGGTTTGGTAGGCAAAGGTGAGGAACTCCGCTGTGCTGTTGCGGAGGCGCACGCTGTTCGGTGACTTCTTTTTCGGCATGGGCTGTTTTTCATTTTAAGCGCATGTTGAATGTCTGGCACTTGGAATCTCAGCGCGGTCATGCTGGATGGCGAGTGCACGGTGCCAAACCCTGCGGCTAAAGCCGCAGCTACTTTTTCAAGCCTGATACCCGAGTTGACGCGAAAGCTGATCCGCGAACTGCTTCACTTTCTGGCCCAACTTTTCCAAACTGGCCGGCGTGACGCGATCCGAGGGGCCGCTGATCCAGAGGGAGGCGACGGGATGGCTGCGATGATCAAAAACGGGCGCGGCGACACAGGCGAAGGTCTCGCTCTCTTCGCCGCGGTCGAGGGCGTAGCCGGTTTGGCGGGCTTGCTTCAGTTCGGCGAGGAAGGCGGTGGCGCTGGTGATGGTGTGGCGGGTGTGTTTAGGGAACTTCATCTGCTGCACAAAGGCTTTTTGGGCCTCGGGGCTCCAGTGGGCCAGCATGGCCTTCGCGGGCGCGGCGGTGTGCAGGGTGAAAGCGTGGCCGATCTCGACGACGACCTTTACGGGATGGGATGATGCGACCTGATCGAGCACGACGCCGTGATTTCCGGCCAGGGTGCCGAGCAGCGCGGTCTCGCCCGTGGCATCGCGCAAGGCGGTGAGGATGGGCGCGGCGGCTTGGATAAGTCGCTCGCCACCCACGGCGGCATGGCCGAGGCTGAGGAGCTTGCGGCTGGCGCGGTAGGCCTTCGTGCCTTCATCGCGCTCGGCATAGCCGCGGAGTGTGAGCGTGGTGGCGATGCGGAAGACGGAGTTTTTCGGCATTTTGAGCGCCTCGGTCATCGCGGTGAGTGTCAGGCCCTCGGGATGCCTCGAGAGCAGTTCCAGCAAATCCAGGGTGCGGTCGAGGATGGGCACCTTGTAGCGGCTGAGAGGGTTTGCGGCGGTTTTTCGCGCTTTGGGCATGTATTTGATATACAAAACAAGATTTGCGATTGCAAACGCGTAGTTCGTGACCTTCAATCGGTTTTCCATTTCAACTTACAGCCCAAATGACAAACCTGACCTCCTCCACTGTCATCGTTACCGGCGGCTCGCGCGGCTACGGCGCGGGCATTGCGGAGGCCTTTGTGAAGGCTGGGGCACGGGTCTGGATCACGGGACGAAACCAGGACAAACTCCAGGAGACCGCCAACCGCATCGGGGCGAAGCCCTTCGTGGCTGATGTTGCGGACGGAGCGGCCTGGGATCGCTTGATGGCCGATGTCATCGCACAAACCGGTCGGCTCGATGTCCTGATCAACAACGCAGGCGAGGGCGTCAAAATCGGCCCGGCCAGTGAGCAGACCGATGACGCCATCGCTCAAAGCATCGCCAGCAATCTCACGGGGGCGATGCTCGGCAGTCGTCGCGCTGCCTCAATCATGCAAAAGCAGGGCAGCGGTCTCATCGTGAATATCGGCAGCGCTTGCTCCACGCATGCGTGGCCGGGTTGGAGCGTGTATTCGGCCGCGAAGGCCGGTTTGCTCATGTTCACGCGCTGCCTGCTCACCGAGTTGCGACCTCACGGCGTGCGCGTGACCTCCATTTTGCCTTCTTGGGGCCAGACCGACTTCACCGAGGCTGCGAACCTCCCGCCACGCGATGCCGCCGTGCTCGCGCAATGCATCTCGCCCGCCGATCTCGGCCAGCTCCTTGTTCAAACCGCCCAAATGCCGGCGCACCTCGTCGCTGAGGAGATCAAGCTCTGGCCGATGGTGCAGCCGATGGCTCAACTATGATGATCCGTCACCGAAACCCAAACCCAAAGGCAGTAGAATGGGGGCAGCAGAATGGATCTCTGGTTTCTACTGTCCCCATTCTACTGTCGATAACGGACTCCGTCTTGCCCTTGGCCGGACTTCCATCGCTTCCACCACAACCCACGACTTTACTATGAAAACGATCCTCCAACCCGCGCTCTTCCTCCTCGCCCTCGCGCCGCTGCTGAATGCTGCAGAGCATTCGATCAAGCCCGGCGACAATCCGCAGGCCGTCATGGATCGTGCGGCTGCGGGCGACAAACTCGTCTTTCTGCCCGGTTTGCATCAGCATGGCCTCACGAAGCATCGCTCCATCCTCTACGTGGACAAATCGATCCACATCGAGCTAAGCGAGGGTGCCACGCTGAAGCTAGCGGATGGCACGACGAAGCTCGAGGCCGAGCCCGAGATCACCACGGATCAGGACGCGGGCAAGAAGCTCGACGATTTGGAGATGGGCGGCCGTTTTGACCTCATCAAGCCGTGCATCTTCACCATCAAGATCGACTCCGAAGGCAGCGAGGGCGGCGCGGACACCTTTGCGTGGGGCGTGTTTGAGAGTGCGGACAATCCACAAGGCACCGCCAAGCTGCCGCCATCCTCCAGCAAGTTCGCCGAGACGCCGCATCAGCGCGTGCCGATCACGGGCGACTGGCAAACGCTCGCGCATGGCGTGCAGGTCCGCTTTGGCAGCAAGACCGGGCATAACAAAGGAAGCACTTGGTTTAGCACCTACGATGGACCCGTCGCGTATGGCATCCGGGTCGGCCATGGACGCCAGCCGGACACCATCGAAAACGTGCGCATCACGGGAAAGGGCACCATCGACATGAATGCCACTCACAACGTGCAGCCCGGCTTCCTCGTGAAGGACATCAATGCCTGCGTGCTCGTCCATGGTCGAGTGCGCGGCGTGCTCGTGGAAGGCATCACGATGATGGACACGAATCGCTCCGTGATGTGCTACGGCGAGCACACCGGGAAGTTCCTGCCCGGCGGCAAAACCGGCCCCGGCGAGTCCTTTGACGCCGAAGACATCACCATCCAGCGCACGCGCACCATCAATCCGAACGGCGCTGCCTACCTGCTCGGCCATCCGTCGTTTCGCGGTCATCTGCGCAACGTGAAGTGCAATTACAACTACATGGAGACCGGCGTCACCAGCATCGAGCCGAACTTCAATCTCGATGGCTACGAGGTCATCGGCAATGTCATCAAGAGCGGTGGCAGCGCGATTCATTGCTGGCGTTGCTCGCGGAACGGTTTCGTCATGGACAACCTGCGGATCGACGACATCACGGGCCAGCATGTGGTGCATCTCGGTGCCCCGCGAGGCTGGGAGAGCCCCGAGCCGCCGCTGCAACGAAACAACCGCAACCTCCTCAGCGATCCGGTGCCGGATCGGGAAAGTGGCTTCGGCTTTAGCCGAATCAGTCCCGACAATGCGGCTAAAGCAGCAACCACTTTTGGCCGTCGTTTGCTCGTCAGCGACTACGGCGGCAACAAAGTGGCCATCATCGCTGCGGATGGCCGTGTGGAGTGGGAGCATCCCGCCGAGAAACCGCAGGACGTGTGGATGCTGGCGAATGGCAACGTGCTCTTCAGCCACCTGCGCGGCGCTCGCGAGGTCACGCTCGACCACAAGGTCGTTTGGAGCTACCGCGCCCCGGAGAAGACCGAGGTCCACGGCTGCCAGCCTTTGCCCGATGGCAAGGTCATGGTCGTCGAGTGCGGCACGAAGCGACTCGTGGAAGTCGGCCGCAATGGCCAAATCGTCAGCGAGATTGCCGTGCCGGTGAAAACGAAAAACACGCACGATCAAATGCGCGGCTGCCGTCGCACGAAAGACGGTCGCTATCTCATCAGCGCCAAAGGCGACCGCGCCATCCTCGAACTCAGCGCCGAAGGCAAGCTCCTCCGCTCAATCCAAACGCCCGGCGATCCTCACGAAGTCCGCGAACTGCCCAACGGCCACCTCCTCATCGCCTGCGGTGAGGGCGAGGCCATGCTGGAACTCGACCGCGAGGGGAAAACCGTGTGGAAGCTCGGCACGCAGGATGTGCCCAACAACCCGCTGCGCCTCATCAGCGGCTTCCAGCGCCTGCCCGACGGCCACACCCTCGTCATCAACTGGCTCGGCCACGGCTATCTCGCCACCACCGCGCAGTTCTTCGAGCTCGACGAGCAAAAACGCATCGTCCGCCAGTTCACCGACCACGCCCGCTTCGTCAGCATCAACAAAGTCCAGCTCCTCGACGTGCCGGGTGATCCAGTGAAGGGTGAGGTGTGGCGTTGAGAGCGTGGCTGCGGCTGATCCGAAGTAATCCCCATCCGCACAAAGGGCGTAGATCACCACCTCACGCACATGCACGTGAATGGGGTGAAGGCGGTTCTTGCCGTCCAAAGATGGGTATACTGCCTTCTGCTGGACGCCAGCTGCGTGTCTCAGCTTGAGGCCGCCTTCACGCCTCAGCTTTCAGCCCCATCATCACCATCTCGCGAAAGGTGCGGACGTGGGCGATTTCGTGGCGGCCTTTGGGGTGGAGGAGCGCGACTTGGTCGTGGCCGAGGAAGCTGGATACATTGCGGTGGATGAAGTGGGCTTTCACATCGGCGGGCACGGGCAGCGCCTCGGTCGCAGGGCGGGAGAGGATGGCCACGCCCATGCCGAGAGCCACGTAGTTGAGGATGGATGTGACGTTGCCCGCCGTCATGATGACGTTCACCCGTTCGCTCAACCCGGCTTTGGCAACGAGGTGGTCAAACTGCAGGCGTGAGCTGGAGTTTTCCCCGGCGAGGATGAGCGGCTGCTTGACGATGT
>JBIJBP010000109.1:0-18068 GCA_044345155.1 Prosthecobacter sp. | reverse complement strand
CGCAGCATCAGCATGGCCTCCAGCCGCAGGCCTTCGCGCACGTAGGGTTTGGGCGGCAGGTTGTCCGGCGTGCCAAACTCCTCGGTCAGGCGCATGTAGCGGAAGGACTGGGGGAAGTCCCCCACGCGGTCATGCACCGCCGTCTGAAGATGATGCAGCACGCCCAGCGCATGCTGCTTCGCATCTTCAAAGATGATCCGGCGCTGCGCGGGCGTGAGATGGACGATGTTCTTCTTCGAGGCGCCGGGCTCCGTCTTCTCCAGCGCATCAAGCACGCGCTGCGGGAGCTGGCAGAGCGGGTAGTCCTGCACGGGGTAGTTGATGAACGTGGCCTCGGCACCGGGCTCGAAGCCGTTGTGCCAGCGGTCCACCAGCCGGCGATGCGTGTAGGGGCTGTTGCCGCTCGGCGAATAGATGCCCGCGCTCATGTCGCTGTCCACCCACGGGGCTCCCTTGTCGAGGGACTTGAACGATGCCGGGTCATAGGTTGATGGACGCGGCACGGTCGCATCCCTGCCCAGCGTCTCGCGCAGCACCACGCAGTAGGAGATGGGGTTCATCTCCTGGGCACCCGCCTCATCAAAGGCCTCCGGCGCGCTCGCCTCGCCGAACCGTGACTTCAAATCCGGACCCGCGCCGTATTTCGCCCCGCTGAGCCGGATGACATCACCCCAGTCGGAGGAGTCGAGCGTCAGGGGCGCACGCACCTCACAGGTCTCGCCCGGCCTGGGCTCGGGATGCACCTTGGCAAAAACCACGCCGGTGACGGCGCCGGACTTCACGTTCACGCGGACCGGCTCCCAGCCGCGCAGCACCCGCACCTGGGTTGCATGCTCTCCCAGCCAGGATTCAAAGATGTCCGCGGCGGCCTTCGGCTCAATCGTCTCGGTGCCGCAGAAGGCGTTGCCTGGGCAGGCCTTGCCATACTTCGCCGAATTATGCGCACGGATGCGCCTGACCATCTCCAGGAACAGCCCGCTGCGCGGAAAGTTTGTCCGCTTGCCGTTCACCACGATCCATTCATCCAGGCAGCCCACGCCCTCCGCGCTGAACTGGCCGCCCAGCCAGCCGATGTCGTTCACCAGCACGATCTTACTCACGCCGAGGCGCGCCGCCTGGACCGCGGCGGCACAGGCGGACTCGCTGCCACCGACGATGAGCAGGTCGGCCTGGATGACTTCGGCCGAGGATCTCCCGGCAACCAAAAGGGTGGCAACAATCAGGGTGAGTTTGCTTTTCATGAGGAAGTTCAGGCGGGGACGGCAAGATCCACAAACAGTACGGAGCAGGCAGGGCCTTCATGAAGGGTGACTTCAAGGCTGTTCCGCCCCTCACGCAGCAGACCTGCGGGCACGGTCCAGGCCCGCAGTTCATCCGGCGCGCCCATCATGGATGGATATGCCACGGGAAAGGGTTCCGAAACGTCGCTTGTGGCGCTGACGGGTTCGCCGTTGAACGCGGCGGTCCAATCCGAGCCGCCCAGCCGGCTGTCCGCCTGGATGCGGACACGGGCGTCCTTTTTCCAGCCACCGGCCGGAGCCGCGAGGTCCAGGTTGAACTTCGCGGCCCTGCCCGGCTCGATCTTGCGCGGCACCTGCAGCGGCTTCATGCCGGGCGCCCTCCAGCTGGAGGCGATGAAGGCATGCTGCGGCGCGCGTGACAGCGCCTCGGGTGTGCGCAGGTCCCGCAACGCTTCAAAAGGTGGCTCGCCAAACGGCCCGCGTCCCTCCCCCTGGCCATGCTGGCGGTAGTAGGCGAAGTTGAACAGGCTGATGCCGTCCGCACCCCGGGCATAGGCGAGATGAGCGCTGGTGTGCAGATGCTCGCGCGTGGCACGCCGGAAGGGAAACACGTCATAGCCCGCCTGCACCTTGTCACCCTTCCAGAGCGTGTGGCAGAGCTCGAAGTACAAGGCCGCCCCCATCGTTTGTTCGCGGATCAACGCCAGGTCATGCTGCTGCGTGGTGAAGTAATGGGCGGAAGCGTTCACCATGTCCAGCCCGGCGGAGACTGACGCCTTCAGATCCAGGCCGAGCATGTTCAACGCCGGCAGGTGGCAGGGCACCCGGGCGCAGAGCCAGCGCTCCGGACCGAGCAGGCGGCGCACCTCCCTGACAAAGCCGGTCATGATCGCGCGGCGCTGGTCGAGCGGCGTTTCAGCCTCGCGAAAGTAGCTGTAGAAGCGCAGGAAATCGAGCTCCAGCCCATCCATCTCATAGCGTCCGCACAGCTCACGGATCATCGCCAGCTTCTGTTCCCGGACCTCCGGCACCGCCCAGTTCAGGACCAGGTCGGCGCCGCGCAGGGAACCCGGCCGGATGCGATGCTCCGGATGCTCGGCATACCAGCGCGTGACGCTCATGCCGATGCTGCTGCCCGGCCTGTCACCCGGCTTCGGATCCACAAACTCCTTGTGATGCGCATCGTTCATGCGCAGCGAGATGAAGGCGGCCTGGCCCTTCTGCCGGCAACAATCGATGAAAACCTGCACCAGGTCGCCGCCATTGAGGACAAAACGTGAGAACGAATCCGGACCCGTGCCATAACGTTGGCTCACCCATTCAAAGTGCTCCTTCAGCGGCAGCACCTCGCTCGGCCAGAGCGGCACCACACCCAGCCCGGGCTGGAGAAAATGCGCGTCCACCAGGCCGGCCACCTCGTCCACCGCGGCCTCCAGCATCGCCGGACGAAACGGCTCGCGCTGCCGGTGATACGGGCTGACGCAGGAGGTGATACGGGCTGACGCAGGAGGTGATGTTCGTGAGGTCATTGCTGTAAAGCACGCGGAACGGCGCCCTGCGCGAAGACCCGGCCCCAGCTGCGGCCAGCGGAGCGGCGGCGAGGGTCTGCAAAAGGCGGCGACGGTTCACGACAGGTTGAACAAAAAGCTTAACACGGTCTTCCGCTTCGTCACAACCCCCGAGCCGCCGGGGCGTTCATCGCCGCAGCTCGATGTTGTCGATCAGGCGCGCCTTGCCGAACCAAAAAGCCAGCAGCGCGACCGCATGATCCTCGGCCTGCGCCAGCGGCTGAAGGCTGCCAGGGTCGACGATGCTGACGTAATCCTCACGGCAGAGCGGGGCGTTGACGGCCACATGTTCACGAATCGCCCGCAGCAGGCGGGGGACATCCTGCTCACCGGCCAGCCAGGCGTCACGGGCCCTGCGCAGGGCGGCCTGGAGGGCGGAAGCCTGGGCGCGCTCCTCCGGCGTGAGGTAGCGGTTTCTTGAGCTCATGGCCAGGCCGTCCGGCTCGCGCACCGTGTCCACCCCATGAACAACGACGGGAATGTCGAGGTCGCGCACGAGGCGGCGGATGACGGCGAGCTGCTGGTAGTCCTTCCTGCCAAACAGGGCCTCGTCGGGCTGAACGAGATTGAAGAGCTTCGCGACGACCGTGCAGACACCGTCAAAATGTCCCGGCCTGCTGGCCCCGCACAGGACGGTGGACAGTGATGACTCGGTGATGCTGATGCTGCGGTCCGGATGATAGACCTCCTGCACAGGCGGGGCGAACACGAGGTCGGCGCCCGCCTCCTCGCAGAGGCGGAGGTCGGCCTCCAGGGTGCGCGGATAGCGGTCGAAATCTTCGTTAGGCCCGAACTGGAGCGGGTTCACAAAGATGGTCGCCGCCACGCGGGCGGAGTCACCGGCGAGGCGGCGTGCCTCGCGCACCAGGCTGGCATGACCCTCATGCAGGGCGCCCATGGTGGGGACAAGGAGGACGCGTCCGGCCTGGCGGCGCCAGACACGAAGCTCATGGACGGTTTCAAGAAGGATCATGACTTGAGGTCGCGGGACTGGAAGAACGCCGTGCCGACGATGAAGAGGCTGAGGTTGACCGCGGCGATGACGGTCATGCTGCGCAGGATGACCGCCCAGGGGATCTCGGCCTTGAGGGCGAGGGCCCAGGCGCTGATGTGCTTGGTCAGCAGGAACTGGTCGTAGCTGTCCATGAACCCCGTCTCTCGGACGATGCGGTCGATGAGGAAGTACGTGAGGGCGCCGATGGTCGCGGCGGCGGGCTTCATCGGGAAGCAGGAGAAGAAGAACGCGATGCTGGTGACCACCGTCATGCTGAAGGAAACCAGCAGCGTGCTGAGCACGAAGCGCCGCAGCCCTTCATCCCAGGGATAGAACTCCAGGATCGCGGGATCCAGCGTGGCGACGAAGAAGCCGCCGCCCCAGCCCTTCAGGATGAGGCCAAGGAGGAACGAGGTCCAGACGATGAACTGGATGAGCAGGAAGGTGTAGCCGACGCAGCTGAGGTACTTGATGGCCAGAAGCCTGACGCGGCTGATGGGGCGGACGAGCAGCAGACGGTAGTGCCCGTCCTCGCCCTCCTTGGCCACGATGTCACCGCCGACAAGCGCCAGGTAGATGGCGCCGAGCAGCAGGACGGACAATCCAATGATGATGAAGGCGAGGGTCAGGCAGGAGTCGTACTGCTCGAAGGACTGTCCCTGCCGCGCGATCAGCCAGGCCAGGCGCTTCTCCCCGTTGAGAAACTCAAAGAGCAGCCAGATGACCAGCTCCAGGGCGATGAACGCCACGAAGCCGATGTAGGTGCGGCGGCGGGCGAAGAGCTTCAGGAGCTCGCTTTTCCACTGGTGAAGGAAGAGGGTCATGCGCCGGTCATGCCAAGGTAGAATTCTTCAAGCGTGGGACGATGGGCGGTCCAGGAATCGACGCGTGCGCCGGCTTCCACGATGCGGCGCAGCATGTCAGGCCCGGTCAGATGCTCGGGCAACTCCACCAGGCTGGTGACGGGGTCAACCGTGGCACCGGCGGCCTGCACCGCCTCACGCGCCCGGGTGAAGTCACGGGTCTGAAGCTGGAAAACCCGCTGCTTCTTCTGCTGGGAAGGCACGACACCTTCATACATCTTCCTGCCCTGCTTCAGGATCACGCAGCGGTCGCACATCTGCTCGACCTCGGCGAGGAGATGGGAGTTGAGCAGGATGGTCATGCCATATTCGGCGCGCAACTTGAGAACCAGTTCGCGAAACTCACGGATGCCCTCCGGATCCAGGCCGTCGGTGGGTTCATCCAGAAGGAGGCACTTGGGCCTCGGCAGAAGGGCCTGGGCAAGCGCAAGCCGCTGCCGCATGCCATGACTGTAGGTGCGGGTTTTGTGATGGGCGCGCTGGTCGAGGTTGACCAGCTTCAGCACACGCCGCACTTCGACCTCGTCCCACCAGCCGGAGAGGGAACAGAGGACGCGCAGGTTCTGCCAGCCGGAGAGGTAGTCATAAAAATGCGCCGCCTCGTAAATGGCGCCGACGTTGCCCAAGGCACGGGCACGCTGGGACTGGACGGAACAACCGTTGATGACCACCTCCCCGGCATCCGGCCTGACCATGCCGAGGGTGATGCCAAGCACGGTGCTTTTGCCGGCGCCGTTGTGGCCGAGCAGCCCCAGGATTTCTCCCTGCCGCATCTCAAAGCTCACATTGTCCAGCGCAAGGCGGCCGCCGCTCCAGCGCTTGGTGAGGTTTCGAACTTCGAGGATGGCCATGGGGATGAGGCGGTCCGTACTTCAGGTGACGGACGATTTTGTAGCCGACAAAAAAGCCCTGTGAAGCAGGAACTTCACAGGGCTTTTGATGACGAATTGCTTCGCCGTGGAAGGTCTCATGCGAGACCCGTCAGCTTACTTCTTGGCAGCCTTCTTGGCAGCCTTCTTGGCGGCCTTCTTCGGAGCGGCGGCCTTCTTGGCGGCCTTCTTCGGAGCAGCGGCCTTCTTCGGAGCAGCGGCCTTCTTCGGAGCGGCGGCCTTCTTGGCGGCCTTCTTTGCAGCTTTCTTAGCCATGGTATGTGTGTTGTTGTTGGTTGCTTTGTTGTTTTGTTTTGCCGTGGAGCCGGACTTGCCGACACCGCGGACAGGTTTCCCGGCAGCGGCCTTCGCAGCGGCACGCTTTTCCTCGATGGCTGCCTGCGCGGCGGCAAGGCGGGCAACGGGGACTCGGAAAGGACTGCAGCTCACATAGGAAAGCCCCACCTGATGGCAGAACTTCACGGAGTCAGGATCGCCACCGTGCTCACCGCAGATGCCCAGCTTGATGTCGGGGCGGGTGCTGCGGCCTTTTTCGATGGCGGTCTTGATGAGCTGGCCGACGCCGGTGGTGTCCAGCGTGGCAAAGGGGTTCTTCTTGAAGATTTCGTTCTCAGTGTAGGGCATCAGGAACGAACCCATGTCGTCGCGGCTGATGCCAAGGGCGGTCTGGGTCAGGTCATTGGTGCCGAAGGAGAAGAACTGGGCGGTCTGGGCGATTTCGTCCGCAGTCAGGGCACCGCGGGGAACTTCGATCATGGTGCCGACCATGTAGTCGAACTTCACC
This sequence comes from Prosthecobacter sp., assembly GCA_044345155.1. Lineage (GTDB taxonomy): Bacteria > Verrucomicrobiota > Verrucomicrobiia > Verrucomicrobiales > Verrucomicrobiaceae > Prosthecobacter. The sequence continues at coordinate 11,728 of JBIJBP010000109.1, read as the reverse complement.
TTCTTCTCGGCCATGACGGCCTTGGCGACGTTGTGAATGATCTCGACCTGCAGGTCGAGCTCCTTCTTGAAACCGACGAGAGGCACCATGACCTCAGGCTTCACCTTGATCTTCTTCTTGGCCACATCAGCGGCAGCCTCAAAGATGGCGCGGGCCTGCATGGCGGTGATTTCCGGATAGGCGATGCCAAGGCGGCATCCGCGGTGGCCGAGCATGGGGTTGAACTCATGCAGGGCGGCAACACGGCTCTTCACCTTCTCAACGGACACGCCCATCTTCTTGGCAAGGTCGGCCTGGGCGGCCGCTTCGTGCGGAACGAATTCGTGGAGGGGCGGGTCAAGAAGACGGATGGTGGCAGGCAGGCCGTTGAGGGCCTCGAAGATGCCGGTGAAGTCCTCACGCTGGTAAGGAAGCAGCTTGGCGAGGGCCTTCTCACGATCAGCGACATTGTCCGCGAGGATCATCTCACGAACGGCGTCGATGCGGTCGCCTTCGAAGAACATGTGCTCCGTGCGGGTGAGGCCGATGCCCTGGGCGCCGAACGCGATGGCGTTTTCGGTCTGCTCCGGATTGTCGGCGTTGGTGCGAACCTGGAGGCGGGTGACCTTGGAGCACCAGCTCATCAGCTGCTTGAAGTTCTTGAACTTCTCGGTCGCCTGGGCGGCGTGGTCGTTATGCAGCAAGCCGGTGACGATGGACGACGGACCGGTCTTGATCTTGCCGCCGTAGATGGTGCCGGCGGTGCCGTCGATGCTAAGGCTGTCCTTGCCTTCCTTGAAGACCTGACCGGCGATGGTGACGGTCTTCTTGTCGTAGTCGATTTCGACGGCGCTTGCGCCGCAGATGCAGACCTTGCCCATCTGGCGTGCCACAAGGGCCGCGTGGGAGGAGACACCGCCCTTGGCAGTCAGAATGCCTGCGGCGGCGATCATGCCGCGAAGGTCTTCCGGAGAGGTTTCGTTGCGGACGAGCAGCACGGTTTCACCTGCTTCGGCGGCGGCGGCTGCACGGTTCGCATTGAGGTAGATGATGCCGGAGGCGGCGCCAGGACCGGCGGGCAGGCCCTTGGCAAGTTCCTTGGCCTTCTTGATTTCGCTGACGTCAAAGTCAGGGGCGAGGAGCTGCTCGAGCTGGTCGGCCGGGTTGCGCAGGATGGCGGTTTCCCAGTCGATGAGCTTCTCTTTGACCATGTCCATGGAGAACTTCAGGGCGGCGGCGGCGGTACGCTTGCCGTTGCGGGTCTGAAGCATGAACAGCTTGCCCTGCTGGATGGTGAATTCAACGTCCTGGACATCCTTGAAATGTTTCTCAAGAATCTGACGGACCTTCATCAGTTCGGCGAAGGCCTTGGGCATCTCCTTCTCAAGCTGGGCGACCGGCTCGGGCGTGCGGACGCCGGCGACCACATCCTCGCCTTGGGCGTTGATCAGGAATTCGCCGTAGAATTCGTTGACCCCGTTGGCAGGGTTGCGGGTGAAGGCCACGCCGGATCCGGAGTCGTTGCCGGTGTTTCCGTACACCATGGCCTGCACGTTCACGGCGGTGCCCCATTCATGAGGGATGTTGTACTTGCGGCGGTAAACGATCGCACGGTCGTTCATCCAGGAGCCGAAGACGGCGCCGGCGGCACCGCGCAGCTGGTCCCAGGGGCTGTTGGGGAACACCTTGCCGGTGCGCTCCTTGACGAGGGCCTTGAACCGCTTCACGAGCTCCTTCTGGTCTTCGGCGCTGAGATCGCTGTCGATGATGTCCTTGTGATACTTCTCGTGCTTGTACGATTCGATGACGGTTTCGAAAGGCTCATGGTCCTCGCCTTCGCGCTTCTGCACGCCGAGCACGACATCACCGTACATCTGGATGAAGCGGCGGTAGCAGTCCCAGGCGAAACGTTCGTTGTTGGTCGCCTTCACCAGCGACAGGACGGTTTCGTCGTTGAGGCCGAGGTTTAGGATGGTGTCCATCATGCCCGGCATCGAGTCACGGGCGCCGGAACGGACGGCGACCAGCAGGGGCATGCCCTTGGCGTCACCAAACTTGCAGCCCATGATCTTCTCCATCTTGGCGATGCCTTCCTCCATCTGCTTCTGAAGCACGGCCGGGTAGGTGCGCTTGTTGTCGTAGAAGTAGGTGCAGACTTCGGTGGTGATGGTGAACCCGGGAGGCACCGGCAGGCCGATGCGGCTCATCTCAGCAAGGTTTGCCCCTTTGCCACCAAGCAGCGCCTTCATGGAGCCATCACCATCCGCTTTTCCTGCTCCGAAGGAATAAACGTACTTCACTGCCTTGCTGCTTGTGCTCGCTGCTTTTGCCATAGATGTGGGGTTGATAACCGGCTTGATGTTTTTTTGTTTGGAATGGGCGCCGATAATTATCCTACGATTATAGGATGCAAGCACAAGTTGACAATCAAAACTTCAGGTGTGCAACGGCACTGCGGCACAGCATCATTGCACGATGCCTTGATGTTTGGCGTCGGGACTCTTGACGGACGTGCCCCGTTTGTGATTTAAGCGGATAACGCTTTGAGCTGATTCATGCGTCGGCCAGAAGCCGGAGCATGACGACTGAAGCAGCCACCCCCCGCAACAAACCATGAAAACAACATCCGCATTCATCCACCCGGCAAGGCGAGGATTCACGCTCGTCGAACTGCTCGTCGTCATCGTCATCATCGCCATCCTCGCCTCACTTGCCGTTCCCGTGACCAACAAGGTCATGCAGATGGCGAACACGACGCGCATCAAGGCCGTCATGAAGGACCTCCAGGTCGCCGTCGGCCACTACCGCACGGAGTACAACCGCTTCCCGGTTGACCTCAGCGGATCAAGCGGCGGCGATGACATCGACCCCATCCTCACCGACGACACCACCAGTTTCGTCAACGTGCTCATGGCGATGACAGACCCGAGCGACCCGTCCAACATGAACCCACGCGGCATCAAGTTCATCGACCTTCCGATTGCGAAGAACGGATCCTCCTTCGGCATCATCGATCCAAGCGGCGGCACCGGCAGCGGCGGCAACGTGCGGCTCGTGGACATCTGGGGGATGCCCTACTACTTGATGCTGGACACCAACCTGGACAACCGCATCGAGAACCCGGACGCGAGCAATGTGGACCAGCGCATTTCAGCGAGGGCGCCGCAGTTCCTCCCCGCCAGCTCCGGCGTGCAGTGCCTCGGACCTGACAAGGTGCGCAACACCAAGGATGACATTGTTTCCTGGCGCTGATCCTTCTCAGCCACCCGCAAGGTCTAACAAAAACCCCTCCCATGTTCCGGGAGGGGTTTTTTCATTCCGCCAGGGTTCTATGCTCAGTTCTTCTTCCCGGCTTCGGCCTTTTCCGGAAGCGCTGGCACTGAAACCGGCGGCGTTGTCACGCTGACCGGCTTCGAGGCTGCGGCAGCCGGATTTGGAGCAGGCGGGGCCGCTGGAACGACCTGGGCGGGCTGGGGTGCTGGCGCGGGAGCGGAGGCCGCACCACCGGCCGGTGGCTGGGAGGCGGGCGCTGGAGCCGCGGGCTTCGCGGCGTCCGTCGCCTTGGGCACCTCCAGCTTCACGATCTCGCTGCGCTTCTTCAGCAGGTTGTTGACGGTGTATTCGCTGACTTCATAGACCCAGCCGGCAAACTTCTGCTCCTTCGCAAGCTTATCCTCACGAGACTTCTTGTCGGCGGCAAAGGCTTCATCCGCCTTCTTCTTGTCCTCCTCCTTCTCATCCTTCACCGGCGTGCGTGCCTTGGGAATGTCGGCGGAGACGTTCACACTCATGTGGTACTTGTCGCCGCCGTCCTTGCTCTGCTTGGCGACCTGGATGTCGTAGGTGAAGCCATCGAAGGTGGTGATCTTCACCTTGGTGGCGTCCTTGAGGAGTTCGGCGGCCTTCTCCTTGGGGCTGACGTCGTTGAAGCTGGGCGAGGACAGCAGGCTGCTGGCCGAGATCTTGGAGTTGTCCAGGGACTCCGCTGCCTGGCGGGTGACGAGCACGAAGTCGGTGTCCGTTTCCTTGGCACGGTTGATCGTCCAGGAATCGTCGCCCTTGGGGGCGGTGACGGCGATCTCCTTGATCTTCTGCACATCAATGAAGGACTTGTCGATCCAGTTCTCGGCCTTGGCCTCCAGGTCAAAGAAGGTGTTGCTGACCTGCCAGATCGTTTCGCCATCCTCGATCGTGCGGACCAGCCGCTGGCTGGTTCCGCCCATCATCGGATTCGGGTTGTTGGTGCCGGAGATGTCGGTGTTGTCTCCCAGGATGAGCGTGGCCAGGGCCTTGTCGGCGCCGTCCTTCATCTCGACCTGCGTGCCGATGCCCTCGGTGCCATCGCCAGGGGCCTTGAGCTTGTTCTTCGCCCAGGCGGACTTGCCGATCTGCACCTTGCTGGAGATTTTCTGCTCACGCAGGTCGCTCATGGTGGTGCTGAGCTTGTCCATGGAGGCGGGATAGCCTGCACGCTCGGCGACCACGGCGGACTTCAGGTCGTCACTGACCGCGATGGTCACCGTGTTCTTGTCATCCTTGAGGATGAACTTGCGCAGGGCCTCGATGCGCAGGTCGGGCAGCAGGTACTCCCGCTGCCGCACCCCGCGGGTGGCGGCCGTGTTGAGGGTCCTGTTCTGCTCGTTCTGATAATAGACGGCAAAACCGATGAGGCCGCCAAGGACGACCAGGAGGATTAGAAGCTTCTTCATGTCTAATGAATCAGGTTGAGGTTCTCTCAGGTGTGGGTCAGGCGGCGGCGGTGGTGGCGCGGCGGCGGATGGCCAGGGTCAGGCCGACGGCCACGACCAGCAGCGGCACTCCGAAGACGTTCAGCAGGGTGATGATGTTCTGGGTGAAGTCGATGTCCTTGTTCTGGTCCTTCTTGATCTCACGGATCTCACGCTTGATCTGGGTCTGCTTTTCCATGAGCTCCTGGAGCTTCTTGATCTGCGCGGGATCGACCAGCTGGCCGTTTTTCACGCGCAGCGGCCCCATGTCGGCGGCGATCTTGTCCATCTCCGCCTGCTTCTGGGTGAGGCTGGGGCGGAACTTTTTCTCCACGTTTTCACGCAGCTCATCCATCTTGGCAAAGGGTCGGCGGGTGCTGGCACGGCTTCGGACCTGGAGGAGGTCGCCGCCACCGCTGAGGATTTCCACCGTGTTCAGGAACATCGGCAGGTTGCCATCCACGGCAACCATGCCTCCGGTCATCGGATCCTGCTGCACCGTGAACGCGTCATACATCATGTCGGAATCGGCAAAGACGACGACCACGCCTTCGGCGTTCTGGGACTCCAGGATGGTGCCGTCAGCGGGCTTGGCAGGTTCGGCGGGCTTGGCCTCGTCCTTCTTCGCTTCAGCGGCCGGGGTGGCTGCCGGAGTGGCGCTGGTCTTGGGCGCGCTGGCGTCGTCCTGGGCGCCACCGCCCTCGGGCTTGGCCTCGGCGGGGGCTTTCGGCTTGCCGCCCGGGAAGGCAGTCTTGAACTTGCCCTTCAGCATGACGGCGAGCGTCTGCTTCTTGCCGCTGGCGTTGAAGTTGGAGACGGGCTCGCGCAGCAGTTTCTCGGCCGTGGTGTTGTCAATGAGCTCGCTGGCCTCCGAAGAGGCGGCGAGGACGGTCGCGGTGATCCCATCCTTGCTGACCACGTCCAGAGTGCCGGTCATCATGAACAGCAGGCTCTGCAGGTCGGCGGTGATGCGCTCCTGCCTGTTGAGGGCTTCGCTGGGCAGGCGAAGGGCGACCGGTGTCTGGCGTCCCATGAGCTGTGTGCGGTAGTTCACGTCGGCGACGATGTCCGCCTTGTTGTAGGTCACGCCCCAGGCCTTGAAGAGGTTGGGCAGGTCGGAGGTGGGGTTGACCACGCCTCCGGGCTGGCCGGTCATCGGATTCTGCTGGCCGCTGTAAACGCGCTGGGCGACAAGGCACTGCGGGTCAACAAGCGCGACCACCTGGCCGCCTTTCATGAGATACTGGTCAATGGCGTACTCGGCCTGCTCGGTGATGTCGGCAGGATGCACGACGACCAGGACGCTGACATCGTTGTCGATGCTGGCGGCGGTCATCTGGACCTCACGCACTTCATAATCCATGCGCAGGCGCTGGATCAGCACCCAGGGCTGCTGCCCCTGCTGGCGCTGGAAGGGAAACATGGGCGAGCCGATGATCGGCATGGAGCTCATGACGCCAACAACGGTTTTTTTCTCCTTGGACACCTTCTGGATGGCGCGGGCGACATTGTATTCGAGCGCGGTCTCCTCGTTCGGGTTCAGGAAGGGCAGCACCTCCTTCTGCTTGGCACACTGGATGGCAAGGCCGAGGTAGACGTTGTCTCCGTCGGTGTTCACCGGCACGCCCTGGATGTCATCCTCGCGGGCCTTGTCCTCGTCCTCGGTGTTGGGGTTTGGCGCCATCTTCTCCAGGATGACCTTGCCCTTGGCGGCCTTCTGGAACTCGAGGATCAGGTCCTGCACCGTGCGGGAGTGGGTCTTGAGCATCGGCGGCATCACCCGGTCCTCGGAGGTCACGTAATAACGAATGGTCACCGGCTCGTCCGGGTTAAGGCGGTCAAGGATGTTCCGCGTGCCCTGGGAGAGGGTGTAAAGCCTGTCCTCGGTGACATCAAAGCGGCCGTTGAGGAAGCCCAGGCCGCCGACCAGGAAGTTCACGGCGATGACGATGGCGATGGTCAGCAGGGCCGTGAGACCTGCGGTGCCTTCTTTACTGTTCAGATTCATAAGGGAGTTCGCGTTTGAGGGTTCTCAGATCGCAGTTTGAGGGTGGATCAGGCGCGTTTCGAGCGAAGGCCGAGGTGGGTGATGATCAGGGCCACCACGATCACGGAGATGAAGTAGAGCACGTCACGGATGACGAAGATGCCCTTGGTCATTTCGTAGAAGTGATCCATGAAGCTGAGGTAGCTGACGAAGCGGACCAGGCCCTCGAGGGAGCCGGGAAGAGTGCGGACAACGCTGTCCACAATGCCCGGGTAGCCGATGAGGGTCAGCAGGATGCAGAGCGCCACGCTGACAATGAAGCAGACGACCTGGCTGCGTGTGTAGGCGCTGGCGGCGCTGGTGACGGCCAGGCAGCCGAGGGCGTACAAATAGCTGGCCACATAGCCGGTGATCATCGGACCAGGGTCGGGATTGCCCAGCCAGGAGACCGTGATGACGATGGAGAAGGTCAGCGCCAGGCCGATGGCCCAGACGAGGGCGGCGGCGACGAACTTGCCGACGATGGCCTGCCAGGGGGAGAGCGGCATGGTCATCAGCAGCTCAAAGGTGCCCAGGCGGTGCTCCTCAGACCAGAGCCGCATGCCCACGGCGGGCGCCAGGACGATGTAGATCCAGGGATGCCAGAAGAAGAAGGTCTGGGTCAGGGAGGCGTTGTCGCTGTCCAGGAAGCGGCCGAAGAAGAAGGTGAAGCCCATCGAAGCCAGCAGGTAGATGACGACGATGACATAGAGCACCGGCGAATTGAAGTAGGAGAGGAACTCCCGTTTGAAGATCGCCAGCGTGGTCGCGAGGTCGGAATTTTTCATGGGTGGGAAGAAGAGCGGTCAGGGGTTGTCTCAGTCTCTTATTTCTCCAGGTCGGAGCGGGTGAGGGAGCGGAAGACCTCGTCCAGGCTGGCGCAGCCGGGGACGAGCTTGCGGAGGGACTCGGGCGTGCCGTCGGCCACGACCTTGCCGCGGTCGATGATCATCGCGCGCGAGCAGGCGGCGTCGACCTCCTCCAGGATGTGGGTGGAGAAGATGATGGCCTTGTTTTTGCCCATGTTCTTGATGAGCTGACGCACTTCATGCTTCTGGTTCGGGTCCAGGCCGTCCGTCGGCTCGTCCAGGATCAGCACATCCGGGTCATGGATGATGCTCTGGGCGAAGCAGGTGCGGTGCCGGTAGCCCTTGGAAAGCGTGTCCACGCTCTGGTTGCGCACCCGGTGCAGGAAGCAGAGGTCCAGCACCCGGTCGATCGCCTTGGACTTCGCCGCACCGGTGATGCCGCGCACCTCGGCGCAGAAGCCCAGGAAGCTGGCCACGGTCATGTCGGAGTAGAGCGGCGCGTTTTCCGGCAGGTAGCCGATGCTCCTCTTCGCCTGCTCAGGGTTTTCCAGCATGTCGATGCCGCCGACCTTGATGCTGCCCGCAGTAGGGCGGAAGTAGCCGGTGACCATGCGCATGGAGGTGGACTTGCCAGCGCCGTTAGGTCCGAGGAAACCGAGAACTTCACCTTTTTCCACGGTGAAGGACACATTGTCCACGGCCACCTTGGCACCGAACTCTTTTCGGAGGTTTTGCACTTGGATCATATTGTCACTGTCATGGTTGATGGGTTGTTTGAGGAAGGGGACGCCATGTGACACAGTGGCACGCTGGCGCGTTCAAAAACGAACGGGCGCTCTTATGGTTGCGAGCCAAAATTTTGCAAGGTTGTTTTCACCTGCCCAGGCCCCCCTGCACCCGCCATTTCCCCTCTGTGGTCCGCCTCCCTGCCCGCAACTGACTCCGGCGGAAATGCCAAACCTCCTAAAAATTCGACCTGACCTCCCGCCGAACAAAACCTTTTTCAGCCACCCCAGATGCCCCCATCCTCCAGGGTTCCTGTGATGTGAACACATTGAACGTTGCATTCCCCCCCCGCCGCCTAGAATCGCGCACTCCCTCCCCTCGCTCCCCCTGCGGCCCCCGCCCACCCCATTTCCCCAAGATCCCCTCATGTCCCATAAAGTCCTCATCATCGGAGCCGGCGGCGTCGGCCGTGTCGTCACCCACAAATGCGCCCAGCTCCCCGAGGTCTTCGGCGAGATCATGCTGGCCAGCCGCACCAAGTCCAAGTGCGACGGCATCGCCGCCGAGCTCAAGCGCCCCATCCAGACCGCCGCCGTGGACGCCGACAACGTCCCCGAGCTCGTCAAGCTCCTGAACAGCTTCAGGCCCGAGGTCGTCATCAACGTCGCCCTGCCCTACCAGGACCTCACCATCATGGACGCCTGCCTCGAGGCCGGCGTGCATTACATCGACACCGCCAACTACGAGCCGCGGGACGTCGCCAAGTTTGAGTACCACTGGCAGTGGGCCTATCAGGAGAAGTTCAAAAACGCCGGTCTCACCGCCCTACTCGGCTGCGGCTTCGACCCGGGCGTCACCAACGTCTACACCGCCTACGCCCTGAAGCATCACTTCAGCAGGATCGACACCCTCGACATCATCGACTGCAACGCCGGCGACCATGGCAAGGCCTTCGCCACCAACTTCAACCCGGAGATCAACCTGCGCGAGGTCACCGCCAACGGCCGCTACTGGGAAAACGGCGCCTGGGTCGAGACGAAGCCGCTGGAGATCAAGCGCAGCTTCCCCTTCCCCGACGGCATCGGCCCGAAGAACATCTACTGCCTCTATCACGAGGAGCTGGAGAGCCTCACCAAGCACATCCCCATGCGCCGCGCCCGCTTCTGGATGACCTTTGGCGACGCCTACATCAAGCACATGGAGGTGCTGGTGAACGTCGGCATGACCGGCATCCATCCCGTGAAGCACAAGGGCGTGGACATCATCCCCATCGAGTTCCTCAAGACCCTGCTGCCCGAGCCCGGCACCCTCGGCCCCGACACCAAGGGCAAGACCTGCATCGGCAACTGGATTGAAGGCACGGGCAAGGACGGCAAGCCCCTGCGCTACTACGTCTACAACATCTGCGACCATCAGGACTGCTACAAGGAGACGAACTCCCAGGGCGTCAGCTACACCACCGGCGTGCCCGCCATGATCGCCGCCCGCCAGCTCCTCACCAACCCAACCGAATACCGCCAGCCCGGCGTCTGGAACGTCGAGCAGCTGAACCCGGATCCCTTCATGGCCGACCTGAACAAGTACGGCCTGCCCTGGGTCGAGACCTGGCCGGCGGAACCGATGCCCGGCGAGTAAGGCTGCATCCTCCGGCGCGGGCCGCCCGCCTCAGCCTGCCAAGCTTTGCTTCAATGCCGTCGCCTGGCCGCGGATCGCCGCCTTCTCGCCCTCCTTCAGCCTGTCCAGGTTCCGCATCTGCATCGCCATGCGCTGGTTCCGCCGCAGGCGCGGCTCGTGGCGCATAAGAAAGTCCCAGTAAAGCGTCGTGAACGGACAGGCCCCGGGCCCGCTTGCCCGGGCCGGGTCAAGGCGGCAGCCCGTGCAGTAGTTGCTCATGCGCTGGATGTACTTCCCCGAGGCGACGTAGGGCTTGCTGGCCATGATGCCGCCGTCGCCATGCTGGGACATGCCCAGCGTGTTCGGCAGCTCCACCCATTCCACCGCGTCCACGTACATGGCCAGGTACCATTCGTGGACCTCCCGCGGACGCACGCCCAGCAGCAGGGCGAAAAGGCCCGTCACCATCAGCCGCTGGATGTGATGCGCGTAGCCCAGCCGCAGCGTCTGGCCGAGGGTTTCACGCAGGCAGTTCATCTCTGTCTGCCCGTTCCAGTAAAACTTCGGCAGCGGCTGGCCGCAGCCCAGCTCGTTCATCTCCAGATAACCCGGCATGAGGCGCCAGTAAACGCCGCGCACATATTCCCGCCAGCCAAGGATCTGGCGGATGAAACCTTCGACGGCCGCCAGCGGCGCCCTTCCTTTTCGATAGGCCGTCTCCGCGGCCGCGATCACCTCCCGCGGGTCCAGCAGCTTCAGGTTCATCACCGCGCTCAGCCGGCTGTGGTAAAGCCAGGGCTCCCGCGTCCACATCGCGTCCTGGTATTTGCCAAACTCCGGAAGCCGGTTCTCGATGAAGTCCGCCAGCGCAAGCCGCGCCTCCGCCTCCGTCACCGGCCAGTCAAAGGCCTCCAGATCCCCGGGATGCGTGCCAAACTTCTCCCGCACCTCCTGGATGACCTCGCGCGTGACGGCATCCGGTGAAAAATGCAGTGGCGCCGGCTTCAGCGGCGGCCCCTCCCTGCCAAAGCTGCCCCGGTTCTCCACATCGTAGTTCCACACGCCGCCGACAGGCTTGCCATCGTCCATCAAAACCTGGTGCCTCACCCGCATCTCGCGGTAGAAAAACTCCATCCTCAGCTGCTTCCGCCCCTGCGCATGACGGGCGAAGTCCTCGTGGCTGGCCAGGAAATGCCGGTCCTCCCTCTCCTCCAGCTCCACGCCCAGATTACGGGCCGCAGCACGAAGGTCCTCACGCACCTGCCACTCGCCCGCCTCCACCATGACCAGCTTCCGCGGCTTCAGCCGGGCGACCACCGCCTTCAGCTCCGCGGCAAGGCTGCCGCAGTTTTCCACATCGTTGATTCGGCGATACTCCACCCGGATCCCGTCGCCGCGCAGGTTCTCCGCAAAGTGCCGCATCGCCGACAGAAAGGTGACGATGCGCGCCTGATGCACCCAGACCTTGGTCGATTCCTCCGCCACCTCGGCCATCCAGACACGGTCCTGGGCGGGATCCATGCCGTCGAAGGCCGCCGAACGGCGGTCGAGCTGGTCGCCCAGAACAAGGATGAGATGACGCATGGCCTTTCGTTACGAATCGTTAGGCAAGCAGGACTTGGCTTTTCCGAGAGGCCTGTGCTAAGAGGCAAGTCCATGAAGGTCAGCATCTTTGGTCTGGGTTATGTCGGCGCGGTCACCGCAGGGTGCCTCGCCGAGCAGGGGCATGTCATCATCGGAGCCGACGTACAGCCGGAAAAGGTGGACGCCTTCAACACCGGTCGCAGCCCGATCATCGAACCCGAGCTCGACGACCTGCTCGGCACCGCCCGCCGGGAGGGCCGCCT
>JBIJBP010000108.1:0-18351 GCA_044345155.1 Prosthecobacter sp. | reverse complement strand
GCAAGGGCGACAGTCATCCAGGGGCCCAAGTGCTCTGGCAGGGCCTCGCCAAGCTCGACATCATCACCGAGGTCTGGCGCAGACTCCGTCACCCTCCCTCTTGTGGGTAAAGCTCAGAGCAGGCTGCCGCAGTCCAAAGAGCCTTCCGCTCACCTGCACACAACCATGTCAGCCAGCCTCGGAAATACCCTCATCGTGATCTTCACCTTGCTCGCCATGGCGTCGAGGCGTGTCAATTGGTTGGGAGGACTTGGTTTTACGTTGATGGTGCTCGCCACAGGAACCGCAGCTATGACCTATCCCGGATCCTTCATCTCCTGGAGCGGGTTTGAGTTGAAGAAGGCGATTGCGCCACTGGTTCAGCTGATCCTCCTGGGCATGGGCCTCACGCTGAGCCTGGAGGACTTCCGCAGGGTGTTCACAATGCCGCGCGGCGTCATCCTCTGCTGCGTGCTGCATTACACGATCATGCCACTGGGCGGATGGTTCTTCGCCCACTGCTTCGGCCTGGAGGGTGCCGTGGCCACGGGACTGGTCTTGATCGGCTCAGTGCCGAGCGGCACCTCCTCCAACGTGATCTCCCTGCTGGCCGGGGTGAACGTGCCCTTGTCAGTGACCGTCACGGCGGTGTCGACGTTGATCTCGCCCCTGGTAACGCCGTTTGCCATGAAACTGCTGGCGGGCGCCGAGGTGCCCATTGATGCCCCGGCCATGATGATTTCCATCCTGAAGATGATCCTCCTGCCACTGGGAGTCGGCCTACTGATCCAGAGGCTGCTGCCAGCCTTGGCCAGAAGGCTTGAGCGGGTGCTGCCCTATTTGGCGATGCTGGCCATCTGCATGATCATCGGTGTCACCATCGCCCTATCACGCGAACAGCTGCTCTCCATGGGCCTGGCCATCTTTGCCGCCTGTGCCTGCCACAATGCCACAGGTTACCTGCTGGGATACTGGGGCGCCAGAATGGCCGGTCTGAATCATACGGATGCGCGCACCTGTGCTTTGGAGGTGGGCATTCAAAACGGCGGCATGGCGACCGGCCTCGCCTTCAATGTTCTGCACAGCGCTCCAGCAGCCCTGGGCGCGGCTGTCTTCGGTCCCTGGAGCGCCATCACGAGCTCGGCGCTCGCCAGTTGGTGGCGTCGTCACAAGGCATGACATTCTCACCCAAACTCAAAAACTGAACTCAAACTTATGAAAATCCCTGCAATCGCTACTTTGTTATTCATCCACACCCTCCTCGTGAAGGGCCAGGAATCACTCTGGGTAGGAACCACTGACCTGTCGAATAATGCGAACATTCCCTTTTTGAAGGCCGAACACAGCATGATTGATGAGTGTGAAAAAGGTGAATTTCAATTCACTCTCGGTGCTGACATTGTCTATCATGAAGGCGAATTTTTCACGCAGTGGGCAAACAGCAAGGAGCATGAAAATGATGAAGACAGCCTTGTTCGCGGGCGTCGATCCAGCAACGGTAAAACCTGGGGGCCTCGTGAAGTCATCGCACCTGGATTCGAAGGCCCGGGATTCCATTCAAGCGGCGTTTTCCATTCGCAGCCGGGAAGGCTGCTAACGTTCAACACACAGATTCATCAGAAAAAAACACGCAACGGCATTTTTCCCGGCCTGTGCACGGACGCCTTTGTTTGGAAACCTTCGATGAAAAAGTGGGAGCCCAAAAAGGTCACCGGCCTCGACGGCTTCTGGCCCCTGTGCAAGCCGGCACGCCTAGCCAACGGCAAGTGGATCATGGCCGGAGCTCAAAACGCACCCAAGACCGTCCTCTCAGCAGTGGCGCTTTGCGATGACAATCAACTCACGAACTGGAGGCAGGTGGTCATCCCACACCCATCCGGCCTTCCACCAGAACAAATGTGGGGCGAGACCACCGTCACGGTTGAAGGCCCAAGGGTGCTTGCGATCGTTCGCAACGGGAAAAAGGGCGGAACGGGCTTCTGGCATTCCATCAGCACGGACAACGGTGAAACCTGGCCTGAACTGCGTGAAAGCAACATTCCCCATGGAGGAGGAAGACCTGTGATGGGGCGTCTGGCTGATGGAAGACATTACCTTGTGGCAAACCTTCGGACTCGGAACACGCTTGTATTGGCACTGAGTCAGCCGGGCAGCTTTCGTTTCGATCGCATGTATCGTCTCATAGATAAGCCATCCCCCGCAGTGCGCATGCCAAGTGGAGCCAAACGCTCCCAGTGGGGCTATCCCAGCGCTGTCGAGCATCAAGGCCGTCTGTATGTGGTCTATTCAGTCACCAAGGAGGCCAACGGCCTGACCGTGGTCGATCTGGCAAAGACACGGTGAAGCCAGGGTCATCTTCCCATCCGGCGCAGCCATCGATGACATGAACCAGCGCTCAAACAACCGAAGCCCCCCTCCACCATCACCCATGAAAAACACGCCTCATCCCTCCGTTTCAACTTATCTGGGCCGTTCGCCGATTCCCCATTTCATCGACGGCCTCGACCATCCGGGCGGACCTTCACGTCCTGTGGTTAATCCCTCGGATGCGTCGATCTTGGCCGAGGTCGCCTGCGGCGGAGAAGCGGAGGTCAACCTCGCCGTGGCAGCCGCCCACCAGGCTTTTGCCTCCTGGGCGGCCCGGCCGGCGGTTGAACGCTCCATCCTTCTGCACCGGCTTGCCGACAGGATTGAAAAGGAGGCATCCGTGCTCGCCCAGATTGAAAGCCTGGATGTCGGCAAGGCCATCACCGCCACGGAGTCCTTCGACATCCCGTTTGGCATCGAATGCATCCGCTATTTCGCGGACCTGGCGGTCAACCTCAGGACAGATGCCCCGCTTGCCATCAAGAACATCGAGGCCCGGATTCACCGCGCGCCCCACGGCGTCTGCGGCTTCATTTTCCCCTGGAATTTCCCCTTCAACCTTCTGATCTGGGGAGTCATCCCCGCCCTCGCGGCGGGTAACACCGTCGTTGTCAAACCTTCGGAGGTCACCCCGCTGAGCACGCTGTTGGTGGCAAGACTGGCGGCAGAGGTCGGCTTTCCCGCAGGGGTCTTCAATGTCGTCGTCGGAGACGGAGCGGCAGGCTCGGCCCTCGCAGCTCACCCGCTGGTCCGGCACATGTCCTTCACAGGTTCTCCCGAAGTGGGCAGCAGGATAGGAGGAACCTGCGGCAGCCGCCTGATTCCCTGCAAGCTGGAGCTCGGTGGAAAAGGCGCCGCCGTCGTGTTCGAAGACGCCCATGTGGAAACGACGGCCGCACAACTGGCCGGAGCAATCACCTTCAACACCGGCCAGGTGTGCTGCACCGCCACGCGCTGGATCGTGCATGAGAACATCTACGACGAGCTGGTGGAACGGGCCTGTCACGTCCTGCGGACCACTCAAATCGGCCCCGGCCTGGACCCTGGCACGCAGATGGGACCCGCCGTCAGCGCTGTTCAGAGAGACCGCATTCTCCGTTATCTGGCCATGGGCAAGGAGGCGGGCGCCGAGGTGGTGCTTGATGGCGGGCCTGCCGAGGTTCGGGATGGAGAACCGGGTTTTTATGTCAAGCCATGGCTCCTGGCCGGGTCACCCGACAACATCTGCTGCCGGGAGGAAGTCTTCGGACCAGCCGCCTTCCTTCTTAAATTCCGCGAGGAGTCCGAGGCGGTCGCCCTTGTGAACCGGCTTGACTACGGGCTCGCCAACAGCGTCTGGAGCGCTGATCTGGACCGGGCCAACCGCGTTGTCGAAAAACTGGCGGCTGGCAACGGCTGGATCAACGCCCATAATGTGTTCGCCTACGGCCTTCCGTATGGCGGCGTCAACCGCAGCGGACTGGGAGGCGGCGTCAACAGCCCGGCAACACTCTACGACTACCTGCGTGACCAAACCATCGCCCGCCCCCTATGAGCCTAAGGCAGAGTCTACTGGAATGGAGCCGTTAAGGCAGCTGCTGGCCGAGGATGGATTGATTTCTCCGGAGCGAGCCCGGCTGATGCCGCTCACAGGCGGCGTTTCAAGTGACGTGGTCAGGGTGGATTGCGACGACAGGTCCTTTGTCGTCAAGCGTGCGCTGGGAAAGCTGAAGGTGCAGGAGGACTGGTTCGCTGACGTCGGGCGAAGCCGCTACGAACACCTCTACATGGAATGCGTATCCGCCTTTCTGCCTCAGGCCGTGCCGCAGGTTCTTCATGTCAATGACGAGAAGGGCTACTTCTGCATGGAATGGCTTGGCGAAGGCTGGAGCAACTGGAAGCAATGCCTGCTTCAAGGCACCTGGTGCCTTGAGCATGCGCGGGAGGCGGGACAAATCCTGGGGGTCATCCATCAAAACACCCACGGGGATTCAGACATCGAAAGGGCCTTTGATTCAACAGGCAACTTCCACCAGCTCCGCCTGGATCCCTATCTCCTGACAACGGGAAGCCGCCACCCCTTGCTGCAGGGTCTGTTTGCAGCCGAGGCGGAGCGTGTTGCCTCGACCCGGCAGTGTCTGGTCCATGGAGACTACAGCCCCAAGAACATGCTTGTCCGGGACAGCAGGCTTGTGGTCCTCGACTGCGAGGTGGCCTGGTATGGCGACCCGTCCTTCGACCTTGCGTTCCTGATGAGCCACCTGCATCTCAAGGCGCTGCATCATGCGCCTTCTTCCGCTGCGGTCATGGATCTGGTCACGGCAGCCCGTGAAGCGTATTTTGCCGCACGCCGCCTGGATGCATCCGCCGCTGCTGAACTCAATGGCAACACAGCCAGGCTCCTCCTGATGCTCATGCTTGCCCGTGTGGATGGGAAATCACCCGTGGAGTACCTCGTCGGCCATCCCCGCAGTCAGGACTTCATCCGCAGGTTTGTGACCAGTCATCTGGCCGGCGGGAGTCCTCCGGAACTGGAGTCGTTAAGCTCCCGCTGGCTCGCAGGCCTGAAGGTTGAGTTTTCGTCCCAGGCCCCAAACCTCACCCCATCCACCTGACACTGACATGAAGATTCGAAGCATCGACGCCTACCAGGTTTTTGATTCCCGCGGCAATCCGACCGTCGAGGCCGAGGTCACGCTCGACTGCGGCGCCAAAGGGCGTGGAATCGTCCCCTCAGGAGCTTCAAGAGGGCAGTTCGAAGCCCTGGAACTCCGCGATGGTGACCCTAGGCATTTTCGGGGCATGTCAGTCCATAAAGCCGTGGAAAACATCCATCGCAGGGTTGCTCCTAACCTAGTCGGCCGCGATGCGGCAGATCAATGCGGCCTGGACCAGGCTCTTCGCGACCTTGATGGCACGCCGGATAAAAGCCGTCTCGGGGCCAACTGCCTGCTTGCCGTCTCAATGGCCGTTGCGAATGCGGCCGCCTCCGGACAGAG
Source organism: Prosthecobacter sp. (assembly GCA_044345155.1). Classification (GTDB taxonomy): domain Bacteria; phylum Verrucomicrobiota; class Verrucomicrobiia; order Verrucomicrobiales; family Verrucomicrobiaceae; genus Prosthecobacter. The sequence continues at coordinate 13,027 of JBIJBP010000108.1, read as the reverse complement.
CCTGCCCTTGTTTCGCTCGCTCGGGAAAGGCAGCCTGCTTCCCCTGCCCGAAATTCAGATCATCGGCGGCGGTGCGCATGCCAACTGGCGCACGGACGTGCAGGATTTCCTCATCATTCCAACGGCTGCAAAATCCTATGAAGAAACCCTTGAGGTCTCGTTCAACGTCTTCCGGGCCGCAGGTGACATCCTGCGTGAGCGCGGCATCTACCATGGTGTGGCCGATGAAGGCGGCTACTGGCCGGAATTCCGTTCCAACGAGGAGATATTTGAGACCCTGCTGCGGTCCATTGAACGTGCGGGTTACACACCTGGCGTCGAGGCATCCCTCTCCCTCGACATCGCGGCCAGCGACCTCTACGATGAAAAGCAGGGGTTGTACCGGTTCCGTCTGGAAAACCAGGTCTTTGACTCCGACGCTTTTGTCGAGCTGATGACCAGCTGGTGCAGGCGCTACCCGATCGTTTCGATGGAAGACCCGATGGCGGACACAGACATGGAAGGCTGGAAGAAGATCCGCCAACTCCTTGGTGATGGAGTGCAGATCATTGGAGACGACCTATTCACGACAAACCTGACCCGCATTCGTCAGGGCATCGCCGAGAACCTTGCCAACGCCGTCCTCATCAAGCTCAACCAGATTGGCACCGTCACAGAAACCCTGGAGGCGGTGCGCCTGACCCAGGAAGCGGGATGGAATCCCGTCATCAGCGCCCGCTCAGGGGAGACCGAAGATGCCTTCATCGCCCATCTGGCCGTGGCCACAAACGCCGGCCAGCTCAAGGTGGGCTCCTTCTCACGCAGCGAGCGCATGGTAAAATGGAATGAAGTGCTGCGTATCGGCCGCAGCCTGGGGGCCGAGGCCACTTTCCTGGGTGCCGGCTGCCTCAGGCGCTCAGCCTAAGATGAAGCCGACTGAGGAAAAACAACCCACGAGTCCTGATTCTAAGGCCTGAACCGGCTGCGGCTTGCCTGGCAAGCAAACCACCACGGCCCTGGCAACGTCCGTCTGCGTGCCTGATCTTGCGAGCCTTCAGCAGATTGAGAATCACAACCTATGAATCCGGCAACATGACAGGACACAGGATCAACCCGTTTTCCAAGTTTGGTGGATTGGCTTTCCAAGTGCCCGGTTAATCATTCACCAATGCGCCCATTCAGCCACTTGTCAGGAGCCAGATTCACGCACGACAAATCACTCAAAGACCCGCCGAAGCACCGCCTTTTCGTCGGGAGTCAGTGTTTCACGCCAGACTTGTTCGCCCCCACGTCCTTCAGATGTGACCTTGCCTGCGGAGGCAGGTGCGGTCGTGGTCTTGTCCAACTGATGTCTGCCATCCTGGATGCCCAGGACACTGCCAAGCTGGCTGCGGGAATAATCCCTGCCCTGCACGCCTTCATTCCTGGAGGTGCCGAAGGCGTTTTCATCCTCGGAAAGGGTCAGGGGCGCGCCCCCTGGGCCCTGAGAAACGCCACCCTCCCCCGCCCCTTCCACGTCGGGTCCCGTGGCCATCCGGTCACGGGGTCCACGTCCAGGTTCATCATCGCCATCGCCATCCCCGACAAATCCCCTTTCCTGGCCGAACTCCCCACCCAAGCCCTCACAGACGGCCCCTTTGTTCTTTAACGACTCCCGAAGCTGATTCAGCTGTTCCTGCGACATGCCCTTCAGGTTTTTTGGGTCGATCTGGTGAAGTTCCTGCAAAAGGTCGGGATGCAGCGGCAGAGCCCCGGATTTCAGGGCCTCCATCGATTCGGAGAACTCCTTCAGCAGCCGTTCCCTGCCCTCCTCGGACAATGGATCCCCGTGTTCCTGCAGGGCGCCGAGGCTGCGTTCCGAGTCGGACATCCGTCCGCCCAGGGCGCCAATCTCGCGCCGCAGCTGGTCCTTCAGCGCGTCACTGGCATGGAGGCTTTCATGGCTGAACCACCTGTCCTCGGGCTGCTGGCGCAGTTCATCGATCTTGGAAAGCTGTTCGGCCAGAGCCTGGGGCGAGGCGATCCTTTCATCCTTCAGTTGCTTCAGCCATTTCTCCATCTGGCTCCAGGACTGCGGCTGCGTGTCGGGGATGGGGGCCGCAGGCTGATGGCTGACGGGCAGGAGAAAGGCCCCGGCCAGGCAGAGCAGGCACATGGCCGGAGGCCCGGCGGCACGCGGCCAGCGCCAGGCAAGTCCATCCTGGAGCGCCGCGGGGATTGCCGGCCAGGGAGCAAGCCCGAGCCCGGCCATGGTCAGGGCGTTGTGCAGCCGGTGACGGGCCTCCAACCTAACCAATGACGATTCAATTCCAACAAGGCGGCGCCGGACACGCAGAAGGGCCCGGGCCGTCATCAGGCACGCCAGCGCCAGCAGCCAGGGAAGGACGGCGTATGGGGGGGGGCCGCCACGGATCCGGAGCATCAGGACGACCGCAAAGCCTGCGGCGCCCAGGGCGGCCAGCCAGGGCCCCAGTTCCTCCAGGACTCCAGCCGCATTCACCTTGGCCGCCATCCAGCGTGCATGGCTGCGCCAGCGCTTGGAAAGGACGGCCTGATCACTCATGAAAAGCATTGTAGAAGCGCCCGCAAAAATGCCAAGTGCTGGATTTCTGGCGGGCAACCCGCTACACCAGACCTTATTCCAACGTTGTCCTGCCGCTCATGAATCGTCTCATCCCCCTCCTTCTTCTGCTACCCCTGCTGATCCAGGCCCAGACTCCGGCCTCCCCCAAAGCCCCCGGCAGCAGCCACCCAACAGGGTTTCATGAACTGAAGACCGGCGACCTCGCACCGTCCTTTGAGCTGATCGGCATCGACGAGGAGAAGCATTCCCTGGCCGAGTATGCCGAAGCCCGCCTGCTGATGATCATCTTCATGAGCAACCACTGCCCCACCTCCCAGGCGGTGGAAGGCCGTTTGAAGCAGATCGTCAAGGAGTACAAAGGCAGAGGGCTGCAGGTCGTGGCGATCAATCCCAACGACCCCGCCGCGCTCCGGCCGGACGAGCTTGGTTACTCGCCTTACAACGACAGCTTTCCGGAGATGAAGCGCCACGCCAGGGAACAGGCCTTCAACTTCCCCTACCTCTTCGACGGAGAAACCCAGGCCGTCGCGAAGGCCTATGGCTGCCTGGCCACCCCGCATGTCTTCCTTTTCGACCAGGAGCGGAAGCTGCGCTACCAGGGCCGCCTTGACGACTCCCGCTATGCCGACCCGGCCACCGTCACCTCCGCAGACGCGCGCAACGCCATCGACGCCCTGCTTGCCGGCAAGCCGGTGCCGGTGGAGCAGACCAAGCCTCACGGTTGCTCTACCAAATGGATCGAAAAGCGCGCCGCCGTCGCCGCCGACCAAGAGAAATGGGAGAAGGGCGATGTGCATGTCGAGCTCATCGACGCCGCAGGAGTTGCGGCGCTGCGGAAGAATGACACGAAGAAGGTGCGCCTGTTCAACGTCTGGGCCACCTGGTGCGGCCCTTGCGTCGAGGAGTTCCCCGAACTGGTCGCCACCGCCCGGAAGTTTGGCCTGCGCGACTTTGAATTCATCAGCATCAGCATCAATGAGCCGGGCGAGATCCAGGAGGTGAAGGAGTTCCTGGAGAAGCAGAACGCCGTCGTGCCGGACAAGATCAAGCCCACGCTCAAGGCTGAAGGCCGCAACGGCAACGCCTACATCTACAACGCCCCCAACACGGACGCACTCATCCAGGCGCTTGACCCCGAATGGCCCGGCCCCATCCCTCACACCCTGGTTGTGGCACCCGGCGGCGCCGTGATCTACCGCCACAACGAAGAGGTGAACGGCGAAGAACTGCGTTCAAGGATCCTTGAGGCGCTGGGCAGGCATTATGTGCCGGAGAAATGAGAACAGGACCCACCGCCCGCCGTCAGCACCCACCACACTTTACGCCCCCATCATGACCAGGCTCATCCGCGTCCCCGTTCTTTTTTCCCTGACCGCCCTGGCCGTATTCGCCCAGCAGCCTGCTGGCGACCCTGATGCGCTGTTTCGCGAGGGTGTTCAGATGTTCTTCGACGGGAAGCCCAAGGAGTCTGTCGCCGCCTTTGACAAGCTCATCGCCCTGGAGCCGAACGCCAAGCCGCAGCTTTGGCAACGCGGACTGTCCCTCTATCTGGCAGGCGACTACAAAGGCGGGCGCGAGCAGTTTGAGGTTCATCAGACAGTCAATGGACACGACGTGGAAAACGCCGCCTGGCACTTCATCTGCGTGACGCGTGCCGAAAACCTGGAGGCCGCCAGGAAGGCGCTCATTCCCATCGAAGGCGACACAAGGATTCCGATGAAGGAGGTGCATGACCTGTTTGCCGGCAAGGGCTCCGTGGAACAAGTGCTCAAGGCGGCGGAGACGGGCGAAGGCGAGGACCTGCGCAATCACCGCTGTTACGCACACCTGTATTTGGGCCTGTATTTTGAGGCCCTGGGTGACGAGGAGCACGCCCGGGAGCACATGCTGAAGGCCGCCCGGGATTATCGCATGGATCATTACATGGGCCGCTGCGCCCAGGTGCATGTGAAGGTGCGCGGCTGGTGAAGGACAAGGGCCAGGGAACGTGAAGAGCAGTAAAAAAAGGCTCGGGATTCGAAAAAGGGATCAAGACGACTCCATGGGTTGCCTGCGTTGGCGATGCTGTGGAATCGGAGTTCCGTATAGAACAGCTGTGGAATTGGAGGCGTTTCGATTCCCGCGCCAGCGCAGGAGCGCGGATTTCCAAATCCGCAGCAGGGTCGTTCGCCTCTGCGCACAAAGCTCCACTCAACCTGATTCAACCCGAAGGACAGACTGGTGATTCGAAGAAGGATCAATCGGTTTGCTCAAGGCTGCCCAGCGTTCACGATGCTGCGGAATCGGAGTTCCGCGTTCCATTCCGATCCACGGAGCTTCGTGCATCGCCTAGCGCGCCGCCTTGATCTCGTCCCAGATCTTCGTGTACTTCGGCAGGTCCTTGCCGAGATCCCGGATCACCTCGCTCTTGGCGCGCACGCCTTCAGGAATGGCCACCGCCGGATTGGCCAGAAATTCTCGGCTCACACGCGCCATGGCATCCTTGTTCGGGCAGACGTAGCCGGTCCACTCCATGTTTTCGGCCGCCACCACACCGTCGAGCAGGAAGTTGATGAAAGCGTGGGCCAGGGCCGGCTGGCGGGCGCTGCGAGGGATGACGAACTCGTCGCAGGCCATCACCACGCCCTCCTCCGGCACCAGGATGCCTACCTGGTCGTTTTCCTCGACCACTTGGAAAAGGTCGCCGCTGTAGCCGTGAACCAGCACGAACTCGCCCGAGTCGATGGCGCTTTTGTACTGCTCGTTGTCAAACTTGGCCACCGCCTTCTTCCAGCGCTTCACAACCTCGCCGGCCCTGGCGAGCTGCCTTTCATCACGGCTGTTGACGCTGTAGCCGAGTGAACACAGCGCCGCCCCCATCGTCTCGCGCATGTCATTGAGCACGCAGGCCCTGCGCCTCACCTCCGCAGCCTCCAGCGCCGACCAGGAGGCGGGGAGGGACTTGAGACGATCTTTTCGATAGGCCAGGACTCCATAGCTTGTGGCATAGGGGACGCTGTGGGACATCGCCGCGTCCTCCAGCTTCGCCAGCACCTCCGGATCCACGTTGACGGCATTCGGGATCTGGCCGCGGTCCAGCTCACGGATCAGCCCCTGCTGCCAGAGCAGGCCCACCATGTAGCTGCTCGGCACCAGGATGTCATAACCCGCCGCCCCGGCCCGCACCTTGGCATACATGGACTCGTTGGAGTCAAAGGTGTCCACCACCACCTGGCAGCCATGCTTCTGCTCGAACCTTTCGATGATCTCCGGCTTGATGTAGTCGGCCCAGATGTAGACATGCAGGGTTTCGCCGGCGGCCTGGAGCGACGCCGTCAGGAAAAGGGAAAGCAGGAGGGTGGTGAGAAGCTTCATTCGGACTTCGGCTTGAGGAAACGCTGGCCAAGGAGGGCAGTGAGCAGGGTGGCGAGGATGAGGATCGTGGAAAGCGCGTTGATGACCGGCATGTTCCGGCTGGTCCTGGCCATCGCATAGACCTTTGCAGGGAGCGTGGCACCTCCCGGGCCGGAGACGAAGAAGGTGATGACGAAGTCGTCCACGGACAGGATGAAGGCCATGAGGCCGGCCGCGATCATGCCGGGCAGCAGCACGGGCAGCACGATGCGCAGCGCCACCTGCACGGGCCCCGCGCCGAGATCCCGCGCGGCGTCGACAAGCTGCATGTCAAAGCCCTGCAGCCGCCCAACCATCAATGCGGTTACATAACACAGGCAGAAGGTGACATGGGCCGCCAGCACCGTGCCGAAGCCAAGGTCCCAGCCCGCCTGGATGAAAAAGAGCTGAAGGGCCACGCCGATCCAGATGTCCGGCACGGCCAGCGGCAGCTCCGTCACCAGCAGGTGCAGCGACTGCAGGCGCGACCGGTAACGATAAAGGCACCAGGCCGCCAGCGTGCCCAGCAGCGTCGAGACACCGGTCGCCAGCGCCGCGATCTTCAGGGTGTTGCCCAGGGCCGCCAGGGTCGCCTCATCCTGCCGGAGCTTTTCATACCAACCCAGGGTGAAGCCGTCCCAGCGCCCGCCATACTTCGAGGCGTTGAAGGAGTTTACGACCAGCACGCCGAGCGGCAGGTAGAGGAACAGCAGCACTCCCAGGAAAACCAGCCTGGAGAACCATGGACGATGCACCTTCCCAGCCATGCTCATCTGAGCTCCTCCTTTCGACGTCTCAGGCTCAGCCAGACCAGCGGCATCGCGACCAGGGCCAGGCCTGAAGCCAGGGCCGCTGCCTGCGGCAGGTTGCGGTCGGAGAAAAGACGCTGGCCGATCCTGCTGCCCAGCATTTCGGAATCGATCCCCCCCACCATCTCAGGCACGACGTAGGAGCCCAGACTGGGCACGCCCACGAGCAGGCAGGCGGCCACGATGCCTGCGCGCACCGACGGAACAACCACCGACCAGAAGGCCCGAAGCGGACCCGCGCCGAGGTCGCGCGCGGCCTCATAGGTGCCAAAGTCAAACTTCTCCATCGCCGCATGCAGCGGCAGCACCGCCAGCGGCAGGCAGGTATAGATCATCACCATCACCACCACAGGGGGATTGTAGAGCAGCATGCCGCCATCCTCCAGAAAACCCGCCTCCGTCAGAAGCGTGGCCACGGGCCCGGAGGACTGGAGCAGCGCCCGCCAGGAGAACACGCGCACCAAAAAGCTTGTCCAAAAGGGCAGCACCAGCGCCAGCAGTAGCCAGGGACGAAGGGAAGGCCTGGCCAGCAGGATGCACCAGGCGGCAGGCAGCGCCAGCAGAACACAGCCTGCCGTGGTCGCCAGCGAGATGCCCAGGGTCCGCACCAGCACCTCATGATGCCCCGGCTCGGCAAACACACGCCAGGCATCCAGCGTCCATCCCGCCCCCACGTCCCCGCTCACCTCCGCAGGCCGGAAGGAGATCAGGAACAGGTTCAGCGCCGGCACCGCAAAAAACACCGCCATCCAGAGCAGGGACGGCAGCGTCAGCCAGGTCTCATGGCGGCGGCTTGGGGTGGAAACTTCGGGCATGGGAATCAACGGACGGCAAACCTACACAGCACATTGAAAGAACGCCAGCAGCTCCATCTTCATCAAGCACCACAGCCGGCATCATCCTCCATTCCTCGCCTCGTTCAGCAGCCTGAGTGCGGCCTCGACTAGACGTTCGCCGCTGCCTGGGGCGCAGCGGGCACTGACCACCTCATAATTGCCCTGCGGCCAGGCCTCCTGGTTCGGAATGTAGCCGATGCTACCGTTCGCCAGTTCGGCGATGAAGGTGTGCCTGAAGGGTGAGGCCTTCTTTAGCGCCAGGCCGAGTTCGACAAAGATTTCCCCGGGCAGCGACACGACGGCCAGCTCGTCGCTGAAGGCGATGACCTGCACCTCGGCCGTCAGCGGCACTTTTTGTTTGTCCAGGGTCTCCATGATGCACACCGCCTCAGCCATCGGAACGGTGCCGAAGTTTTCGGTCATCATGCGCGAGACGATGTCCCTGGCCTTCGCGGCCTGCGCATCAGAGACGGCGCGGCGTTCCAGCGTGACCTGGGTGGAAAGCACGCGGGGCGCAAAGGTGCGCAGAGGCTTCAGCTGAGGCCAGACGGCGTCCACCGCATCGGCCAGCGCCGTGCCAAGCTCCTGGGTGCTGCGGCGCCTGCCGGTGATGTAGTCGCCATGGTTGATGTTGCCGCAGCAGCCGTTGGCAAAGACGGAGATCATGCCGGGGCCATGACGCTCGCTGACCAGGCGCGTGAACACCCCCGGATAATCGGCGGAAATCTTGACACCGCCGCCCACGGACGTGGGATGCATGGCGAAGTTCAGAAGGGAGGCCAGGGGTGACGCCTCTGGCCCGATGCCCTGAAAGACGAGCACGCCAACCTCAGGATCCACAGGCCCCGCCGGCCTGTCGGTGGCGAGGAGCTTTTGCGGCTGCCAGACCGCCTCAGCCTGGCCTTCACGCACGACACGGCGGTTGAAGCTGATGCCTTCGGCGCGACCGATGACGGCGGAGGCGGTGACCGGGACAAGCCTGGCCTTCGCCTCTTTCACGGACTCGGCGATGAGCCCTGGAAGGGCTCTGACATAGGCGACACCGGGAGGTGTGTTGACCTTGGTGATGTCATCCATGAGAGAACCACGTGGTTGCTGGGGGCCGGTGTGGGTGTGCGTGCCGGAGATCAGCACATGGTCGCCCTCGATGCCGCACAGATCCTGGACGGCCCTGCGCGCCGCCTCCACGACCGGCCGCACCGTTCCCGAGAGGTCGAGCACGACGACGGCCACGTGCACGCCGTCCTTTTCCATCACGATGGTCTTTGCATAAAGCGGATCCAGCACTCCGGCGGAGCCGCGGAAGCGGTAGTAACCACCGAGCGGCGTGCCATCCCTGGGCGTGATGTCCACGCGTGCCGCCCCGACACGAAACTCACCGGCCATGACAATGCCTGGCAGGCAGCAGAAGAAGGCTGGCAGGAGGAGCGAAGGGAGCGTGGAGCGCATGACCTCATAACGTGCCAGGGAGGAGGCATCCTTCGTGAGGCCACGGACGGCCGGTGGTTGCCAGGGCAGGAAGGCGGGCGTATCAGCTCGCATGAACGTTCTTCCCCGTCTCGTCCGTTACGGCAGCATTGCGCTGGCCGTGGCGGGTGTGTGGCAGATGACCCAGGTGATGGAGGTGATCCGCGCCCAGAAAACGCCGGTGACACCGCCGCCGGTGGCTCCACCGGAAAAGCCCTTCGTCCATGGTCTGGCCGCCACGGGCATCCTGGAGGCGCTGGAGGAAAACATCAGCATCGGCCCGCCGGTCCCCGCCCTGGTGACCGAGGTGAAGGCGCGGGTCTGGCAGAAGGTGAAGGCAGGCGACCCGCTGCTTCAACTCGATGACCGCGAGCTTCAGGCGCAGCTGATCAGCCAGGAGGCGTCAATCACCGTGAACCAGGCCACCCTGGAGATCGCCCAGGCGCAGCTGGTGAAGCAGCAGGACATGCTGGAGCGCCTGAAATCCGTGCCCGACCAGCGCGCCATCACCCAGGATGAGCTGAAGAACCGAACCAACGATGTGGCCGTGGCCCGGGCCCAGGCCGCCCAGGCGCGGGCGCAGCTCGACGCCGCCCATGCCGCCGTCAGGCAGACGCGGCTTCTGATCGAGCGTATGACGGTCCGTTCACCGCGCGCCGCCACCATCCTGCAGGTCAATATCCGCCCGGGTGAATACGCCTCGCCGCAGAACAGGCAGCCGGCCATGGTGCTGGGTGATATCGACACCCTGCAGGTGCGCGTTGACGTCGACGAGCAGAACGCCTCATCCGTGCGTGAAAAAATGCCCGCCAGGGCCTTCCTGAAAGGTGACGGCAAAAACGGCCATGACCTGGAGTTCGTGCGCATCGAGCCCTTTGTGATTCCCAAGCAGTCCCTGACAGGAGCCAGCACGGAGCGGGTGGACACACGGGTGCTGCAGGTGATCTACCGACTGAAGGCGCCGGACCATGTGAAACTTTATGTTGGGCAGCAGGTGGATGTGTTCCTGGGGGAAAAGCAGGACCCCTGAAGCGCCCGCGACGGCGCACGCCCCCCTGATCCAGCGCTTTGACGCAAGGAGGGGGCGGGTAGGCGGCGTATGCTTCCACCCCGACGATGCTCCTCCGCCACGCCCTGCCGTCCCTTTTTGTCCTGCCCTGCCTCCTGATATCTCCGGCTCAGGTGGCGGCGGCAAACGCCCCTGCCCAGGCCTCCGCAGCTCCACCGGCCGCCGACATCAAGCCTGCCCTGCGTGTTTTACGCGATGAATGCGTCGGTTGTCACAAACCTGGCAAGGCCAAGGGCGGCCTGCTGCTCACGACGCACGAAAAGATGATGAAGGGCGGTGACAACGGCGCGCCACTGGTGCCCGGCAAGGCTGCTGAAAGCCTGCTCTACCAGCTCCTTTTGAAGGATGGCGACCCCCACATGCCGCCCAAGAAAGACCTCACAGCCCCGCAGATCACAGCAATCAAGACCTGGATCGACAGCGGCGCATCCTGGGATGCCAGTGTCTTTGATGAAGCCCCCGCCGTCCGGCCCGTGAAGCTGACCGCCATGCCCGCAGGCTACCAGCCAGTTCTCGCCCTGGCTCTTTCACCCGACGCCAAGACCCTGGCGGTCGCCCGCGCCAACAGCGTCCTGCTTGTGGACCTTGGCAAGCCGGAGCGCCCGGTCAGCGGCAGGCTGGAAGGGCACGCCGAACCGGTGAACGCGCTGGCCTGGAGCCGCGACGGCCGCTGGCTGGTGACGGGCGGTTTTCAAAAGGTCATCACCTGGGACATGACGACACGCCAGCAGTCGAGGGTGATGAGTGAAAGCCTGGTCGGCTCCATCACGGCGCTGGTCGTGGATGCCTCGGGAAAAACCGTGTTTGCCGCCGATGGTGAAACAGGAGGAGCGGGCTTCCTCCGCCGCTTTGACCTTGCCTCCGGCAAGCTTCTCACCACCTGGAAGGCCCACGACGACAACGTGCTCTCCCTGCGACTGTCAGCCGACGGCAAGCTTCTTCTGAGCGGCGGCGCAGACAAGATGGCCAGGCTCTGGAACACCGAGAACGGCACCCTGAAGTCCTTTTACGAAGGTCACACCAACCATGTCCTGTCCGTCGCCTTCAACAAGGACGCCACCCGCATCGCCACCGCCGGGGCGGATCGTGAGGTGAAGGTCTGGGATGTGGCAAGCCGCGAGCAGGACGTCAGCCTCGGGGATAAGAAGATCGTCTTCTCCGGCGTGGACTGGACTGCGGACGGCGTGTCGCTGGCGGTCATCACGGACAAGGGGACGGCCAGCGTTCACACCGACCTGAAAAAGCACGTGGGCGAGCAACGCAGCGAAACCAGCAAGGAGAAGCGGCTGACAGGCGTCGGCGAGGCCCTGACCAGCGTGGTCATCACCCCGGACTCCAAGTGGGTGTTCGCCGGCAGCTTCGAGGGCAGGGTTCATGCCTGGGAGGTCTCCAGCGGCAAGGCTTCTGAAATCAAGCTGTAGCCCTGCTTGATCCAGCGGGGATGCTGGCCCAAAGGACGGACATGCCCGTGCCCGAGAGCCTTGTCCGCAGCCTCGAAGATCCGACCCTGACGCCGGAAACTCAGGCTGCCGTCGAGCTGCCGAAGTCGCTCTTGAAGCATTTGCGTCCGCTCGGCCATGAAGTCATCCTCTGGCAGTCCGCCGCTAGACAGCTTCTCGCCTGGCTGGACAAAGGGCGTTTCACAGGAGATTCCGGTGCATTTCTCCAGCGCTGGAAACCGCGGACGGAACCTCCAGCGGAGAGCGCCGAGGGCCCTTTCACCCTTCTGCTGCACGAACACACGGAGGGCTGGCGGCTGACGCAAAGTTCGCTAGGCTGGATGAACGACCCGGCCTGGGCCGCGCTTCTGCACCTCCCCGCACTGCGGCCCGCCTGGTCATCGCTGATGCGCGCCAGCCATCTGGAGCATCTGCGCCAGATGCTTCCCCAGGCCTGGTTTCTGGACTCCGCAGCCCTGCCGCCTGGAAGCGTGATCGCAGGACTCGGAATCCCGGGATGGGCCGGACTGCCCGGACTCGGAAAAAGATTCCACCTTCACCGGGCCGGCCGGGATCTCACCGATCAGCTTCCCGCCGAGGAATGGAAGGCCGCCATCGAACAGTCGCTGGCCACCGGAGAAGAGCTTCTTGTAACCCCGCCCCCCGTGGCTGCCGCCTGCCTCCTGGCGCGTTTCTCCCTCAACAAGGACGGCATCCGGCTTGAATCCGCCTGGGCCGCAGCCCCTGCTGGCCCTGCCTGTCTGGTCGCAGGCTTGTAAAATGCGCCTTGGACACAGGGCCCGGGCATGGCATCTTTAATGCTGTCACCTGACAACGGCAACATGCTGATCCCCTGCCACTCCCGCCAACTGCGCCCTGCATTCTCCACCTCCGGACGAGCCTTGCCGGTCGTGATTGTCGGACTGGCGCTGCTTGCCGCGGCGCTCGTCTTTTTTTTCATCACCAAGCCGGCCCTGGAAAAAAAAGCCGCCTCGGAATCGGCGGCGGTCAAGGACACGATGAAAACCACGCCAAACCCGGCTCCGGAGCCGCCCAGCTCCGCGCCCCCCCAGGCGATGAAGCCCCCGCCAGCTCCTACTCCTGCTCCAGCGCCGGCTGCGGCATCGCCGAGTTTCGGTTTCGCGCGCCCCATGGATCTCGGCAAGGAAATGGCACGCAGTCTCGCGGCTGAAGACTTTGCCCGTGCAGGCAGCCTCGCCGCAGCCTCCGATCCCGCTCAGTCTGCTGCTGCTGCTGCCATGCTGGAAAAAATGGTCAGACAACTTGGAGCCAAGGTGGGCGGAGATGATCAGGTGGAGATCCTGGGATTGGTGGAAAACAAGACCCGGCTGGCTCTGCCTCTGACCCTCCCCGGCCAGACAAGCCCGCTCAGGCTTCAGCTCGACCTCGAACGCGACGAGCGTATGGGCTGGAAGATCACCCGGCTGGAGCTGCCCAGGGAACTGGCCGCT
>JBIJBP010000107.1:0-18403 GCA_044345155.1 Prosthecobacter sp. | reverse complement strand
ACTCCGCCGACCTCATCGCCGAACAGGCGCGTGAGTTTGTGCGCAGGCACAAGGACGAGCCGTTCTTCCTCTACTGGCCGACGACGGTGCCGCATGTGGCCCTGCAGGTGCCGGATGATTCGCTGCGGGAGTATGTCGGCCAGTGGGACGATCCACCGTATGCCGGTGGCAACGGTTACATCCCGCATTTCCATCCCAAGGCGGCCTATGCGGCGATGATCACGCGCATGGATCGTGAAATCGGCAGTGTCATGGCGCTGGTCAAGGAGCTGGGGCTCGATGAGGACACGATCTTTGTCTTTGTGTCCGACAACGGTCCGCTCAACGGCACGCATGCGAAGCTGGCGGGCACGGACTGCGACTTCTTCAACTCCAACCAGGGGCTGCGGGACGGCAAGGGCACGCTCTATGAAGGCGGCATCCGCTCGCCCGGCATTGTGCGCTGGAAGGGCAGGATCAAGCCGGGCAGCGTTTCCTCCAGGGTGACGGGTTTTGAAGACTGGCTGCCGACGCTGGCGGAGCTGGCGGGGGCCAAGGACAAGGTGCCCGCCAATCTGGATGGCATCAGCTTTGCACCGACGCTGCTTGGCGGCGAGCAGCCGGAACGTGAGTTTTTGTATCGTGAATTTCCCGGCTATGGCGGCCAGGTTTGTGTGCAGATGGGCGGCTGGAAGCTGGTTAAAAACGGGCTCTCGGGCCGCAAGTTCAAGGGCAAGCCGTCAACGCCGACCACCGAGCTTTATGATCTGACGAAGGATGAAAAGGAAACCCGCAATGTGGCGGCGGAGCATCCGGAGATCGTGGCGAAGCTGGAGGCGGTGATCGCTTCTCAGCATGTCCGCAGCAGCGACTTTCCCATGGCGGCTCTGGACAAGTAAGTCGGGGGCTTGATCACGCGGGGCGGTCCGCCGAGGCCGCTTCCAGTTCCCAGGCCTCCAGCTCGCGCAATCTGGCCGACAGGACGTCCCGTGTTTTCTTCACGGCATACCTGCCCAGAGGAAGACGCAACGGCGCCTGACCGGACTGGATCATGCGCACAATGACCTCGGCGGCCAGTTCCGGGTCGCCGGGCTGACTGCCGTCGATCTTCTTCAGATACCCGGCGAATTTTCCGGCGGTTCCTTCATAATCAGGCTGGCCTTGAACCTGTTCCAGCCCGCGGCTGATGAACTGGGTGCGGAAGGGGCCGGGCTGGACCAGGGTGACCTTGAGGCCGTGAGGCCGCAGTTCAGCCGCCAGGCTTTCGTGAAGCGACTCAACCGCCGCCTTAGCGGCTCCGTAGATGCCGAAGCCCGGATAGTTGGAGATGGCGGCGGCGGCGCTGACGGTGACGATGTGACCGGCCTTCTGCGGGCGCAAAACGGGCAGGGTGGCGCGGATGACGTTCAGGGTGCCGAAAAAGTTGGTCTCGAAGTTTCGCCGTGCCTGGTCGTCCGTGCATTCTTCCACGGCCCCGAGCAGTCCATAACCGGCGTTGTTGACGATCACATCGAGCCTGCCCGTGAATGCGGCGGCTTCAGAGACCACCTTCGACACCGCTTTGGCATCCGTGATGTCCAGGGGCAGCGCCAGGCATCGACCCGCTCCCAGGTGTGCCAGAATCTCCAGGTCCTCGGCGCGTCTTGCCGTGGCGATGACAGAATCGCCGGCGAGCAGGGCGGCTTCGGCGATGCTGCGGCCGAAACCCGAGGAGCAGCCAGTGATGAACCAGGTTCGTGGTTGGGACATGTCCTCGTTACGAATGCAGATCGCCTCCGGGCATGGGAAAGCTTGTCAAAGCATCAGCTCCAGGAGCCTGGCTCGAATCTGATCCTTCCATTTGCCCAGGTAGGCCAGCCTGGCCTGGAGCGACTGCAGGTCGGCCCAGGCGGCGCTGTCTCCGGCGGCGATGCGTTCATCGCAGTCCAGAAAACAGGATTCAAGCGCCTGCCATTCATCTTCAATGGCCGTGCCCAATTCCTCCAGGGATTCGCGCAGGCGCAGCTCTTCGGAGGCAAGCAGTGCTTTGGCAAGGGCGCTGGAGGCGGCCTGTTTGCGGGCCAGGAAGGCGTTCGTCTGCTGAAGCAGCGGCCCGAGCTTTTCAAACAGGCTCATGAGGCCTGCATCCAGCGGGATGGCACGCCAGCCAAGGCCGGAATGCAGGTCGAGCAGGTGTTTGAGCCGAGTGACAGGATTGCGCAGGGTTTCCAGGGCGGCATTGAGACCGGCGCTTGCGTGGTCGCTGCCACCGGCCTGATCGGGATGTGCAAGCCGGGTGGCGGCGAGGTAGGCCTCATCGAGCGCCGCCAGGTCCAGCGCCGCCTGGGGCCTGAGTCCGAGGAGCTTGAAGCAGTCCTGCATGACGGGTCAGGCCGAGAAGCTTTCGCCGCAGGAGCAGGTGACGACGGCGTTCGGGTTCTTCACCTTGAAGCCGCCCTGCTGCAGGTCGTCGCTGTAATCCAGTTCCGAGCCGGTGACAAAGAGGGCGCTTTTGGGATCGATGACGACGCGCACCTCATTGGAGAGAACCAGGATGTCGCGGCTGGCCGGGCCGTCGACGAGGTCCATCTTGTATTGCAGCCCGGAGCAGCCGCCACCGACGACGGCCACGCGCAGGGCACCATGTTCGGCACGACCCTGTTTGGTGAGCAGGCTGGTGAGCTTGGCTGCGGCGCTGGGCATCACCTTGATCAGCTTTTCGTTGCCGATCTTGTAGGCGGGGGCGGCGGGGGCTGGAGTCGTTGCGGACATCGGGAGGAGTTACGTTTCAAGCCTTGGCCTGAGCTGCCAGCCATTGTTCGAAGGCCGCCTTGGGGGCCCTGTATTTGGCGCCACAACGGGGGCAGGTGAGATCGGCGTGGCCGTCTTCGAAGATGTAGTCCAGGTCCTCCTTGCCCAGGCGGCTGAGCATTGGGAACATGCGGTCCAGGGTGCAGCCGCATTCCAGGCGGCAGGCGCGGGTTTCCAGAAGCGAAAGCTGCTCGCCCTTGTCGAGTTCGGGCAGGTCTTCCTCCCGCAGGCCGTTGAGCCATTCCAGGTCGGCGTCGGGCTCGGCGGAGATCTGGAAGAAATCCTCGTCCGGCAGCCGGAAATAACGGGTGGGGCGCTGCTCGCTCTGGGTGTAAAACTGCTCGACGGCGTGCAGCATGTCGGTGCCGGCGAACTCGATCATGCTCTGGCGCGCGGGTTGGTTAGGCCGGCTGGTCTGGGCGATGAGCAGGGACTTGCCCATGTCCTTGACGTCGTCGGTGAAGAGGCGGCCGGTGACGTTGGCGACCGGGTAGCCGCCGCCGGTGACAAAGAGGTTCAGCATCGGTTCCTGGAGGTGGATGGTCCAGGCGCAGCGCTCGTCATGCGGCCGTGAGGCGAGGTGCAGGGAGACGGCCGCCAGAGTCTCCTTCAGCATCGTGTCGAGCTTCTCCTCATGCTGCAGGCCGTGCTGCATGAGGTGCAGGTAGTAGTCCATGTAGAGGTCGGTGAAACGTCCACGGACGAGCAGGCAGTTTCTGCCCCGGACGAAGTAGGAGCGGAGCTCGATGATGGCGGGGCCGTTCTCGTTGTCTGACATGGCTGGCGGCTTTGGAAAAACAAAGGGCGGAGGGCTGCATGATGGCAGGCCCTCCGCCCCGTGGGAAGTGATCAGAGGGGCTTGATGGAGATGTCCTTGTAGAAGGTCACGCTCTTGGGGTCATGACCCTGGATGCCGATGGTGCCCTCGCTCAGCTTGCGGCCGGGCATGTTGTGCAGCTCCTTGGCGGGATCCCAGCCTTCCGGCTCGGTGAAGTCCACGGTGGTCTCGCCGTTGACCTTGAGGGTGATGTGCCTGCCTTCAACGCGGATGACGTAGTCGAACCATTCGTTGTCCTTGCTCGGTGCGGCGGGAACCTTGATGTGCTTGCCGCCCTTGGGCTCGGCCTGGCCTTCCTTGAGCGCCAGGATGTTGATCACGCCGTAAAGGCTGCCGGTCTTCTTCGGGTCGGTGTGGGTGCTGTTCACCTGGCATTCATAGCCGGCGTCAGGCCAGCCGGTGGCCTGGTACTTGGTGTGGAAATACACGCCGCTGTTGCCGCCCTCGGTGGTCTTCACCTTGAGCCTGAGCTCGAAGTTCTTGAAGCTGGCGTTGCCGTCGTTGCCGACATAGAAAAGATGGGCGCGGCCGCCGGCCACCTTGAGCTCGCCGTTTTCCACGGTAAACACGCCGGGGACTTCATCGTTGGACTTCCAGCCGCTGAGGTCCTTGCCGTTGAACAGGGAGATCCAGCCGTCGTTGTCCGCAGCCGGGGCCGCGGCGGTGATCAGGGCGGCCACAAGGGCCAGGAGGGGTTGGTACAGTTTCATGGAGGCGGCGCTGATACATGGGAGGTCGCGGCTTGTCCAGTGGCGGACGCGGGTCGGCCGGGCATGAAAAAGCCCCGGAATCCAGGGGACTCCGGGGCAGGGGAGGTCGCTTTTAGAAACGGATCCTCGCGCCGACGTAGGCGCCGGTGTCGAGGGCCGGGAAGCCGGGGATCTCCTCATACTGCTCGCCAAGGAGGTTCTCGATGCGGCCATAGAGCTCGAAATTCCGGCAGATTCTCCAACTGGCGCTCAGGCGGACGTTGAGGAAGTCCTCCACGTCACGTTGGGCAAAGGTCTGGGGATCAAAGTCCTCGCGGTCGATGACATACAAGGCGCTAAGGCTGATGCTGACATCGCGATGCGGCCGCAGGGTGATGCCACCGCTGAGCGAATGGCTGGGACGGCGGACGAGCCGGACGTTGTTGGTGTCATCGCGTGCCTCCAGCCAGGTGTGGTTGAAGTCCAGGCTGAAGGCGTTGCAGGGCGTCCAGACCAGGCCAGACTCGACGCCCTGGGTGGTCGCCTCGCCCACCGCCTGCGGCACGAAGGCCGGAGGCGGATACTGGTAGGTGTCCTGGATGTCGTTGCGGAAGCCGGTGGCGTGCAGGACGAGGCGGTTGCTGAACCAAGGTTGCTCAAGACCGATTTCGTAGCCGCGGCTGCGCTCGGGCTTCACCAGGAAGGGGTTGCCGAAGAACACCGGCGTGATGTCCTGAGGGGTGGGCGGCGTGTAGGCGGTGCCGTAGTTGGCGTGCAGCAGGGTGCGCAGCACGGGCACCCGGTAGCTCAGTCCGGCCCGCCAGGTGAAGGCGTCGTCAAAGTCCGAGTAGGCGTCGAACCGCCCGCCGGTGACCAGGTTCAGCCCGGGCAGGATCTCGGCCTGGCTCTGCAGGTAGAGCGCCCAGTTGGTCTGGTTCTGGTCGATGTCCACCACGCCGGTGTTGTCATTGAAGCGCGTGTGGTTCTGATCCTGAAGCCAGGCACCGCCGGTCAGCGTCCAGTGGTCCGTGACCTTCACCACGCTCTGGTATTCCAGCCAGTCGTTGTGCGAGGTGACACGGTTGTTGACCTGGAAGAAGCCGGTGAAGCCGCTGGCGACCTGACGGAACTGGCTGTGCGAGTAGGTGAGCGACTGCTGCCAGCGCTCGTTCACGTCCCAGACGAGGCGCGGCGACACGCTCCAGAACTCCGTCAGCAGGTGGTCGTCGCGGTCATTGGCAAACCGGGTGCCGGGCACGCCGACCTCCGCCGTGTAGTAGCGGGTGTCGAGGTCGAACCGAAGGCCGTCGGCGATCTGGTAGCCAATGCGGCCCGCGAGGTTGGACTGCTCAAACCCACTGTTCACGCGCTGGCCCTGGATGTCAGTACGGCTGGCTTCAAAGGCCCAGTCGAGGTCTCCTGCGGCGCCAAGGGTGCTGAAGCCTTCGCGGAAGGTGCCGTAGCTGCCGGCTTCAAAGAAAGTGGTGGTTTCCGGCTTCTTCAGCCCGCGTCCGCTGCGGGTGATGACGTTGATGACACCCCCCATGGTCCGGCCTCCGTAAAGGCTGGCGGCGGGACCTCGCAGCACCTCCACACGCTCGACGTTGTCGAGCGCCAGGGTTTCGAGGTTGAACGAGCCCGCGAGGTTGTAGGGCACGGGGCGGCCGTCGATGAGCAGCATGGTGTCCTTGGTGGCCGTGCCGCGGGTGAGCACGGTGGCCACATTGCCGGTGATGCCGGGGTTGACCAATGTCAGGCCCGGCACGCTGCGCAGGGCGTCCGGCAGCATCCGGAACTGCTTGTCCTCAATCTCCTGCCGGGTGATGACCGTGATGCTGGAGGCGGTCTTGCCGGTCTCGGTCTGCGTCTTGGTGGCGGTGACCACCGTGGGCGGCAGTTCCTGGGGCGGGGCCTTGTCCGGGTTGTTATTCTTGTCCTGTTCCTGTGCGGAGAGCACGGGGCTTCCGCACAGGCTGAGTCCTGCGAGGGCGGCATAGGCCGGCCACAGGCGCGTGTTGCGTCGTTTCATGTTGTCTTGCTGGGTCTGGCAAGAACGAGCGCCCGCACCGGCTGCGCCCTTTGGCTGGGACGGCGGCGCGGGGGGTCGATCCCACCCTTCATTGTTGCGATGAAGTTTGTCCCCGCGTTCCTCCATCCAGAGGGGCGGGAGTGAGCGTTTTGCAGCGAGATATTCGGACTCCGGGTTTGTGCGTGGAGGAAGAAACCACGCGCCTTTCCAACTCGCCTTCACCGGAAGCGGACTCCCGATTGACTTCACCCGTGCGGCATCACTGCCGGACGCGTTGCTGGATTGTGACCCGATACCGCAGCGCCACTGTGACCGGTTCTCACGGTCTTCCCTGCATCTGCGAAACGGCTGCCAGCACCGCTCATCACGGCGCCGGACGGATAAAGAAAACGGGTCGCTGTGCAGCGGCCCGCCATGCCTTGCTTATGAACCCTTCGGAAAAGGATGGCAAGGACGGGCTTCTTGCTGGCCGGGAAAGGGCAGGGGAGAGAGGGGGAATTCGGGCTTGCCAGGTGCTGCCGGGGTGCCTCATACTGACAGTTCCCATGCCCTCCGACTTCCAGTCCAGCGCGGCCGTCGTCATCGTTTTGGTGACGGCCCTGGCCTTTGTCTGGCGGGCGGTTTCGCGGGCCGGAAAGCAGGGTTGCGGCGGCGGTTGCGGCTGCGACCTGAAACCGCGCTCGAAGCCCGGGGTGAAAACTCCTGGAAGCCCGTAAAATCAAGGCTTCGGCGACTTTGTGAAATTTTTCACAAATAAACCTTGCCTCTCCCGGTCCCCCTGCTAAAAACCCCGCCCGCAACCTTCCCGCCCTGATCAAACGTATGGCATTGACCTCCTCCGCTGATTTTCTCTTGCCGATGCTCGCGAACGTGAGCCCCAAGGCTGCGGAGATGGGTTTGTTCAGCTTCCTGACCAACTCGGTCATCGTCGCGCTGTGCGTGCTCGGCATTGTGTTCTTCTTCTCCAAGAAGGCGACCACCAACATGACCCTGGTGCCGCACAAGGCGCAGAACCTTTTCGAATTCCTGGTGGAGTTCCTCTACGGCCGCGTGGAGGGCATCGTCGGTGTCAAGCAGGCCAAGCTGGCCTTCCCGCTTCTGGGCACTCTCTTCATCTACATTCTCACCTCCAACTGGTTCGGCCTGATCCCTGGCGTCGGCACCATTGGTTTCGGTCACGCCACCGGCCCTCTGAGCATCAGCGAGGCTCACAACCCGCTTCTGCGGCCGCCGACGGCTGACCTGAACGCCACCCTGGCCCTGGCGGTCTCCGCCTTCGTGGTCTGGCTGGTCCTCACCATCAAGGAGGTCGGCATCTGGGGCTTCATCGTCCACACCTTCGGTCCCAAGGGCGGCCTCAAGGGTCTGATGGGCATGGTCGTTGGCGCGGTGTTCCTCTTTGTGGGGGTCATTGAAATCGTCTCCATCGTCCTTCGCCCGATGACCCTCTCGGTTCGACTCTATGGTAACATCTTCGCTGGTGAAAGCGTCCTGCACACCCTCGGTGGCCTGCTCGACAAGGCTGGCCAGCCCTGGAGCATGATTGGCAGCGTGCTGTTCCCGTTCCCGTTCTACTTCATGGAGCTGCTCGTTGGCCTGCTTCAGGCCATCGTCTTCACCCTCCTCTGCTCCGTTTACATCCAGCTCTCCACCACGCATGACGACCACGGTCATGAAGAGGGCGATCATCACCACTGATTCCAAACCCTTTGTCCGCAGGACCATGCGCAACGTGTGGATGCGGCCGAAAAAACAACACAACCCTACATCCTCCTATGATCACTGAAATCATGACCATGGCCGCTGACGTGGCTCCTGCCGCTGGCGGCATCGCCGGCAACATCACCCAGGCCGTCGGTGGCGCTGGCGCCGCCATCGGCGTGGGCCTCATCGGCTCCAAGGCTGTCGAAGCCGTCGGTCGCAACCCCGGCGCTTTCGGCAACATCCTGACCCTGGGTATCATCGCCATGGCCCTCGCTGAAGGCCTCGGCATTCTTGCCTTCTTCGTCAGCAAGTAAGCCCTTCCCGCGTGTGGCGGGCTGACGATCTCAGCCCGCCGCCGCACCTTCTGTCTCCTCCCTCACCGCTCCGTTTTCCTCCTCCCACGTTCACCTCAGTTTATGGAACTCCTCTCGCCCATGTTTGCTAAAATGGCCCCGGTTCTCGCTGCCGGTCAGGTGGACGAAATCGTGGAGAAGTTCGGCCTCGCCTGGCCGAAGTTCATCGCCCAGGTGCTGATCTTCGTGGCGGTGTACACCATTTTGAAGAAGTTCGCCTTCGGCCCCATCCTGGCCATGCTCGAACAGCGCCGCCAGCGCATCGCCGATGGCGAAGCCAAGCTTGAAAAGATCGCCCGCGACCTCGCCGAGGCCGAGAAAAACGCCAAGAACCTGCTCGACAAGGCCAATGATGACGCCGCCCGCCTGATCAAGGAAGCCGGCGACAGCGCCAAGTCCCTCGCTGAAAAGCGCCAGCAGGAGGCCATCCATGAGGCCAACCAGATCATCGCCAAGGCCCGCGAAGCCGCCCAGCTCGAGCACGAGCAGCTCATGTCCCAGCTGAAGCGTGAATTCGGCCGCATGGTCGCCGACGCCACCAGCCGCGTCACCGGCAAGGTCCTCAATTCCGACGACCAGAGCCGCATCAATCAGGAAACCGCAGCCCAGGTCTCCCTGTAACCCCTTTCGCTGAGAAACCCGAACCGCGCCTCAGTCCATGAAAATCAGCAAGGAAGTCCGCCGCACCTCACGCCAGCTCTTCAAGGCCTGCCTGAACAATGGCAGCCTCGATGAAAGCCGCGTGCGCCAGGTCGTGGCGAAGATTGCTGAGGCCCGTCCGCGTTCCTGCGTCGCCATCCTCAACAGCTTCTCCGCCCTCGTGAAGGCGGAGCTGGACCGCCAGCGCGCCCTGGTGGAAAGCGCCTCGTCCCTGACGCCTGACATCCAGGCTCAGCTTCAGAAGAGCCTCTCCGCCAAATATGGTCGCCCGCTCACTCTTGATTTCCAGGTCCGCCCCGAACTCCTCGGCGGCATCCGCGTCCGCGTCGGTTCTGATGTCTGGGACGGCAGCGTCAAAGCCCGTCTCGAATCCCTCAAGGCCTCCCTCGCCTGATCCTTTTTCTGTTTAACGCCCCTCTCCCTCCTTTACCCCAATAGTCGAACCATGAGCAACATCCTCCAGGAGATCGAATCCCAAATCGCCGGACTCAAGACGGCAGTCACCAAGTCCAATGTCGGTGTTGTCCGCGAGATCGGTGACGGCGCCGCCAAGATCGAAGGCTTGAGCGATGTCATGCTCAACGAGATGATTGAGTTCCCCGGCGGTCTCTACGGCCTGGCCCTCAACCTCGAAGAAACCGAGGTCGGCTGCGTGCTTCTCGGCTCCGGCGAGCACATCAAGGCGGGCGACGAAGTGCGCACCACCGGTCGTCTTCTTTCCGTGCCGGTCGGCAAGGGCCTTCTGGGTCGTGTCGTCAGCACCCTGGGTGAACCTCTCGACGGCAAGGGTCCCATCAAGGGCGATGCCCAGTATCCGGTGGAAAAAATCGCTCCTGGCATCATCACCCGTAAGTCCGTGTCCGTCCCCGTGCAGACCGGCATCATGAGCATCGACGCCATGATCCCGATCGGCCGCGGCCAGCGTGAGCTGATCATCGGTGACCGTGCCACCGGCAAAACCACCATCGCGGTCGACACCATCATCTCCCAGGCGAAGCAGAACAAGGCTGCCGAGCAGGGCAAACTCCAGGGCCACAAGCCTCTCTACTGCATCTACGTCGCCATCGGCCAGAAGCAGTCCAACGTCGCCCGTGTTGTCAAGACCCTCGAGGAAGCCGGCGCGATGGAGTACACTGTCATCGTCAGCGCCTCCGCCTCCGACAGCGCCGTGAACCAGTACCTGGCCCCCTACACCGGCTGCGCCATCGGCGAGTGGTTCATGGACCAGGGCATGGACGCCCTCATCGTGTTCGATGACCTTTCCAAGCAGGCCGTGGCCTACCGCCAGGTGTCCCTCGTGCTGAAGCGCCCCTCCGGTCGTGAAGCCTATCCGGGTGACGTGTTCTATCTCCACAGCCGTCTGCTTGAGCGTTCCGCCCGCGTGAACGAAAACTACGGTGGTGGCTCCCTGACCGCCCTGCCGATCATCGAGACGCAGGCTGGTGACGTGTCCGCCTACATCCCGACCAACGTGATCTCCATCACCGACGGTCAGATCTTCCTCGAAACCGACCTCTTCTACCAGGGCATCCGCCCCGCCATCTCCGTCGGTCTGTCGGTGTCCCGCGTGGGTTCCGCCGCCCAGACCAAGGCCATCAAGAAGGTCTCCGGCACCACGAAGCTCGACCTCGCCCAGTTCCGCGAGCTTGCCGCCTTCGCCCAGTTCGGCTCCGACCTCGACGCCGCCACCAAGGCCAAGCTTGATCGTGGCGCCCGCATTGTTGAGCTGTTCAAGCAGCAGCAGTATCAGCCGAAGAGCCTGCCGGTCATGGTCATCAGCCTCTATGCCATGCAGAAGGGCTACTTTGACAGCATCGCCGTGGATCGCGTGAAGGAGTTCCAGACCAAGCTGGAAACCTACCTTGAGGAGCGCAAGTCCGCCCTCCTTGAGAAACTCGGCAACGAGAAGGCCCTCGACGGCGTCGAAGCCGACATCAAGTCCGCCCTCGACGACTTCAAGTCCGCCTGGAAGTAATCCTCCAGTCCTCAGCTCCCAGATTTAAGCTCTCCGCTCCATGCCCTCCACCCGCGACATCCGCCGCCGAATCAAATCGGTCAAGAACACGGCCCAGATCACCAAGGCCATGCAGCTCGTCGCGGCTGCGAAGATGAAGAAGGCGCAGGACCAGGCCGCCAACGGCCGTCACTACGCCGAGATGATGAACAAGATCCTCGTCGCCCTCAAGGAGAGCGCTGAGGAAGGCATTCATCCTTACTTTGCCGAAGGCAAGGGCAGCAAGACACTGGTTCTCGTCATTGCCACGGACAAAGGTCTCTGCGGTGCCTTGAACACCAACCTCCTCAAGAAGCTGGTCAACACCAAGATCGAGGGCGAGGTCGAGTACGTCACCATCGGTCGCAAGGCCTCCCAGGGGCTGGCCCGTCTGCGCAAGAAGCTGATCGCTGACTTCCCGGTCAAGGATCCGGCGAAGTTCGCGGAAGTGCGCACGGTCGGCAAGTTCATCCAGGACAAGTTCCTGACGGGTGAATACAAGGCCGTCCACATCGCCTTCAACAACTTCATCAACACCGTCACCCAGGTGCCTAGCATCGAGCAGCTCCTGCCGGTGAATCCGGTGACTCTCGGTGGCAAGCGCGGCTTTGATGAAACCTCCAAGGAGGTCAACGCCACCGAGTTGCCGCAATACACCTTTGAACCCGGCGCCGCCGTGGTCTTTGAAACCGTTCTGCCACAGTATGTGAACGGCACGCTTTATCAGATGCTTCTGGAAGCCCGCGCCTCCGAGCACTCCAGCCGGATGGTGGCCATGAAAAACGCCACCGACAACGCCAAGCAGATGCTCAAGGACCTCAGCCTCGAGTACAACAAGCTGCGCCAGGCCGCCATCACCAACGAACTCCTCGAAATCACCACCGCCAAGATGGCCCTCGAATAGGCTTCTTGACCCTCTCTCGACTCCTTGACCCCATCTTGACCCCCTTTTTCAAACCATGAGCAACATCGGCACAATCGTTCAAGTCATCGGTCCCGTGGTGGACGTGGATTTCTCCGCCTCCGGCAAACTGCCCGAAATCTACAACTCCCTGGAGATCAGCTACGACCTTGGCGGCAAGAGCACCAGGCTCGTCTGCGAAGTTCAGCAGCACCTGGGTGACGGCTGGGTCCGCTCCGTGGCCATGTCGTCCACCGAAGGTCTGAAGCGCGGCATGCCCGTGACCGACACCGGCGCCCCCATCACCGTTCCTGTCGGTGAGGAGGTCCTGGGCCGTATCTTCAACGTCACCGGCGACGCCATCGATGACCAGCCCTCTCCGAAGACGGAGAAGCGCTACCCCATTCACCGCAAGGCTCCCTCCCTCGTGGACCAGGATCCTTCCGCCCAGATCCTCGAAACGGGCATCAAGGTCATCGACCTGATCTGCCCCTTCACCAAGGGTGGCAAGGTCGGCGCCTTCGGGGGTGCCGGCGTGGGCAAGACCGTGGTCATCATGGAGCTCATCAACAACATCGCCAAGGGCCACGGGGGCTATTCCGTGTTCGCCGGCGTGGGTGAGCGTACCCGTGAGGGCAACGACCTTTACCATGAAATGATCGAGTCCGACGTTATCAAGGTGAAGAAGGACGGTCACGACATCGTCCGCAACGCCCAGGGCGGTTACATCAGCGAGCCCGGCTCGAAGGTGGCCCTGGTTTACGGCCAGATGAACGAGCCTCCAGGCGCCCGTCTGCGCGTCGCCCTCTCCGCGCTGTCCATGGCCGAGTACTTCCGCGACGAGAAGAACCAGGACGTGCTTCTGTTCGTCGACAACGTCTTCCGTTTCTCCCAGGCCGGTTCCGAAGTGTCCGCCCTTCTGGGTCGTACGCCTTCCGCCGTGGGTTACCAGCCCACCCTTGCCGCTGAAATGGGCGCCATGCAGGAGCGAATCACCTCCACCAAGAGCGGTTCCATCACCTCCTTCCAGGCCGTTTACGTCCCTGCGGATGACCTTACCGACCCCGCTCCCGCCAACACCTTCGCCCACCTTGACTCCACGGTCGTGCTTGAGCGTTCCCTGGCTGAGCTCGGCATCTATCCGGCCGTTGACCCTCTGGCCTCCGTTTCCAAGGCTCTCGCCCCGGAAATCGTCGGTGAAGAGCACTACCGTGTGGCCCGTGGTGTCCAGCGCGTGCTTCAGCGCTACAAGGACCTTCAGGACATCATCGCGATTCTCGGCATGGACGAGCTTTCCGACGACGACAAGCTCATCGTCTACCGCGCACGTAAGCTTCAGCGCTTCCTGAGCCAGCCCTTCCACGTGGCCGAAATCTTCACCGGCACCCCCGGTCAGTATGTGTCCGTGAAGGACACCGTCAAAGGCTTCGCCGAGATCCTCGACGGCAAGCACGACGACGTCCCCGAAGCCAACTTCTACATGAAGGGTGGCATCGACACCGTGCCGAAGAAGTAAAGGTCATTTGTGACTTGTGATTTGATGATTTCAGATCGCGAATCAGGCCTCTGGCCCAAATCATAAGTCATAAATCGTCAATCATAAATTTCTACGCCTCGCCCATGCCTCTCAAACTGGAAATCGTCACCCCTGAAGCCCGCATCTTCTCCGATGAGGTCGACACCGTCGTCCTCCCTGGCGTGGAAGGTGAGCTGGGCATCCTGCCCGCGCACGCCCCGCTGGTGACGACCCTCCAGTGCGGTGAGCTGCGCATCTCCAAGTCCGGCAAGACCACGGAGATGGCGGTGGGTGAGGGCCTGGTCGAAGTGACCGGCGCCTACGCCCGCATCCTCACTGACATGGCCATCGATGTCGAAAGCATCGACGAGAAGGCCGTTGAAGAGGCCCTGGAGCGCGCAAGGCACTCTCTCGAATCCCTGAAGCACGGCGAGCAGCAGGAAGAAGTGGCCGCCGTCATGGCCATGATCCAGCGCAGCACCGCCCAGCTCCACGTGAAGCGCAAGCGCCGCACGGTCTGAGTGGGCTGAACGACCCTCCTCTGCCTCCTTTGAAAACGCCCGCCACCAGCGGGCGTTTTTGTTTCCGCATTCATCCATGACCCTCCGGGGGGATGGCTGTAAGAGACCCAGCCTCCCTGAAACTGGAATGAGGAAATTGGATTGGGAATTTACAGTTGAAGCAGCCAAAGCCGCCATAGACTCCGGTGTTGATGGAGTGTGCCATGCCGGGGTGCCCCGGTGCTGCTCACAGGTCATCCAGCGGGCTGGAGATCTCCCCTCGCATGGCTCGTGCTAGTTCGGTGTAGATTTCCGTCGTGCGCACATCCGCGTGACCGAGGAGCTGCTGGATACTGCGAATGTCAACCCCGCGCAGGATCAGATGGGTCGCAAAGGAATGGCGCAGCGTGTGTGCTGTCACCCGTTTCTCAATGCCCGCCAGCTTGCAGGCGCGGGCGATTTCCCGGTTGATCATGATGTCATGAATATGATGCCGTCCTCGGCCGTAGGCGCGTTCGCCAGAACGCGGCATGCCGTCACGATCCACATCCTGCCAGATCCTCGCGGACGGGAAGAACCAAAACCACGGCCAGCTTTCCGCCGCACTTGGCTGCTTGGCCGCCATCGCATGTGGCAGATGCACGCCCGGCAAGCTTTGGCGCCGGTCCTGGTCAAACAAGGCCCTCACCCGTTGAAGATGCTCAGCAATGGACTGCAACAGGGATTTAGGCAGCGTCAGGACGCGGTCTTTGTCACCTTTTCCACCTCGCACCTCGAGTTTGCCGCCCTTCACATCCACGTCTTTGATCCGCAGCCTCTGCGCCTCCGCCACTCTCAGTCCACAACCATAGAGCAGTCGGACTGCCAGCCCTGCATCCCCCTTCACTGCCGCCAGCAGGCTCTTGACCTCTTCCTGGCTCAGGACGACCGGCAGGTTCTTCTTCCGCCGCGCCCTCAGGGCGTCGATTCCCTCCAGAGGCATCTCCAGCACCTCACGATACAAAAACACCAGCGCATTCAGAGCTTGGTTTTGAGTGGCAGGCGAGACATCCCGGTTCACTGTCAGGTTCGTCAGAAATGCCTCGACCTCCGCCGCCCCCATCTCTGAGGGATGGCGCATCTGCCCGCAGACCTGCTTTTGGAACAAGACAAAGCGTTTGTACCACCCCACATAAGCCTGCTCGGTCTGGCGTGAGTAATGCCGCACTCTCATCACGCCGATGAGGCGCTGTTCCAGGCTGGGTTTGATGTGTGGAATATTCATCCATGCTTTTTACCCGCTCACTTGAGTAAGAATCAACATTTTTGTTGCTTTGCACTCAAATGAACCGCTAAAGCAACAACATGACTCGAAAACCCCGGTGCAAAGCAACATTCTTGTCGGAGATAAAGCTGCTGACAAAACAACAAAGTTGTCGATAAATCACCTGTTCGCCCAACCAACACCGACACGCGCGATGATCACCAAGGAAACATTGATCGGGTTCTTCGACGACACCCGAAAACTCAAAGCCACTGGCAAGGCCCGCTTTGACATCGACGATGAGTGTCGCTGGTCTTACTTTTTCACCGATACGGACAGGGGCAAACTAATTGAGGCAGGCCGCCACCTTGAGACGATCGGTTACGAGGTCAGAGGCTTTCTGGACCCGAGTCCAGATGACGAGAAGCAGACGATCTTCCTTCGTTTCGACAAGGTCGAGACCCACACGCCAGAGTCATTGTTTGAGCGGAACACTTCTTTGTATGCGCTCGCCGATAGATTCGGACTCGATAGCTACGATGGCATGGATGTGGGTGCGGTAGATGGCCCTTAGACTGACCTACCGTTGATATGTCACAACCAACAACCAAGGGCGAACAAAACGGATGCAGGCCTCATGGGCAGTTGGGTTTGGCAAGGGTAGATTTGGGGTTTTGTGGGGCTGTTTGAAGTGGCTTTAGCGAAGGTTGGAAAGTGGGCGTGGTGCATTGAAGTCCATCCAGACGGTGTCACTGCGTTCTCTGCCGGTGGCCCGCCTTGCGGCTGGAACCTTGGCATTCCATGGTCTCATCCGGTCGCGACTTGGGCGGCTGGGCGCTTTGCCCAGGGCCTGTCGGACCCTTGTGTCGATACGACGATGCAGTGACCAGACGGCGGCGACGACCAATGTAAACGGGCGAGCGAGCGGCGTTGCATGATCGCCAGGATCTGGCTGTCTTGCGGCCATGCTGCTCACCTGCATCTGGCGGTCTGTCGCGCACCGTCTGGAAGGTGGTTTCATGCGGGGATGAAAATCGTGTTGGGTTCCTGGTTCCTCGTTCTTGGTTCCTGATACTCTGGCGGGCTTAGTTCAGGCCGATGGCGCTGGCTTGGAGCTGGCCGGTGAACAGACGCCATAGATCAATGAAGAGCAGGCGCACGCAGGCGGTGATGGCCTTCTTCCTTGCGGGTCGTCCAGCTTTGCTTTCGGGGCCGAGGATGGCGGCGAACTTGACAAAGCCTCGCCACTGCGGCTGGAACTTGCGCAGCCGCCACACCAGCTCGGTCATGAGCGCCCGTAGGTGGGGATCGCCACGGCGGTCGATCTTGCCGCCCTGCTGTTGCACGCCGCCACTGCTATACTCGCCTGGACACGCCCCAATAAAGCTGCCGACTTGCTTGCGGTTCTTGAAGCGGTGCCAGTCACCGATGCGGCGGTCCAATACGGCGCGGGTGAGTGCGCCCATGCCGTGTGGGGTGACGATGTTTGCGGCTGTGGCAGTTGCCACCGCGGTGATGGTTTTTTGTTCGGCATTGGCCACCGTGCTCCTGGCTGGTTCTGTTTTAACTGCTGGGTGCGACGCGGGTTCTTCGCTATGGACATCGTCCATCTCATCACCTGCTTCATCACGGGCTGTGCTGTGCTTGGCGTCAGGCAGCAGGAGTTGTTCGATATTGAGCTGCCAGGCGCGCAGTTGCACGATGATGGCGCGAATGGGTTCGAGCATGGTGAGCAGCCAGGTGTGGCCGGGTTGCTCGCTCAAACGTTTGCGCACCTTGGGCCAGGCAACTCGTGTCCACCAGCGTGGTGGCAGGTCATGGACGTCGTGCTGCTGCATGAGTGACCAGCCCTGGCGCTGGAGGCGTCCGATGCTGCCGAGGGCCTGGCCGCGCAGGGTGACTTCGCTGCGGGCTCGCACCTGCTCGGCGGTGGGCACACGAATGGGGCGCAGAGCGTCATGGTTGCCGCTGCTGTATTGTTGCAGGCGCAGGCAGAGCTGGCGTGCGTCCATGCGGTCGGTCTTGCGCTTGCCGGAGAGCGGCTGGCAGTGGACGGTGAGGGCCTCGACGCCTGGCATCGCCGCCAGGGTGCGGTGCAGCTCGTAGCCGAAGCCGCAGCTCTCTTGCACGACGATGAGCTTCCATCCCTGCGTGATGAGGTGGCCGATGAGGTGGTGAAACTCATCCAGACTGCGTTTGCCCAGATCGTGTGCCTGACCGAGGCCGAGGGCGGCGAAAACGTGGCCGCCGGTCTTGTCGCGGTCGATGCTCACATGCACGAGAGGGGTCTGGTCACCAGCTTCGAAGGCTTTGCTCAGGGCGGCTTGGAACTTCTTGGTGAGAACGGGCGGGGTGCCAGCCGTGGGAGCACCGGGGCCGTCGGGGCTCTGGGTTGGCGCGGGTGGAGGTGGCGCAGACCGTGTCCTGGTTTGGATCGCGGGCTTGGTGCTGGAGGCTTTCGATAGCGGGCGTGAATGGAGTGTGTAGTTCTTCATAAGGCGACAAGATGTATCCCGGCGTTCTTGCGGGCGCGTGGCTTGATCTTTCGAAATTGCCCATGACAGTAACGGCTCGAAGGCTGTCTGTCGTGTCAGCAACGCCTCCCGCTCGCCGTCGCCTGATCCGAGTCGTTCGCCAATCCACCAATGCGTCACCTTCTGATCAATCTACTAGCCTTGGCGGGTGTCTTGGTGGGCCTGTCCTCATGTTCATCCAGTTCGCCCTTGGGTCCCGTGCATGGTTTGGATGACAATCATGGATTCACCTCCTCTCTTGTTGTGAGGCTGGTCGATCATGAAAAGGACAACTGGAACCCGCTCGGACTGTGGCGGCGCGTCCGTTCGGATCCCCCCCACTTACATCCCCAGCGGGACACCGAAAGGGCTGTCACTGACGGAGGCGAGTGGCACATGGTTTGTGGATGCTGCTGATGGCTGGCGCTTCTTTGTGCCAAAGGGCGGCGTGCCTGACTGCCCGGAAGGAGTGCTGCTGGGTGAAGCCCGAAAGATCACCAACACCCGGACTCCCGGACAAAACACCCGTCGCAATTTCGGCCGGTGGTTCTTTGGCATCCTGATGTTACCTGCGTTAGGACTGGAGCATTTTAAATAATAATGTGGCTTATTGGTGGAGTTGTGCGATATGGATATGCATGGCCACACTCTCCCTGGATCTGCGTGAACGTATCATCAAAGCCTGTGACAAGGGC
>JBIJBP010000220.1:0-5684 GCA_044345155.1 Prosthecobacter sp. | reverse complement strand
CCGAGACCGTCAGCGTCGCCTTCCTCGGCACCTCCATCGGCTGCGCGAAGTGCCATAACCACCCGATGGAAAAGTGGACCTACGACCAGTATTACGCCTTCGCCAACCTCTTCGCCCGCGTCCGCACAAAGAACGGCGCCCAGGCCGATGAACGCGTGCTGTTCAGCGACACGCAGGGCGACCTGGTGGCGCCGCTCACCGGCCGCCCGCAGCCTCCGCGCCCGCTGGATGCGCCGGAGCCCGTCTCGATGACCTCCACGACGGACCGGCGCACGGCGCTTGCAAGCTGGCTGACCGGCGCGGATAACAAACTTTTCCAGCGGGCCATCGTGAACCGGGTGTGGGCGAACTTCTTCGGCTCCGGCCTGGTCGAGGCCGTCGATGACCTGCGTGTCACCAACCCGGCCAGCAACGAGCCGCTGTTCAGCGCCGCCTGCGATCATCTGGTGGGGCAGAAGTTCGACCTCAAGGCGCTCATGCGCGCCATCCTCCGCAGCGAGACCTACCAGCGCAGCAGCATCACGCAGCCCGAGAACATCCAGGATCTGCGCTACGGCTCACACTATGTCCCGCGCAGGCTGAAGGCCGAGGTGCTGCTGGACACCATCAGCCAGGTCACCGCCGCGCCGACCACCTTCAAGATCGACCGCCGCAACGCCAACCGCGGCACCGCCGACAGCTATCCGGCGGGCTTCCGAGCGCTTCAGCTTCCGGACAGCAACATCGCCAGCTACTTCCTGAAGAGCTTCGGCCGCGCCGACCGTGTCGCCACCTGCGAATGCGAGCGCACCAACGAGCCCAGCATGGCCCAGGCCCTGCACATCGCCAACGGCGAGACGTTGAACCAAAAGCTCGCCCAGAAGGGCAACCGCATCGACGCCCTGCTTGCTGGCGGCCTGACGGACGTGAAGATCGTCGAGGAGGCCTACCTGCTCACCCTGGCGCGCCAGCCCACGGAGCGGGAACGGGAGAAAGCCGTCGCCCTGCTGGTGGAAGCCGCGCCCGGCGACCGGCGGACGACGCTGGAGGACCTGTTCTGGAGCCTGATGAGCTCGAAGGAATTCCTGTTCAACCATTGATCAGGCAGCGGCAGCCGTCACCCTGCCACCGCTGGCTCGTCCCCTCGCTTCCCGTCATGAAACATCTCCCCCTTTTGCTTCTCGTCCTGGCCGCGCCCTGCCTTTTCGCGGCGGAAACCCAGGCCTCCGCCAAACCGGCTGCGCCGAAGTGGAAGAAGCTGCTGCCAGCGACGCCCGAAGGCTTTGACCTGCGCACGCTGGAGGTGGAAAAACATCCCGAACACACGGTCGAACTTTATGTTTACGTGCCCCGGGCCGAAGGCCTGTGGCCCTGCATTCTCGACATTCACGGTGGAGGCTGGAAGGCGCGCCAGGTCGAGGCGGACAAGCCGATGATGGAGCGTCTGGCACAGCGCGGTTTTGTCACGGCGCTGGTGAGCTACCGGCTGTCCACCGAGGCGAAGTACCCTGCCGCGATTCATGACTGCAAGGCGGCGCTGCGCTGCCTGCGCGCCCATGCCGCGGAGCTGAAGATCGACCCCGAGCGCATCGGCTGCATGGGCGGTTCCGCAGGCGGTCA
Source organism: Prosthecobacter sp. (assembly GCA_044345155.1). Classification (GTDB taxonomy): domain Bacteria; phylum Verrucomicrobiota; class Verrucomicrobiia; order Verrucomicrobiales; family Verrucomicrobiaceae; genus Prosthecobacter. The sequence goes on along the minus strand of JBIJBP010000220.1, from coordinate 4,085 downwards.
TCTGTCCGGCCTGACCGCGATGACCAGCGGACTGCCGGAGTTCGAGGGGGACGGACCCTTCAAGAAATTTTCCAGCACGGTGAAGGCCGCCATCGTCATGGCCGCCACGCAGGATCTTGTCGCCTCCAACCGTGACAAGACCAGCGAGGGCGCCGTGCAGTTTTTTGGCAGCAGTGCCCAGGAGAAGCCGGAGCTTTACCGCTCCGCGTCACCGATCACCCATGTGCGTGCCGGAGTACCCCCGACGATCTTCATCGAGGGTGAGAAGGACACGCTCAAGATCGGCCGTGCGGAGATGATGGAGAGGCTGAAGGCGCTGGGCATCGAAACTTCCGTGCACACCCTCAAGGACGCCCCGCATCCGTTCTGGATGAGCGATCCCTGGTGCGCGGAGACCGTGGAGATCGCCGCTGATTTCTTCAAGAAGCATCTCGGCGAGCCGGTGACGCGCTGAAGCAGCGAGCTGCGAGGGTTCAGCGCCGGCCGTGATTGAAATCCACCGGCCTGACGATCGTGCGCGCGCCTCTGTTGCCTTCGATGGTGGTGCTGGTGCAGGAGGGATCGACGACGATCACCGCAGGCTTGTTCCGGAAGGTGTTGCCTGAAAAATCGATGTCGTGGCCGTTCGGTGCAAAGGTCACGGCCTCCTCCGGGCAATGGGGCCCAAGCTCGAAGATGTTGTCGCGCACGATGACGGGGCCGTAGGAGGCACCCGGCTCGTAAAGGGTGAAGTAGAGTTCGGGGAAGCGGCCCGGCTTCGCGGTCTGGAAGGCGATGCGGCCGAGCCTTGGATCCGGGTCGTTCTTGGTGGTGTTGTTGATGAAGAGGTTGCCGGTCATGATGAAGTTCACCGGCTGGTTGATCCAGGCGCCGCGGCCTCCTCCCCGGAAGGTGTTGCCGGTCATGGTGACGTCGGTGCAGCTTTTCTCGACGCTGACGATGCGGCTGCCGTTGGTGCCGTCGACGAGGTTGCCGGTGATGGTGGCGTTCTGGCAGAACTCGGCGAGGAAGAACGCACCCATGCGGCTGCCGAGGATGTGGTTGCTGCTGAAGACGATGTTGCGGCAGCGCTGGATGTGCATGGTGTCGCCGATGGCGCTGATCTGGCAGCCGGTGACGCGCACATCCTTGGCGCCGACGATGTCAAAGGCACCCTTGCCGGGGCCGCTGCCGGTGGGAGCGTAGGCGCCGAGATAGGTGCCGCTGAGATTGAAGGCGAGGAAGCCGGTGCCGGCCTGGTCGAAGCGGATGGCGGGCCCGCCCGGGCTGTCGGCGATGCGGATGTGGCCCGGCTGGCTTTCGACAACGAAGTACTGCCGGCCGCGAACCAAGTTTGCCGGAAGGACACCCGGGCCGGGCAGGAAGGTGAGGGCTTCGCGAGGGTCGTCGGCCTGACTGACAGGCAGAGGCCGTGTGCGGTTGTCAAACATCACGCGGTCATCGCCGCCGCTCACTTTCATCTCGCGCATCAGGTCGGTGCGAAAGTACTTCCGTGCGCGCTCGACCTCCCAGGGCTCGTAGGATTCCGGGAAGGTGAGGATCTGCCAGAGGTAGCCGTAGTCCCACATGAATTTGCCGCTGCGCAGCAGGGTGCAGCCTTCCAGCGCAACCCGTTCGGCATAATACTCGACCTCGCTCTCGCCGCCGTTGCCGTACTTTCCATGCACGCCGATGACGGCGGCGGCCATGCCGTCGGCCTTCACGTCGCGGAACAGCAGGTCATGCGTTCCGCCCGCCTTCGTGGTGGTGATCTCGATGCCCTTGGTGTTCGCGTTGGGCTCCCAGGTGTTGTCCTTCCGGGCCGGATCAAACACATGGCCGATGAACTCGCCGCCATGCCATGCGAGATGGGAGATGTCCTCGCCGGCGAAGAGGACGATGCGCGCCTTGTCGGGCAGGGTTTCCGGCAGGATGAAACGCGCGCCATGGGCCAGCACGGTCGTGTTGGAGCGCAGCGTCAGGGGCTGCGTGCCGTCGAGATGATAGTCGCCGGGCGGGATGGTCACGACGCCCTGCTGTTTCAGCAGACCGGCAAGCCGGGCGCTGTCGTCAGCGAAGGCGGGAAGGGAGACGGCGGCGAGGAGGAAAAAAGCGGCGGGTAGTTTCATCAGCCGCATGATAACGGTGACAGCCTGACAAACTCCATCACAAAGACCTGGTTCATGACCGCCCGTGCCGCTTTTCAGACCCGCTCAAGCTTGATCGGATAGGTGTTGCCGGAGGCGAACTGGGCCACATAAAGGCCGCCCTGAGGATCGACGGCGAGGTCGTGCGGATGCATGAAGACCTCCCCGGCATGGCTCATCTTCCGCAGCCTGCCGGAGTCGTCGTAATCCGGGGCTGAACCGCCGATGTTGGAGACCACGCGCAGGTCGGAATCGAGCACGGAGACAAAACCACGCGAGGCACGGTCGGCGGGCCAGTTGTCGGCGAGGTGGGCGACAAAGTAATGACGGTCATGCCGGCGGATCTGGCGCGGATTGCCGCCGGGCAGGTCCACCTGGGCGAGCTTCCTGCCGTCATAGGAGAGACGGAGCAGATGCTGCTGGTCGCTCATGGCGATGAGCAGGCTTGGTGCGTCCGGTTGGTGAAGGTCGGCCATGCCGCCATGCGGACCCCAGTGGACGATGCCGCCCTCCTGGCCGCCAAAGATGCCGGTGTAGCGACCCTGGACGTCATAACGGGTGATGTAGTCACGGCCGTAGCCGTCGAGCACGAAGAACGATCCGTCCGCGGCGTGCAGGGTCCAGGAGGGCTTGTATTCGGCCTCCTTCGTGTACTTGCCGGAGGCCTCCGGCCAGAGCCATTCCTGGAGGATCTCGCCGTCCAGGGTCGCCTTGACGACACGATGGGTCTGCAGGCAGGTGATGTAGAGCATCTGGCGCGTGCCTTCATTAACGATGGACAGCCCGTGGGCGCCCGGAAACTGCGTGCCCCACTTGTTCACCAGTTGGCCCGCCTGGTCGTAGATGATGACGTTGTTGGCCGTGTGGTCGGTCAGCAGGATGACATGGCCTTCACGGTCGCAGACGATGCCATGGCAGTTCTTCACCGGCGTCTTCTCATCCAGCACGCCCCAGCCGGGGACGACGCGGAAGCGGAAGTCGCCTTGTCCGAAAACGGGTTCGGCCGCCCGGGAGCGCACCCAGGGAAACCCGCCGATGGCGGCGGAGGCGGAGGCTTGCAGGAAACGACGGCGGCTTGAGCGGGCGGAGGACATGACAACGGGAGAATGCATGAATGCCATGCGCGCCGGAGGCCGACAAGAAACTTCAGCCCGGCGCTCCTTCGCAAGATGAACCGCCGGCCGTCGTTCTGGCAGCCCCATGCATGCCCCGCTTCCGCTGACCCGCCGCCGCACCCTTCAGACCCTGTTCTGCTCCAGCGTCGCCATGGCGCTCAACCTCACCCGCCGATCCGCCGCTGCGGTGGAGGCGGACGGCATGCATTTGCTGGCCATCGGCGACTTCGGCACCGGCGGCAAGGACCAGCAGACCGTGGCGAAGGCCATGCAGGACTTCATCGCGAAGAACAGCCTCCGTCCCGAGGGCCTGCTGCTGCTGGGCGACAACTTCTACGGCCCGGCGAATCCGAAGCCCAAAAAGGACGGCAAGACCGTGCCCGGGGAACCGGCGCCCTTCACGGCGGAGTCCCGGCGCTGGCAGCGGGAGATCGAGGACATGTATCCGCAAAGTTCGTTCGGCTGCCCGATGTACGCCGTGCTGGGCAACCACGACTACCATGACAACAAGGGCGGCGAGAACGCTCAGCTCGCCTACGCGAAGAAGCCCGGCGTCCGCTGGAGGCTGCCAGCCAAATGGTACCGTCAGGACTTCGGCCCGCTGCTCACCGTGCTCTTTCTTGACACCAACCTGCGCGAGGTCAGCGGCAGGGATTCGAAGACGAAGAAGTACACCCGCGCCTCGCTCACCGAGGAGGAGGGCGCCGCGCAGCTGGCCTGGTTCAAGGCGGAGCTGGCGAAGCCCCGGGGCGCCTTCACCCTCGTCATCGGCCATCATCCCGTTTATTCCAACGGCGACCACGGCGACACCCGGGAGCTGGTGGAGAAGTGGGAGCCGCTGCTT
>JBIJBP010000015.1:0-54471 GCA_044345155.1 Prosthecobacter sp. | reverse complement strand
TGCGCGTCGCCGTTCATGAGCTCATGAACGTGCCCGACGTGCCGGCCCCGGTGATCCTTAACGAGGCCATCGAGGTGGCCAAGAACCTCGGCGGCAACGAGTCCGGGGCCTTTGTGAACGGAGTCCTGCATCGGCTCATGCGTCAGATCCGGCCGATGAAGACCAACGCCCCCCCGCCCAGGGAGGCTGCGGACCAGGCCTGACAGAAGGCCGGCCACATCCCGTCTGAGACATGAAGCTCGCCCTGATCCGCCGCCAGTTTTCCGCCGTGGGCGGTGCGGAGCTTTATGTGCAGCGTTTGTTGGGCGGCCTGGCGGATGCCGGTCATGAGGTGCACCTTTACGCCGAAAAATGGGAGGGGGAGCCGCGCGGGGTGACAATCCATCCGGTGCCCGTCAGGGGCGGCCGCGCGCTCAGGCCGGTGATCTTTGCCGAAAACGTCGACCGGATGCTTGCCGCAGGACATCATGACCTTGTCTTCAGCCTGGAACGCACCGTCAGGCAGGATGTCTACCGTGCCGGGGACGGAGTGCATGCCGTCTGGCTGGAGCAGCGCCGCAGGTACGCCTCGTGGTGGCGGCGTCCGTTTGTCGGCCTGGGCGCCTTTCACGCCAGCATGAAGGCGCTTGAGGCCCGGACCTTTGATCCGGCAAACACCCGCCGCATCATCGTCAATTCGGAGATGGTCGGACGCGAGATCACGGCACGCTTTCCTTTTCCCGCCGACCGCATCCATCTGGTGCGCAACGGCGTGAACGTGACCCGCTTCCAGAATGGGGACCGTGCCGCCACGCGCGCCCGATTCGGCTTCACGGACGATGATTTTGTCCTGCTTTTTGTTGGGTCTGGATGGGAGCGCAAGGGGCTGGCCTTCCTGCTTAGGCTCATGCATCAATGGGAACAAGCCGAGCCGAGGGTGAAACTGCTGGTGGTCGGCAAGGGCAGGCTCGCAGGCAGGGTGCCGTCCAACGTGCTGCTGGCAGGCTCCATACGAGAGGTTGAGCACGTTTTCGCCGCCGCCGACCTCATGACCTTCCTGCCGGTTTACGAGCCTTGTGCAAACGTCATCGCCGAGGCCCTGGCGGCGGGGCTGCCGGTCATCACCAGCCGCAGCAACGGCGCCTGCGAGCTGATTGATGAAGGCGTCAACGGCCATGTGCTGGATGACCCTGCCGACCTGCCCGGGCTGGAGACGGCGGTGCGGTTCTGGCGTGCCCGGCCTGAAGCCCGCCCGGTGTCGGCAGGCAAGCCGCTCGACATCGAAACCAATGTCCGGGAAACCCTGCGGATCCTGGAACTGGCGGCCGAGGAGAAGCGCCGGGTGGCCTGACCTGGAATGCAGCAAGATCAGGGCGGGTCTGCGTGAACGATCACATGGGTGCGCTGCACCTCGCCGGTCTGCGGATTCCGCACCGTGAATTCATGGCGTCCGGGACTGAGCATGACAAATGGCAGGCCGCCGTCCTTCCGCACCTCCAGGCTGCCGCAGCTCCATTCCAGGTCAGGAAGAGTCGGCCGGGTCTCCAGCATCAGCCTCCGGCCTCCGCCAGGAAGGTCGGGGTCGAGCTGGATGACCGTGCCCGGAACCGGATGGGCAATCGTCCAGCCTGCGGCGGACCCTGCGGCGGACCTGCAGGCGACGAGGTCGCCAAACCTGTTTTCCGCACTGCGGACCCAGCGATCATATTCGGGCGGCAGCAGCGCACGTCCACGTTTATCGTAATTCAGGCTGCCGGCTGCGGCAGGCAGGCAGCCGCTGATGAAGACCTCCTCACGGCTTAGCCGGACGGCCGGTGAGCGGGAGCTCAGCAGGCGTCCGTTGCGTGGATCAATCCGGGCCCGGACGATGCCTTCGGGTTCTTCATACCATTCAGGGGCCTGGTGCTCGTAAAGGTGCAGGAAGATGTCGCGCCAGATGGGCGCCGCGCCGGTGACTCCTGAAACTTCCTGCATGGGCGTGTTGTCAAAGTTTCCTGTCCAAACGGCGACCGTGAAGCGCGGGGTATAACCTAAAGTCCAGTTGTCCCTGTAGGACTGGCTCGTTCCCGTCTTCACCGCCACTCGAAACGGCAGACGCAGCGCAGAGTGCAGGCCGAAGGTCAGGCTGCGCGCCTGGTTGTCCGAAAGGATGTCCGCGCAGAGATAGCAGGCCTCCTTGTTCAAAAGCTGTCGTGGCTTTGGCGTGGGACGGTCATTGGACAGCCTCCAGGGAAACCAGGTGCCGAGTCGTGCCATGCAGGCATAGGCGTTGGCGAGCTCGATAAGACGCACCGGTGCGTTGCCGATGGTCAGTCCGAGGCCGTAGTGCTCAGGCGCCTCGGTGAGTGTGCCCAGCCCCAGGTCGCGCAGCCTCTGCAGCAGGGGTTCGGGCCCTCCAAACTCGGCCAGCAGGCGAACGGTGGCGATGTTCAGGCTGTTGCCCAGGGCCTCGCGACAGGTGACGGGCCCGTAGAAGCGGTGTGCATAGTTCTCCGGACGGTAGGTTCCCGTGGCCGACGGATATTCGACCGGCAGGTCGCCGAGGATGCTGGCCGGATGAAAGCCGCGTTCAAAGGCTAGCTGGTAGGTGAAGGGCTTGATGGCGGAACCTGGTGAATGAGCCACCCAGGCGCCGTTGATCTGGCCGCCATCGCTGGAGAAAAAATCCCGTGAACCGGCCAGGGCCAGGATGTCGCCCCCGGCGTTGTCGATGACCACGGCGGCAGCCTGCGTCACATGCCTGTCTCTGAGGGCGGAGAGATGGCTGGATATGATGCGCTCGACCTGCTGTTGCAGCGCGGCGTCAATCGTCGTGCGGACCCTGGCCGACGCCGTTTCCGGCCCTTTTTGCATCATGCCGACCGCGTGAGGCGCCTCAAAGCCTCCGGTGAAACGTTGCAATACCTGAGGTTCGGCCAGGGCAGCCTGCAGACGCTCAGCGGTGACCCAGCCAAGGCGGTTCATTGTCGCGAGGATATGCTGCTGGCGGGAACGCACGGCCTCCTTGTTGCGGAAGGGGTTCAGACGTGACGGAGACTGGGGAAGGGCGGCAAGGAAGGCGGCCTCGGCCAGGGTCAGGTCCGTGAGCGGCTTGTTGAAGTAACCGGAGGAGGCGGTGGCGCAGCCGGTCAGCAGGTTGCCGTAGGAGATGCGGCCGAGATATTCGGCCAGGATGCGTTCACGCGGCCAGGACATGGCGAGCCTGCGTGCCCGAAGGGCCTCCCGAAGCTTCACGCCCAGGGTGCGGCGACCGCCTGCTGCGGCGGCGACCTTGACGAGTTGCTGATGAATGGTCGAGGCGCCGGAGACAACACGACCCGATAACAGGTTATCCCTGAACGCCCTTGCGACAGCAAGCAGGTCGACGCCGCCATGGCTCCAGAAGCGCCTGTCCTCGGCCGCCAGGGTGGCCTTGACCAGGTCGTCGGGAATTTCAGACAGGGACAACGGTGCCTGGGTTCTGTCCCCCTTGCGGGTAAGCATCTGCCGCAGGGGCGAGCCATCGCGGGCCAGATAGGTGACGGACGGTGCCTGCGGCACCAGCAGCCCGGAGGGCAGATCCATGCACCAGGGCAGCCCCCACCAGGCCAGCACGCCGAGCAGTACGGGAAGGCCGACAAGCAGCAGGCGGCGGCGTTTCATTGCATCAGGCGGACTTGAAGAGCAGATGGGCGTATTTTTCCGACCAGTCCCCGGGAAGGCGCATCGGCCTGCCCTGGGGCATCTGGACCAGGGCCAGGGACTGCCTGCAGGTGATCAGCACAAGTTCCTCACCGGCCCGTCGGATTTCAAAGGCGACCCAGAAGCGCACGCGCTCCATCCGTTCCAGCCTGCCGGTGATGATCAGTTCGTCACCCAGCGTCGCCGGCTTGCGGTAGTCGATCTCAGTGCGCACGACGACGGGATAAACCTGGGTTGACGCCATCTCGCGCAGCTGCATCCCCATTTTGGCCGCGAGGCGTGTCCGGGCGGTTTCGATCATCCGCAGGTAGGCGATGTTATGCACGACGCCGCCGATGTCGGTGTCGAAAAACATGACTTCCTCGCGGGTTTCGATCGTGGGGGTTTCCTCGGGCATGAACACAGGTATGCCAGGGACGGTGCAATCGGCAAGGCGGAGCACGGCTTGAAATCCATTCCCAGCCCACTACTGCCTTGGTCATGGAACTCGACCTCACCGGCCCCCTGCGCGACGACGCCTACATGATCCTTTCCGGCCTTGTCACACCGCGTCCAATCGCTCTGACGACCACGGTGGATCCCGAGGGCCGCGTCAATGCCGCGCCTTTCAGCTTCTTCAACGTGCTTGGGGACAGTCCGCCGATCATCGGGCTCTGTCCCGGGGACCGTGCGCCCGGCGTGCCGAAGGACACGGCTAGGAACATCCGGCTGACCCATGAGTTTGTCGTGAACCTGGTGGACGAGGAACTGGCTGAAAGGATGAACCTTTGTGCCGCGAGCCTGGCGCCTGGGGAGAATGAACTGCTGCATGCAGGACTGACGGCGCTGCCTTCCAGCGTGGTCAGGCCGCCGCGAATCCTTGAAGCCCCTGCCAGTCTCGAATGCCGGAGCCACAGCATCCTTGAGATTGGCGACAACCGTCTGGTTATCGGCGAGGTGCTGCGAGTACATGTCCGCGACGGCATCCTGGATCCTGAAACCTGGCTGGTCCGGCCGGGAGGCTACGCACCTGTCGGGAGGATGCAGGCCCCTCACTGGTACTGCCGAACCAGGGATTTGTTTGAACTGCGCCGTCCCCGATGAAGGCCGTGCCGGTTCATGCTGAGATTCTGAGGCTGGCCGCAGGGCGCGGGGCGGGGAAGTCGATCTGTCCTTCGGAAGTCGCCAGGTCACTTTCCCCGCATGGCTGGCGTGATCTGATGCCTGCCGTGCGGGAGGCTGCGGCTGAATTGCAGGATGAAGGCCTGATCCAGGTGACGCAGGGCGGCGTGAAGGTTGATGCCCGGTCGGTCAGAGGACCGGTGCGCCTGGGCCTGCCGTTGCCTAACCAAGGATCTTCAAACCAGTGACGCCCGCCAGGATGAGGACGACGCAGGCAAGCCTGCCTGCCTCACGGGGTTCGCCCAGCAGCAGCATGCCCACGATGGCGGTGCCTGCGGCGCCGATCCCCGTCCAGACGGCATAGCCCGTGCCGACGGGAATGGTTTTCAAGGCCTGGGCCAGAAGCAGGAAGCTGGCGATCATGGTCAGCACGGTCAGCACGCTGATACCAGGGCGTGTGAGGCCCTCGGAATATTTCAGGCCGATGGCCCAGCCGATTTCAAGCAGTCCGGCAAGGATCAGGAATGCCCAGGCCATGGCAGGTCAGGGCTCGCGCTGCTGAGGAGGCGTGGGCGCCCCCAGGGAAAGAAATTTGCGCACCTCGTGGGCGTAGGTGTCCGGAGCCGCGTGCTGGGCGTGTTCGCGCGCGCCTTCGAACCAGGCGTGGGTGCTGGGCGTATGGCTGCGAGCGACGGCCAACAGGGTCTCCATGTTGACCGGTGCCGGATGGCCGCTGTGAATGGCCGCAGACAGGGTCATTTCAGCAGCCCGGTCAAAGACGAACTTGAGGTCGGCCCCGGAAAATCCCGGCGTGGCGGCGACCAGGGCGCTGGCATCAAGGTTGGAGATGGGCTTGTCCCTGGCGAGCAGCTGGATGATCAGCTCGCGGGCGGCATCATCCGGAGGGGGCACGAAGACAGCCTGGTCAAAGCGGCCCGGTCGTCTGAAGGCGGGGTCGAGCGCCCAGGGCTGGTTGGTGGCGCCAATGACAAGAACGCGGTTGTTCTCCCCTCTCATGCCGTCCAGTTCATGCAGGAACTGGTTCACCAGATTGCGCAGCTGGCTTTCGCGTACATGACGGCGGTCCTGGGCCAGGGAGTCAAGGTCATCAAAGACCAGCACGCAGGGGGCGTTCGCCCGGGCCGTCTCGAAGATTTGATGCAAATTTCGTTCGGTGCTGCCGATGTAAGGATCAAAGATCTCATGAAGGCCCACCGAAAGGTAGTTGCAGGGCACTTCGCCGGCAACGGCGCGAAGCATCAGGGTTTTGCCGCAGCCGGGCGGGCCGTAGATCAGAATGCCGCCACCTGTGCGCCTGCCATAGGCCTTGTAGAGGTCGGGATACTGGAGCGGGTAGCTGATCTTCAGACGAATCTCCTCCTTCAGCTCCTCCATGCCGCCGACGTCGGCAAAGGTGACGCCAGACCGGGCGGGGTCACCCGGCGGATAGAAGGTTTCGGGCCGCCAGTCAAAAGGCGGTTCATCAAAAGGGTCGTCGGCGAACTCGGGCTGCGGCTCGCCTTCCTCAAAGGCTTCGGCAGGCGGTGCTTCGGGCGTGGGGACCGGGGAGGTCCGGCGTGCATCCCTCATGGTCAGGCCAAGCTCCTTCTCAAGGGCGGGGTCACTGAGGGTTGCGTCGATCTGCGCGGCGCGTTCAAAATGCTCAAGGGCCTTGGAGCGGTCGTTCTCGGCAAGGAAAACACGGCTCAGCAGAAGGTGCGCCTGGGCGTCCTGGGGATGCATCTGCAGCACACGCTCAGCACGAACTGCGGCACCGGAGATCTCGCCCTGAAGAAGGAGGACCTTCGCCATCCCAAGCTGGGCGTCGCCATGACCGGGGTCGATTTCAAGCACACGCTCGAAGCTCTCCCTCGCGTCCTCCAGGTGCAGCTGCTCAAGGCTGGCATGGCCGAAGAGAAGCAGCAGGGAAAGGTTGTTAGGCGACTGCTCAAGGGCGTCGCGAAGTGCCTGGAGGGATGACATGCCTTGCATTACGGGGGGCGTGACGGGCGTCACAAGGAACCCGCCGGAGGGGAACTAACCGGGCTGGGGCGGCATTGCCACAGATTTCTTTGGCATCCGGCTGCCGCCGGAGTTGAATGGAAAACGTCTGATCCCTGTCCTAGGGACACCCATTCCCATGAACCGCCGTCATCTGCTAGCATCCGCCCTCTCCACCCTTGGCGCGCCATTTCTCAAGGCTGAGGAAGCTCCTGAACTCACCGCCGAACAGGTGCTGGTGCTTGTCAGGCGCAGTTACGCCCTGCAAAACCACCGGATGGCAGGGGTGCTGCGGGACGATGCCAGCGGAAAGACTGAGCCGCTTGAACTGACCCTGACCGGCAGCGTCATGCGCTTCCGGTTCAAGAACGAGCCGCCCGAGATCGTGCACCTGGACCTCACAACCACTCCGGCCACCCTCTGGCAGGTGAAGTCAGGCGGCAGCACCCCGGTGCCGTTGGGAAACGCGGCGGATCCTGTGCGCGGCATGGATCTGAACTACGAGGACCTCTCTCTGCGCTTCATGTATTGGAAGACCGTGAAGATGCTGGATGCCAATGCTCGTCTGGGGGCCGCCCGGGTCAAATGCTGGCTGATCCGTGTCACCTCTCCGGACGCCCGCGGCCCCTATTACACAGTTGATCTCTGGGTGGAGAAGGCCAGCGGCGGCATCGGCAAGATGGAGGCCTACAACACGGTCAGCAAGATGGTGAAGCGCTTCCAGGTCACCAAGATCCAGAAGGTGGACGGCACCACCCTGCTCAAGGAGATGCGCATCGAGTCCTTCAATCCGCTGAACGGCGAGCCGAAGGGACGCACCTACCTGACCCTGGACGCGCCTCAGAAGCAGTAAAACACTCGGTCACTCCTCGGTCGCGCCTTCCTCGCCATGGCCTTCCTCGGCCATCTTCTGGATGATGCCCTCCAGGTAGGCGATGTAACCGTGGACGTCCATGTGACCTGTCTCCGGCTCCCCCCTGACGGAGTACAGCCAGCCGACTTCGTAGGGATCGCTGCGGACGACGCAGGCGTCCTGCTTCAGGTGGGGGTTGCCCTCGACAAAGGCGCCCTTCAGCACGCAATAGACATCCGAGGCGGCCTTGAAGCCCTCCACCCAACCAATGATCTGACCGGGCTCCACCGGCGATCCCGGGGCGGCCTTCCAGTCGCAGTCAACCAGCTCCCCCAGCATCCGGGTGGCGAACTTGGTGAAACCGGCCCGCCAGACACCCTCCGCCCCATCCACGGGCGCCATCCAATAGTGTGACCTGGAGTAAAGGTAGCCTTCGGGGAACCGGGCGGTGAACCGGGCGTGCTTGAAGCGGACGGTGGGCAGGGGCATGAGAGAACGGGAATCAACGGCCTCCAAAGCACAATTCATGAACAGGTGCCGCCAAAAAAAATCATGAAACTGTCCGTGGGCGGCGACGTTAGAGGGGGCGCGCAAGGGATTGGTTTCCGCCAACGCCCCCAGGCCCAAACCAAAACACACCCAACACATCATGAAAGTCATCACCACGATCCTCTCCGTCCTGGCCCTCGCCAGCTTCGTGAACGCCGCCGAAGGCGACGCCAAGAAGCCCAAGATGGACCCCGCCAAGGCCTTCGCCAAGCTTGACGCCAACGGCGACGGCTCCGTCAGCAAGGAAGAATACATGGCCAGCCCCCAGGCCAAGAAGGACAGCGCCAAGGCTGAGAAGAGCTTTGCCGGCCGCGACAAGGACAAGGATGGCAAGCTCTCCAAGGAAGAGTTCACCGCCGCTCCTGCCAAGAAGAAAAAGAAGGACGCCTGATCCGCTTCCGGGCTGAACCTTGCCAGCCGATGAAATCATGGGCCGCACCTGGAGACGGGTGCGGCCCTTTTCGTCACCGCGGCATCTTCAGATAGGCGATCAAATCCGCCAGGGACTGGGGAGTGAGGGCGGCCTCCAGGCCTTCGGGCATCAGCGAGGTGCCTGTGCTCCTCAGGGCGGAGATCTCGCTGCGCAGGACGGAGCGGCTGAGGTTTCCCGCCATCTTCAAGGTCAGGCTTGCGCCCGTTTCCGTGGCGATGACGCCATAAAGCTGCTCACCGTTCTTCAGCGTGCAGTGATAGGCCATGAAGCCGGGCTCGATGATCGCGCTTGGATCGAGGATGGAGTTGAGCAGCTTCTCGGCGTCATGCTGTGTCACGCTGCGCAGGTCCGGGCCGAGTTCGAGGCCTGTGCCGTCAAGCTTGTGGCAGCTGACGCACAGCTGCGCAAAGACCGTTTTTCCGCGTGCCGTCTCACCCTGCAGCTTCAGGGCTGGCTTGAACTTCTCCAGCACCGCCGCCCGAGTGGTGCTTGTGGTGTCCGCGAAGACCTTTTCCGCGAGGCTGGCGATGTTTTTCCTCGGATGCTTCATCAACCGAGCCCGCATCGCAGCGTCCGCCGCCTTCGCCTCAGGACGTTTCAGGAGCGACAGGACCCACTCATCCTTGGAGAGCAGGGTTTCCAGGATCTGAACGCGAAGAGCCGGTGTGCGCTGATCCCAGCCTTCGAGCAGGAACTGCTCGCCCCCCTCCGGCTGGAGCTTGGCAACGAGTCGCAGCACCTCCGGACTGCCGGAATTCGCCCACAGCTCCGCAAGGCGCGCTTTCACCGCCTCCCGATGCACGTGATCCATGGCCAGCAAGGCAAGCGATTCCATCATCGGGGCGGTTTTCAGCGATTCAGCAGCCTGTTGCAGCCTCGCAGCCATTTTTTCGAGCGCCTCACGCGCCCTGACGTCCGTGACCTGTTCCGAGAAATCTCGCAGCGAGAGGTTCTTCTCATCCAGGACGGCCAGAAGCTCCTCCAACCCCTTCGGCGTGTTCATCCTCGTCACCAGCGCTGCGGCGGCTTTGTCATTCTTCGTCGCCAAAGCGCAGCGAAGGAGAGTGCCGAGTATTCCGGGCCTGGCCTTGTCATGCTGCGCTGCAAACTGCTCACTGATGCGTGTCAGGTGCGGCAGACATGAACTAAGCGCAGCACCCCAGGCCGGGCTGCCCGGCACGGCCTCCTCCAAGGTCATGGCAACAATGTCCGCAGGCCAATCCCCGGACCATTGTCCAGCGGAGAGCGCCAGCTGCATTTGCACCCGGGGATGGCGTGCCCTCTCCTCTTTCAAGAGCAGAAGCAAGGCTTCCTCATTGTTCGACCAAGGCATTGTTTCGGCGATTTGCAGGCCTTGAACGACGACTTCATCGTTTTGGCTGAGAAGCAGCAGCTTGAGCAAATCGGGTGTGAGCTGACCTGCCTGGTGGAGAGTCCATGCAGCCTGGGCCTGAGCTGCCGCGTTCTCGTCGCGGGTCACCTGCTCAATCAGCGCAGCCACTGTCTGCATGCCCTGCTTGGCCCACAAGGCCCTCATCTGCGCTTTGTCCCTCAGCCAGCCGTTCGCGCTTGCGAAGGTGGCTGCAGATTTAGCCGGATCATTCAGCCGAGGTCGAGCTGAAGCTCGAACTACTTTCCAAATCCTCCCCTTGTCGTCCCCTTCGCGATAATGCGGGAGAAGCTCGTCCCTGCCGTTCTGCGGCAGCCACTGCGGGTGCTCTATCATGTATCGGTACATGTCCGCAACCCAAAGGGCTCCATCAGGACCGGTGCGGACCATGACGGGGCGGCACCAACGGTCTTCGCTGGCGAGAAAATCCATCTTCGACTCGACGGGATCGCGCGCGGCCCTGAAGGTGACACCGTCGTCTTCGAGAAGGTGATGCTGCACGACGTTGTGGAAGGGCTCGCAGGTGAAGGCGTGGGTTTTGCCGCCGGTGAAAAGCTCGCGGTCACGATAAACCTCGATGCCACATGCGCTGGTGAAGCGTCCGGCCTGGTCAAAGCTATGGAAACGCTTCTCCATGCTGCTGGCGGGATGCACGGGGGGATTCCTTGGAAAGAGCTGATGGATCGGGTCCGGCGGGATGACGTGTGGATTGCGGCGCAGGTAGTGGTCCTGCAGGACGTAGTGCCAGAGCGGGAAACTGTTCTGCACGCCGAACCAGCGGCCCCAGTCATCGCGGGCGCGGCCGAACTGCGAGGGACCGGTCTGCGGATCAAATTCACCGGTGTCCGGCTTGAAGCGGAAGTCGCGGCTGCCGAGGTCGATCTTCTCGCCGGTGAGCTTGCACTCGATTTGCGTGCCTTTGTTGTAGCCGCCGTGATGCGCACCGGCGGCGCAATACACCCAGCCGTCCATGCCCCAGCGCAGGCCATTCACTCGGAGTTGCTGATTGCCGGTGCTGAAGCCGGTGTAGAGTACCTTCTTCGTGCCATCGGGCGAAATGAAAAAGATGTCCGGCGCGGCGGTGACGATCACTCCTTCACGCCAGGTCAGGATGCCGGTGGGATAGCTCAAATCGCTGACGATGACGTGGCGCTTGTCGTAGCGGCCGTCGTGGTCGGTGTCCTCCAGCCGCACGACGCGTCCGCCGGCCTTGCCGTTGCCATCCATGCCGAGCGGGTAGTCCGCCATCTCGATGACCCACAGGCGGCCTTGCTCATCCCAATCAAACGCGACCGGATCGAGCACCACCGGCTCCGCCGCGACGAGTTCGATGCGGTAGCCCTCGCGCACATGCCACTTTTTGGCAGACTCCTCGGGGGAGAGCGGCTGTGAAGCCAGTTCGATCTTCGGTGCGGGCGCGGGTGCGGCGGGTTTTTCCAAACCGGCGACATCGACCTTTTCAAACTCACCCTCCAGCGGCGCGAAGTCATCGCAGCGTTTGCCAAAGAACAATTCCTTCGCGCCGGGCGCGGTGACGGGCAGTTCGGCGTCGATCTCCACCTTGCCATTGAGCGTGACCTTCACGCGCGAGCCGAAGCGCTCCAGCTTCACATCATTCCACGTGCCGGGCTGGATGGTCGTCGCTCCACGAACGATCTGGCCGGCGGCGTTGCCGTTGTAGACAAACAGCCGCCCCGGCAGCGAATCCTTGTAGCTGCCGCCGATGCCCAGGTGATCGCCCGGAGCCTGGGAGTCGCCCTTGGGGCCACGTGAGATGAGATAGGCGGTAACGGCGCTGGCGTTGTTCGCCTTCGTGTTTTTGAAGCGCATGGATGCGGACCAGTTTTCATGGGCCTTCAGCAAGGAAGAACTCTGCAGTTGCGCCCGGTTTTTGCGCTCCGTCCGCGAAACCGCCCGCGTCGCGTTTTCCTCGCCCACTTTCGAGATGTTCCAAAGCTTCGCGATGAGCGCAGGCTCGATGACGCGATCCCAGATCGTGATCTCATCGAGCCGGCCTTCGAGTCTCTGCCCGAAATGCACCTCGTTGGCCGCTTTCCCGGCCCTTCCGATCAAAACGGGCTTCTCGGAGCCATCGAGATGCACTCGCACGCTTTCGCCATCACGGATCAGGACGGCGAAATGCCAGTCGTCGGCGAAGAGAGTAGTCATGGGCTTCAGCCCGTGACCGTGGCCTTTGTTGGCAGCGTTTGCGTTTGTCGTGTTCGTTGCGTCTGTCGAGCTAAAGCTCTGGACTACATTGCTGTCGCCGCTAGCCAGCTCCAATCGCAACGTGTGATCCGGGAACTGATGAGCCTTCAAGCTGACGCCCAGTGCATTGATCAACTCGCCCGTGCGATCACTCGCGCCGCTTTCATGACCGAGCCAGAACCAGAGGGCGATTGAACCCTTGGTAGCCGAATAGTTCATGGCTTTGTCAATGCTCCTCCAATCTGTCTGCAAATGCCCCCCTGCAATTTGCACTGCGCGATTGATGGTTTTAGGGCCAGAGAATGAAGATGACTTCAGCGATGACTCCACGTCGTATCCAAGACCGCTGCCCGGTCCGGGCAGAAACTTTGTGCAGTCTTTTTTGTCTTCCCGAATAACATCGCGCCAAGAAGTCATTTCATCCTTCAACGGTGATTCGAGATCATCGCAGCGGTAATAAACCAATGGCTGTGATGTGATGACCAAGTTGGGGTATTCCGCTTTCTGGCCCGCTTTGATGTCTTGTTCTTTGCCATCAAGGCCATGAATCGCTTCAGAGAGCCGAGCTACCATTTTGGATTCAGCCGCAAATTCCAAACCGGCTGTGCGCGCGGGCCAAGTCGTGTATCCGCCAAGAGCATGCTGCTCAATCGGTGGAATGTAACCTTCAGCTCCATTCGCCAACTCAACGTTGAAGTGCGTCGCAAACGGAGACGCAACTCGCAACTTCAACCCCGTGATCGCATACACCTCGTTCGGCAGCGTCGCGATGCTCAGATCGCCAATCCGTATCGCTTGCAGCTTCACGCTGGTCTTTTGCCGCTCGTTAAGGATGAGCGCCTCTCTCGCATAGACTTCCTCTTTGCTCTTCGGCACATCGTTTTCGATCTTCGCGGCGATGGGACGGGCCCAGGCGAGGCGCTTCTCGTCGGGGACGCGGTATTTGAGCTCCAGTGTCTTCTCGACCATGCCGAGCGGGGCGTGATCGACATACTTCACGGTTTGCAGGGCTTTGATCGCGCTGTCGGCGACCTCGGAGGCGTAGGTGTCGATGGTGATCGACTTTTTCTCCGCGCCGTAGTCCATCCACATCTGGTCGCCGCTGGTGCCCTGGCTCATGGCGCAGACGAAGGGGCCGTTGCCATCGCCCTGCTGGCCCATTTTCGCGGCGAGGTGCTTGCAGAAGAGGCCGAAGTAGTCGGCGGAGACCGGCGCGGTGCCAAAGTAGTGCTGCGAGTAGTTCGCGAGCACGCCGAGCGGTTTGCCATCGGGCGTTTGCAAGGAGATGACGCTGAGCTGGGGATCCACCGGGCCGCTGGGGCCGACGACGTCCTTGCTGAGGTAGCCGGGGTGCATGTTTGCGCGGCCCGTGGGCTGGCCGAAAGGATCGACGACCTCCTTGCCGGGCAGGCGAATCCAGCGGCGGTTGTGCGTGTGCTCCCAGTCGTCAATGGAGCCCCAACCGATGCGTGCGGGCTGCAGGGCTGCATCCGCCGCCACGATGGCCTCGGCGATCTTCGGCATGAGGAACTCCGCGTATTTGATGTCCTTGCGCGTGCCAAGGCAGCCCATCGCCGCCGGGGCGGAGTGCGTATGCGTGGCGCTGATCATCATGCGGTCAACCGGGATCCCGCACTGCCTGGACGCCATCGACTTGGCCTCGTCGATCAGGGCTTGCTCCATCATGCAGGTGTCCACGATGGCGAAGGCGATCTTCATGTGGCCGTCGTCGAGCACGAAGCTGCGCACCTTTAGGGCGTCCGCATTCCTTTCACCGCGGCCTTCAAGAAAACCGCCGGCGATGATGCGCGGAAATGCCTTCGGTGAGATGTCCACCGTGGCGACACCGGCCTGGAACGTGGCGGACAGGGCCGGCGGTGGATTCAGGCAAAGCGCGGCAAGGATCAGGAAACGAAAGGGCATGAAGGAACCACGGGGCAGGGTTGCCCTGTCTTTCATGTCCGGGCGACCCAGGGGCAGCCTGGCTCACTTCAGGGCCATCATCACGGCCTCGGCCGCCTTGCGACCGCTGACGAGTGCGCCGTTGATCGAGACATCCTCGACATAATCGCCGCAGCGGTAAAGGCCGGGCTCGAGAACGGTGGCGAGCGCCTCATCACCCAGCTTGAGCTGACGGCCTTCAGGCTGGGCGTTGCGGACCTGATAGGTGCGCAGGTGCTGCCATTCCAGCGCACCCTCGCCAAACCAGCGAGTCATCTGGTCACGCACCACGTCATGGAGTTCGGCGCTTGAAGGCGTTCCGACAATGCTGGTGCTGATGAGATGCCAGCCAGGCGGGGCCAGTTCGGGAGCCGCATTGCTCAAAATGCAGGCATTGTTCACCGGGCCTCGGTTTTCGCCGTCCAGACAGAGGATCGGCTCCTTGGGCAGGGGCTGGTTCGTGGTGAAATAAAGGCAGGTTGTGCCACGTCCTGGCCTGGGTTTTTCCTGGCAGCCTTCGGGCAGCAGACGATGGGCGGCATCTTCGCTGACAGCCAGGATGATGTGGTCGGCATGGACGACCTCGCCGGTGGCCAGGATGAATTCACCACGTCGCACGGCGCTCACGGGGGTGTTGAGCAGAAGGGAGCCGGGAGGCAGGGCGACGGCCAGTTGGTCGGGGATCGACTGCATGCCGGCGGCGGGAATGGCGACCCCGCCACGGCGGAACATCGAATAGAGAAAGAGAAACATGCGCGCCGAAGTGCGCAGGTCCTTTTCCAGGAAGACACCCCCGAAGAAGGGGCGGAAGAACCGCTCGACCATCGCCTCGCTGAAGCCGAAGTCCCTGAGGTAGTCCTCGGTCTCCATCTCGGGCAGCCGGCGTTCGATGTCGAGGGTGTCCACGCTTTCCCTCCAGAGCACCAGCGTCTGCCACTTGTCCTTCCAGGGAATGAAGTCGTCGGCGAGGTTGAGGAAGGCGTCGAGCGGATGATTGAAGGGGTCGGCGAGCCGGTGAAAGCGGTTTTTAAAGAAGACGTCGGCGCCGCGATAGAGGGGCCGGAGCCGCAGGCCTTCGTAGTCAAGGACGCGACGTGCTTCCGGGTAAGACGGGAGCAGCACCTGAAAGCCGCGGTCCAGGGTGAAGCCGTCCACCCTGTCGGACCTGATGCGCCCGCCGACGCCGTCGGAGGCCTCGTAAATCCTGAAGGGGAGGCCTGCCCTGGCCAGCATCCGCGCACAGGCGAGGCCGGAAACTCCGGCTCCGATGATGGCGATGACTGGCTTGGACATATATGGTTAGTCTTGGTGTCGCACGATGGATGCCAGGAAAGTGTTTGCAAGCAGCGGTGGTGCCGCCAGGGGTGCGGATGATGAACATGAAGACAAAAGTACTGATCCTTGGCAGCACGGGGCGTCTCGGCGGCGCCCTGCTCAGGCATTATGGCGCGCGTCATGAACTTTTGTGTCCCGCCCGCCACGACATCAACCTGGGCGAACCTGCCACACTGAAGGACGCCCTGCGCCGCCTGGATTTTGACATTCTCGTCAATTGCGCCGGCATCACCAGTCCCGATGTCTGTGAACGTGAGCCCAGCCTGGCGGCGAGGGTCAATCATGAATCTCCCGTCATCATGGCCGGGGAATGTCAAAGGCGGGGCGCCCGCATGATCCAGATCAGCACGGACTATGTCTTCGGCGGCGAAGGCAGGGATCCTTTGGGTGAGGATGACGCGACGGATCCGGTCAATGTCTACGGTAGGACCAAGCGTGATGCGGAGACCGGCGTGCTTTCCTCCTGTCCCTCGGCCCTGGTCGCCAGAGTGTCCTGGCTTTTTGGTGCGGGCGGTGCCTTTCCTGACCAGGTTTTGAGGGACTTGCGGGAGGGCAGGGAAGTTCAGGCCATCGAAGACAAATGGAGCGTGCCCACAAGCGTTGATTCGGTGGCCCGCTGGCTGGAGGCCCTGTGGAGCCTGGACATCTCAGGGGTGATCCACCTATGCAACAGCGGTTCGGCGACCTGGCGAAGCTACGGCCAGGAAGTCGTCGACCAGTCGTTCGGCCTTGGATTGCTTCAGCACAGGCCTGAAGTGAAAGGCAACAGCCTGGATGATTTTCCTCACTTTGCGGCACGCCGGCCGCGGTTCACCGTGATGTCGAACGCCCGGCTTTCAGGACTGCTGGGCTTCGATGTTCCCACCTGGCAGGAAGACCTGGGAAGATGGTTGCGCAGCCTGCGGCCATGAAAAAGGCCGGGGTCACAGAGGACCCCGGCCGGTGAAGGGTGGATCAGGAGTTTGGATCAAGCGGCAGCCTTCTTGGCGAGGGCGGCCTTGGCCTGCTCAGCGATGGCGGCGAAGGCGGCTTCATCCTTGACGGCCAGATCAGCGAGAACCTTGCGGTCAATGGTGATACCGGCGGCATTCAGGCCTTCGATCAGGCGGCTGTAGGTGATTCCAAGCGGACGGGAGGCGGCGTTGATGCGCTGCACCCACAGGTTGCGGAAGGTGCGCTTGCGGACCTTGCGGTCGCGGTAGGAATACGTCATCGCCTTGCGGACGGCGTCCTTGGCGTAACGGAAGTGCGTTTTGCGGAAGCCTTGGAAACCCTTCGCCTTGGCGAGGGTCCTCTTCCGGCGTTTGCGGCTTGCGGGGGCGTTAGTTGCTCTGGGCATGTTCTTTGTCGGTGATCAGACTGTTTGTTTGATTCGATGACCGGACTCGTCTGAGCATAGATCCAGCCGGGGCCGGATCAGTCTGGAGCATCGTGGCCTCCATGAGGGAGGCCTGTGGGAGGGGATCAATGCGAGAACGGGAGGTTCGCAAGGATCGCCTTCTTATCCACTTCCGCCACGAGGGCGACTTTGCCGAGATTACGCTTACGCTTGCGGTTCTTGTTCTGCAGGATGTGGCGCTTGCCTTGTTTACGGCGCAGCACCTTACCCGTCGCAGTGACTTTGAATCGTTTGGCGACAGACTTTCTCGTTTTGGCTATACCAGCGTTTTTGGACATAGGGGCGGCGAAAGTGGAGGCTTTCCCCCTTTTAGCAAGGTGTTTTTCCAGAGGTTTTGGAGGTTTGAGAGCAGGTGAAAACCCGACTTTTTGACCATCTGCCGCCTTGAGTCGTCCGGACGGCTCGCCATGGGTGCCGTTCATGACCTTGCAAGCCGCCGGAATGCTGAAGACGTACCTGGAGCAGCGCCAGACTGCCGGGCAGACCCATGTCGGCCTGCGTCCCGGCACCTTGGAGCGGCTTTGCAGCTTTAAGGGAGCGACCACGGCGCGTGCCGAGGAGGTGCGCCGAAAGGTGGAGGCGGCGCCGCGGGAGACTGGCAGGCCTCCGGCTCCCATCAGCGGCATCTTTGCAGCGCCGGACGCAGCCAGTCCTCGAACCAGGGCCGGCACCCGGCTGGTTGAAGTCAGTGGATCGACCAAGGCTGAAAAACTGGCAGCACTGGCGGAGGTCGCCGAGGCCTCCACGGAGGCCAGGGCCCTGGGGACGCTGCGGGACACGATGGTTTTTGCCGTGGGCAATCCGGACGCCCAGATCATGCTGATCGGCGAGGCCCCGGGTTTTGAGGAGGAAAGGCAGCGCGAGCCCTTTGTCGGACCGGCCGGGCAGAAGCTGACTGGCATCCTGAAGGCGATGGGGCTGGAGCGCAGTGACGTTTACATCAGCAACATCTGCAAGTTCCGTCCGGCGCTGGAAGGCAGCCAGGGGACGCCGTCTGATGCAGAGATGGCCGCCTGCCTGCCGTATGTGATGACGGAGATCAGCATCATCCAGCCGCGGGTGATCGTGGCCCTGGGAGGAGTCGCCTGCAAGGGCCTGGGCATCGGCGAAGGCGTGATGAGGCTGCGCGGACGGTTTTACGAGGTCCAGGGCATCCCCGCCATGGTGACCTACCATCCCAGCTACATTCTGCGCGAGGAGAAGCTCGCAGGCGGCGGTATCCGCGCAAAGCGTGAGTGCTGGGAGGACATGCTGAAGGTGATGGAAAAGGCCGGGCTGCCGATCAGCGAAAAACAGCGTGGCTTCTTCAAAAAGTGAGCGGCATGCATTTCCTGCTAACCAATGATGATGGTGTGGACGCGCCCGGTCTCGCGGCCCTGGAACGATCAATCCGACGGATTCCGGAAGCCAGGATCAGCATCGTCGCGCCGATGAAGGAACAGTCCATGTGCGGCCATCGGCTGACGACGCACAGCCCGCTGCGGGTGGAGCGGCGTGGCGATGACCGCTGGGCGGTGGACGGCACGCCGGCGGACTGTGTGAGGCTGGCCTTGTTCGCTCTCAACATCAGGCCTGACTGGGTGTTGTCCGGAGTCAACGCCGGAGGCAATCTCGGACAGGACATCCACGTTTCAGGGACCTGCGCCGCCGCCCGCGAGGCCGCCTATCACCAGGTCCCATCGGCAGCCTTCTCCCATTACCTGATCCGGGATCTTGCCGTGGACTGGGACCGGACGGCGGACTGGACCCATGAGGTGCTGCAAAGCCTTGCCGGTGAGCCCCTGGCCGACGGCGAGTTCTGGTGCGTGAACTTCCCCCATCTTCCGCCCGGCAGCCGGCCGCTGCCCGGTCTTCGGAAGTGTCATCCCGCGCGTTCACCCCTGCCAGTCCGTTTCAGGCCAGTTGAAGACGACAGCCATCATTACGACGCCCGTTATGCCGACCGGCCCCGTGATCCAGGGTCGGACGTGGACGTCTGCTTCGGCGGTGAAACCTCCGTGGTCCGGCTTAAGCTTTGAAGGCCATGCGTGAGGCGGATGCCACGGACCCAGGGAGGACGGCCGAACCAAGTTTGTGGTCAGCCTGGCGGAGGCACCCCCTCATCCGCAGCGTGCTGCTGAGGTTCGTGCCTCTTTACCGCAGGTTTTCCCTGCGCCTGCTCGGCACCCGTTTGTCGAGGGCTGAAACCGGCCTTCTGGGGGAGTTGCTGGCCGCCAGGCATCTTCAGGAAAAAGGGCGGAGGATCCTGTGCCGGAACCACCGCGGGCCGAATCGCGGTGAGGTGGACATCGTGGCGCGGCATGGTGACGTGCTGACCTTTGTCGAGGTCAAGACGCGCACCAGCGCCGCCTTTGGCCGGCCCGCCGACGCGGTGACGGCTGACAAGCAGCGCCTGATCCAGCGCGGCGCCCTCGACTGGCTCCGGTTGCTGGGCCATCCACGCATCGCCATCCGGTTTGACATCGCCGAGGTACTGCTGGTCGACGGCGAGGTGCCGCGGGTGAATCTTATTGAAAACGCCTTCACGCTCCCCGACTCGTCAATGGCTGGCAGATAAAGAAGCCTCGCCCTGCTTCCAGCTTTGACAGCATCAAGGCCGCCCGCTACTCCTTGCGCCCGCCAAACCCAAACCGCCTTTCCCTCCATGAGCAACAACCCTGCAAAAAAGATCATCAACGACCCCCTGAAATGCGCCGACGAACTCTTTGAAGGCCTGGTGCTTGCCTATGACGGCAAGGCGCGCCGCGTGGGCAAGCGTTCGATCGTCATGAACGACCTGAGGCCGGACGCCCCCGCGCTGCTGGTCGGTGGCGGCGCCGGTCACGAACCGATCTATCACGGTCTCGTCGGCAAGGGCATGGCCGATGGCGCGGCCGTGGGAGACATCTTTGCGGCACCCCCTCCTGATATCGTGCTGGAGGCCACCCAGGCGGTGAACCGCGGCAAGGGCGTGCTTTACCTTTATGGCAACTACGCCGGTGATGTGATGAACTTCGACATCGGCGCCGAACTGGCCGCCGACGAAGGCATCTCCGTGAAGACCGTGATCATCAACGATGATGTCGCCTCGGCTCCCGTGGACAAGAAGCAGAACCGTCGCGGAGTCGGTGGACTGGTGCCCATCACCAAGCTCGCAGGCGCCGCCGCCACCCAGGTCGATTCGCTGGATGAACTGGCAAGGATCGCCCAGAAGGCGGTGGACATGACCCGCACGGTCGGCGTCTCCACCAAGCCCGGCTCCATCCCCGCCACCGGCGCGCCAACCTTTGAACTGGCTGACGATGTCATCGGCCTCGGCATGGGCATCCATGGTGAGAAGGGCGTGGGCCTGATCCCCATGTGCACGGCAGACGAGCTGGCGCCCAAGATGCTGGATATTTTGTTCGGCGATGACCTGCCCCTGAATGCCGGTGACGAGATTGTCTTCTTTGTGAACAGCCTGGGTTCGACCCACATGATGGAGCTTCTCATCCTTCTGCGCGCCGCCCGTCCGATCCTGGAGGCGCGAGGCCTGAAGGTGCATCAGACGATCGTCGACAGCATCGTCACCTGCCAGGAGATGGCCGGTGTGAGCTTCAGCATCACCAAGCTGGACGCCGAGCTGAAGAAGCTCTGGGACCTGCCCTGCGAAAGCGTCGGCTACACGAAGCTTTGATCTGAAGCCTGGGAGAAATTCATCCTTGAGGGCGTCCTGGCCACCAGCCCGGGCGCCCTTTTTCATTCACTGCCGCTAAATCCGTCCGCCGAGGCAACTGATCGCCGTTTGAACGACGTAAAGCTAGATCAACCGTCCCATGAAAATCTTCGCCGCACTCCTCGCCATGACATCCGCCTGCATCGCCGCCGACCTTCAGGGCATTCCGCTCAAGACCATCGAAGGCAAGGACGCCTCGCTGAAGGATTATGCCGGCAAGGTGGTGCTGATCGTCAACGTCGCCTCGGAATGCGGCTACACGGGGCAGTACGCCGGACTGCAGGCACTGCATGCCAAATATGCTGAAAAGGGGTTCGCCGTGCTCGGCTTCCCCTGCAACGATTTCGGCGGCCAGGAACCAGGAAGTGAGGCGGAGATCCGCCAGTTCTGCACCAGCCGCTACCAGGTCACGTTTCCCATGTTCGCCAAGGTTTCCATCACGGGCTCTGGCAAGCATCCGCTGTGGGCGGCCCTGACGGCCGGAGGTGAGGTCCAGTGGAACTTTGAAAAGTTTCTTGTCGGCAAGGATGGGGCGCTCGTCCGGCGTTTTGGTTCCGATGCCGAACCGGAGGGCGGCGAGATTGAATCCTCCGTGAAGACCGCGCTCGGATTGCCGAACTAAAACTATTCAAAAGAACAGCTAATTAGTTGCGCCAGGCGTGCCCAAGGTCTAGCAGCGTTTTTCCATGCCCAAGAAGAAAGACACCGCCGCCGCCAGGCGCATCGTGACTGCGGCCCCTGATGCCATCCAGGTCCGCGGAGCCCGGCAGAACAACCTGCGGGGCGTCGACCTCGACATCCCCCTCGGCAGGCTTTGCGTGGTCACGGGACCAAGCGGCAGCGGCAAGTCATCACTGGCCTTCGACACGATCTATGCCGAAGGGCAGAGGAGGTATGTCGAGACCTTCTCGCCCTACACCCGCCAGTTCTTTGAGCGCATGGACAAGCCGAAGGTGGATGCGATTCACGGCATCCCTCCGGCGATCGCCATCGAGCAGGTCAACAACATCCGCTCCACCCGCAGCACGGTCGGCACGATCACGGAGATCAATGACTATCTGAAGATGCTGTTTCCCCGGCTCGCCGAGGCGGCCTGTCCGGAGTGTGGAAGGCCGGTGCGACCTGAAACGCCGGAAACCATCCTGAACGACCTGCTTGGACTGCACGCGGGAGGGAATGCGCTTGTCACCTTTGGCGTCGCCGTGCCCAAGGACACGGACGCCGGCGACTTCTTTCCCTTTCTTCAGTCTCAGGGATACCTCAGGCTCTGGATCTATGGGGAGGTTTTCCGGACGGATGAACCTGGCTCGTTCAAGGGCCGCGGTCTGCCGACGGTCGTCCAGGTGGTCCAGGATCGCCTGTCCCTTGAGACACGGAACAGATCCCGGCTTTCTGAGGCTGTGGAAGCAGCCCTCAGGCTCGGCAAGGGAACCCTGAAGGTTGTCCTGGAAGGGGGCGGCGGAGGCAAGGATTTCGAAACTTTAAGTTATTCCAATGACTGGCGCTGCGCCAGCTGCGACCTTTCGCTGCCTGCGCCGACGCCGGGCCTGTTTTCCTTCAACAGCCCGATTGGCGCCTGCCCGGCCTGCAAGGGTTTTGGACGAACCCTCGGCCTCGACCTTCGCAAAGCGATGCCGGACGAGTCCCTGGGCATCCGGGAGGGGCTGGTGAAGGCCTTTTCCGGCAGCACCTATCAGGAGAGCCAGGATGACCTTGAACGTGCGGCCCGGCGCAAGGGGGTGGATCTCGACACCCCTTTCTGTGATCTTCCTGCGGAACAGCAGAAGTGGATCATCGAAGGCGATGACCGCGATCCTGAAAGGGCCTGGAGCCAGGGCCTTTGGTATGGCGTCCGAGGCTTCTTCAAATGGCTCGAAGCCAGGGCCTACAAGATGCATGTGCGCGTGTTTCTCAGCCGCTACCGGGCCTACACGACCTGCATGGAATGCGACGGTGGCCGGTTGAAGAAGGATGCGTATCATTTCAGGGTGGCGGGCCGCACCATCGCCGATCTATGGAACCTGCCGGTCACCGACCTGCTGCCACTGGTGCAGGGGTTTCCCGCGGCGGATAACGCAACCGCGATGCTGCGCGATGAAATAGCCAGCCGCCTCAGCTACCTCGAACGCGCCGGCCTGGGTTACGTGCACCTGGACCGGCAGACCCGCACCTTGAGCGGCGGCGAACTTCAGCGCGTGAACCTGACGACCTGCCTTGGCGCCAGCCTGGTGAACACGCTTTTTGTTCTCGACGAGCCAAGCATCGGACTGCATCCACGTGACATCGGCCGCCTGATCGGTGTCATGGAGGGGTTGCGGGACAAGGGCAACACGCTGCTCGTGGTCGAGCATGAGGAAAGTGTCATGCGTGCGGCGGATCACCTGATTGAGATCGGGCCCGGTCGCGGTGACAAGGGGGGGCAACTGGTCTATTCAGGCCCTCTCGACGGGTTGCTTTTCAAGAAGGGATCGCTGACAGGCGAATATCTGTCCGGCATCAGGTGCATTCCTGTTCCAGAGAAAAGGAGACAGGTCGCTGATTCCAAGCTTCTGGCTTCGGGGTCCCGCAGCGCGCAGGCAGGGAAGCTGTCAATCCTGGGCGCGCGGCAGAACAACCTAAGGAACATCGACGTCGAGATCCCCCTGGGGGTTTTCTGCTGCATCACCGGAGTCTCAGGCTCGGGGAAGAGCACGCTCATTCATGAGGTGCTCTACAGAAACCTGCAAAGGCTTCGTGGCGAGGTTTGTGAGGATGAGCCCGGCCGCGTTCGCAGCATCACCGGCCATGAGCGCATCAGCCAGGTCGTGATGGTGGACCAGTCGCCCCTCGCCAGGACGCCGAGGAGCACGCCAGCCGTCTATGTCGGCGCCTTTGATGCGATCCGGCAGCTCTTTGCCGATGGCGAGGATGCACGCGCGCTTGGAATCACCGCCGGCTTTTTCTCCTTCAACAGCGGCGAGGGCCGCTGCGAACGTTGCTGGGGAACAGGCTATGAGAAGATCGAGATGCAGTTTCTCAGCGACCTCTTCGTCACCTGTCCCGAGTGCGAGGGGCGTCGCTACCAGCCCCACGCCCTGAAGGTGCTCCTGCATGGCCGAAGCATTCATGACGTGCTGGGCATGACGGTGGAGGAAGCCGCAGGTTTCTTCAGAGGACCTGAGTTTGTGAAGGTGAAAAAGGCCGCTCAAGTCGCCGGGCAGCTTGCCGTCCTGGTCGAGGCCGGACTGGGCTATCTGAAGCTAGGCCAGCCGCTCAACACCTTGTCGGGAGGCGAGGCTCAGCGGCTGAAATTGGTAGGGCACCTGATTGAATCCGCCGAACAGCGGCAGTCCGACGGACGCACCAGCCTGCTGCTCCTGGACGAGCCGACAACGGGTCTGCATTTTGATGACATCGCCCTGCTGGTGAAGCTGCTGCAGAGGTTGGTGGATGAAGGCAGCAGCCTGGTGGTCATCGAGCACAACCTGGATGTCATCCAATGCGCCGACTGGATCATTGACCTTGGGCCTGACGGGGGTGCCGCAGGCGGGCAGGTGGTGGCGACGGGGACGCCCGAAGCCGTCGCGAAGGTGAAGGAATCCTGGACCGGCAGGTATCTTCGCGAGAAGTTTGAGACGCGCACGTCGGATGTGAAGGGCTCCGTGATGGAGCGTTCGGTCCAAAAGCCGGCAAAGGCCGCCCCTGCCGCATTGCAGGCAGCCAACGCCATCTCCATCAGGGGTGCTCGGGAGCACAACCTCAAGAACATCTCGATCGACATTCCGAGGGATCAGTTTGTGGTGGTCACGGGCCTGAGCGGCAGCGGCAAGTCCACGCTGGCCTTTGACCTGGTCTTTGCCGAAGGGCAGCGACGCTTCCTGGACTCGATGTCCGTCTATGCCCGCACCTTTGTGGAGCAGATGGAGAAGCCCGAGGTGGACCTCATCAGCGGCGTGCCGCCGACCGTGGCGATCGAGCAGCGCATTTCACGAGGCGGCGGCAAGAGCACCGTGGCCACCGTCACGGAAGTCTGGCACTTTCTGCGCCTCTTGTTCGCGAAGCTCGGCACCCAGCACTGTCCAAAATGCGACGTGCCCGTTGTCAGCCAGAGTGCCACGGCCATCACGCAGACCATCGCCACCAATTTGAAAAAGGACGGCGCGCACCTTCTGGCCCCGCTGATCAAGGCCAGAAAGGGCTTCCACACGGACGTGGCGGAAAACGCGCTCAAGCAGGGGATTGAAACCCTGCTGGTGGACGGCACGTTTGTCGACACGGCCGGCTTCAAGCCGCTGGCCCGGTTCAAGGAGCACAGCATCGACGCCGTGGTGGCCAGGCTGCCGAAGGCCCTGTCGGTCATCGAATTGAGATCGCTGGTGGAAAAGGCGCTGAAGATGGGGCGGGGAACGGTGAAGCTCCGGTTTGCCGACAAAAAGACCCAGGTGCTGAGCACGCAGATGAGCTGTCCGAAGTGCGACATCAGCTTCGAGGAACTGGATCCGCGCCTCTTTAGCTTCAACAGCCCGCATGGCTGGTGCCCGCACTGCCGCGGCTTCGGGTTTTTGGTCAGCGAGCATGGAGCGACTCCGCATCGTGATGACATCTCGAAGCTTGAGGCCGAGCTTGAGGAGGAACGGCGTCTCACCCTGCGTGAGGACGGCGAGGAGGAGGGACGCGAGCGTGTCCCCTGCGTTCATTGCGGCGGCAGCCGCCTCAATCAAACCGCCATGTCTGTGAAGCTGACGGGCAGGGATGGCAAAGCCCGTGAGACACAGCTTCGGATCCATGACATCAATGGACTTTCGGCCGAGGAAGCCGCGCGCCAGGTGGCCGGGCTGAGCTTTGCCGGCACGCAGGCTGAGATCTCCAGAGACATCCTCGCAGAAATTCGTCAGCGGCTGCATTTCATGAAGGAGGTCGGGCTTGGCTACCTTCAGCTCAACCGCAGCGCCGACACGCTCTCAGGCGGCGAGGCGCAACGAATCCGCCTCGCGGCTCAGCTTGGCTCCAACCTTCGCGGGGTTCTGTATGTGCTCGACGAACCCACGATCGGGCTGCATCCCCGTGACAACGAACGGCTGCTGAACACCCTGTCCGCCCTGCGTGACAAGGGCAACAGCCTGCTTGTGGTCGAGCATGATGACGAGACCATGCGGCGCGCCGACACCATCATCGACCTCGGACCCGGGGCCGGACGTTTTGGCGGCGAGGTGATCAGCCAGGGTAGCCTCGGACACATCCTCAAGGACGAGGCCAGCGTCACAGGCAGGGAGCTGCGATCGCCGTTGAAGCATCCGCTTCACGGCAAAAGGCGTCCCCTGCCGACGTTGAGTTCAAAAGAGGGGTGGCTTGCCATCGAAGGAGCCTCCGCCAACAACCTGCGGGGCATTGATGTGCGCATTCCGCTGGGGCGGCTGACTGTCATCACCGGCGTCAGCGGCAGCGGCAAGAGCACCTTCATGCACAGCGTCCTGCTGCCGGCTGCCAAACAAGCCCTGGTCAGGGGCCGGAAGCCCGCCCGCAGCGGCGCCAATCCATGGAAGAAAGCTGCCGGTTTTGATCTGCTCGCCGCGGTTCATGAGGTCGACCAGTCGCCCATCGGCAAGACCTCACGATCCTGTCCGGCGACCTATGTCGGAATCCTGGATGACATCCGGAAGCTGTTCGCCCAGCTTCCGGCGTCCAGGGCACGCGGATATGATGCAGGCCGATTTTCCTTCAACACCGAGGGCGGGCGCTGTGAGGCCTGCCAGGGAAATGGCGAGATCAAGGTGGAGATGAACTTCCTGCCAACGACCCGCGTTCCCTGTGAATCCTGCCGCGGGCTGCGTTTCAACAGCGCGACTCTGGAGGTGGAGTACAACGCCAAAAACATCGGTGAAGTCCTGCGCATGAGCATCGCCGAGGCGGCCGAGTTTTTCGCCAGCCAGCCCAGGATTGCACGCCCGCTTCAGCTGCTGGCGGACACAGGCGTGGGATACCTTCAGCTTGGCCAGCCCAGCCCGACGCTGAGCGGCGGCGAGGCGCAGCGCATGAAGCTGGTGACCGAGCTGAACGTGGGGCAGGGGAAGACCATCACCCAGAAGCTGCGCGGGCTGAAGACGGAGAAGCGCAACCTTTACCTGATTGAAGAACCGACCATCGGACTGCACATGAGCGACGTGGCGCGTCTGATCGACGTCCTGCACCGCCTGGTCGATGAAGGACACACGGTGGTCGTGATCGAGCATCATCCTGATGTTTTTGCCGAGGCTGACTATCTGCTCGACATCGGACCGGAGGCAGGCGCGGAAGGCGGCCGTCTCGTGGCTTCCGGCACGCCGGAGGAGGTCGCTAAACACAAGACGAGTGTCACGGCCCCCTTCCTTCGAAAGGTGCTTCAAGCGCCTGTTGTCACCACAGCCAGAAAGTCGCGGCCGGCCCGTCCTTGACGGCGGATTTTGCCTCGGTGCGCACGACTTCCTCGATCTGCTTCGCCCATTCACGGCAGGCCTTTCGGAAGTAGGTGTAGGTGGTGTAATCGTGAACGTAAAGGATGATGCCGGAACGGTTCTGCTCGGCGTCCGCAAATTCATAAAGCACCTGACCTGTGCCCTCGTCGCGCAGGCGGCCTTCAATCGCCATGTAACCCTTGAGCTTGTGGGAGATGGCGGTCTCCGCCCCCGGCCACAGGAGGATGTTGATGCCCTTCCGCATCAGGCCGCCGAAGATGGAGTTGGGGTTGAACTCGGTTATCGCCAGCTCCAGCACGAGGGAGTACTTGTCAGGGGCCGCAACCACCTCCCGCCGGTCCTCGGGTGCGAGCCGGAATGACTTGCTGACCTCCGAGTGAAAGTAGCCTGCGAGCTTGCGCACGTTTTTGAGCCGGGACTTTTCACTGACCTCCATTTTCGACAGAGGCCGGGTCATCGCCCGGAGATGATCCAGGTTCACCGGGGCGATGTAAATGTGCGGCCGTTTTTCCGCCTCGGCCCAGGCTTTGGCATCGCTGTTCTTCCAGTCGTGCAGGAAGGGCGACCTGGCTGCATCCGTGCTTTTCAGATCGTGTGCATGCGTGAGGAAGTGGGAGGGGTGAGCTGGGAAGGCCTTGACCAGACGCTGGGCGGAGCGGCAGGACGGGATGAGGATCAGGGCGATGAGGGCGATGC
Organism: Prosthecobacter sp.; assembly: GCA_044345155.1. Lineage (GTDB taxonomy): Bacteria > Verrucomicrobiota > Verrucomicrobiia > Verrucomicrobiales > Verrucomicrobiaceae > Prosthecobacter. Next base: position 26,780 of record JBIJBP010000015.1, on the reverse strand, counting down.
AAAGGCGGACTGTCATCGGTCGTTGTTTAGGTTGGTATGGGATGAAACGCGGCTCGTCACCGGCCTTGTCGGGCGAGATTGGCTGACATTGTATAATTATTGCGGAATACGCCGCCCAGCTGTCGTGAGAGGCGGGTTTCAGCGATCTTGTCACGGGTTCTCAACGTGGAGGCGATGCTGCCCAGGGCCTCGTCGTAGGAAGCCTCTTCGAGGTCATGAAAGGCTTCCAGGGCTGCTGCCGGGAAGTCATGGGATGCAAGCTCATGCCAGGCCTGCTTCTGCTCCGCATGAGCATCGACACAAAGCACCCGGAGCAGAAAGCGCAGGGGAGAGAAGGCTGCCGCCGTCCACGAGGGATGATACACGAACGCACCGGCCTTTTCGTAAGGCATCTCTCCTGCGTCGTTCATGAAGCGCAGGTGGCCGGGGGTGTAAAGATCACGGCGCACGGGCAGGCGTCTAAGGGCATGCCTGTCCGGCCCGCCCGGGCTTCCAGGGCGGTAAGTCCAGAGCTTCTGCCCGTTCTCGCCCAGGACAAACTCGATGAACGCGGTGGCAAGCTCCGGATCTGGAGCGCCGCGCATCAGGGCGATGGGATCCACGCTGATCGAGGTGCCGCCCACGGGCATGACGAATCCAACCCTTGAGCTGCCGTCACTGCGTCGCACGGACTCCTCCGCCGCACGTCCGTAAAAATCGATGCACATGCCTGCGGCGGCATCACCCCTCAGGACATCCAGGGGAATCTTGGTCGAGGTGTCGCTGAAGTAACGGGCGTTGGCGCTGATGCGCTGAATCAACGCCAGTCCCTTTTCCCAGCCTTTCGCCACGGCTGTTTTTTCAATGTATTCAGCGTCGCCTCCGTCCGGGGCTGCTGAAAGCCGCGCAAGTTCCGCCTGCATCTGCTGCTGGATGAGCATTTCAAAGGCCTTGGTCACCGAGCTGCTGCGGCCGGGATCCGCCAGTGCCACCATGCCCTGCAGGCGCGGATCAGCGAGGTCGCTCCAGTTTTGGGGATCCCTGGCAATGCCGAGGCGTCGCAGGACGTCGCGGTTGAACACAATGCCAAAGCTCGACAGGCAGGTGCCGCACCAGCGGTCCTGGGCGTCGCGGAACGGCTCGCCTCCCAGAACCTCGGGGATGACCGCGTTGGTGAACCATTCCGGGTGCTTCCGCCGCACTCCCTCCAGGCCGGTGCCCGGCCCCTGGCTGCTGACCAGCGTTCCGGCGTCCGCCTGAAGTTGGAAGTCAAAAGCGCCTCCACCAAAGAAGAGATCGACTCCAATGCCTGCGTTGGAGCTTAAAAACGCCGCCCTTGCGGCATCCCTTGCAGGAGCCTTGGCGCTCATGAACGACTGGGCGGTTTCAGCCGACCAGGGCCGCTTCAGATCATGGGTCCAATGTCGTTGGAAGGCGGCCGTGTATTCCGACTTGAGCATCACGGCGATTTCAGAAGTGCCGCCCGGCACGCGCCAGTCGATGAACACGGTCTGGCCGGTGCGTGCCTTCCAGTCGCGCGCAAAGGCGCGGCCGAACTCCTCGCGGATCTGTTCATGATGTGGCGTCACGATCACCAGCCGCCGGTCATGCCTTGACGGCGCCGTGCTTTCGCGGGGCTTCAGCAGGAACGGGCCGAGAAGGGTGATGAGCATGGCCGTGAAAACGACCGTCTCCTTTCTCCAGGCCGGTGATGATGCGCTTGGGTCCATGCCTGTGCCTCAGACAAAGTCGGTGATGGAGCCAAAATTGGCGTCGAACAGACGGCGGTAGGTGCGGAAGGCGAAGGCGTCCGTCATGCTGGCCACCCAGTCGCAGACTAGGCGTGCACGGGTGTCGGCGTCGGGCGCCTTTTCAATCTCGGCCTCCTGCACCGGCGGCATGAGGTGGAGCCTGGAGCCGCCGGGCTCGATGTAGCGGTCGTGCAGAACTTCAAAGAGGCGGGTGAGGATAACGTCCGCCTTGTAATCGAGCTGCTGGAGCTGGGGGCTGCGGAAGACGAGGTCAAGGGAGATGCGCTTGTTGAGCCTGGCACGGGACTTGATCGCAGGATCCACCGCCAGGCGGAACTGATGCCTGCGCGTCATCGCGCTGAGGAAGTTCGCCTCGGGCACCAGCCGTGCCGCCCGGATATGATCGCCTATCTGGCGGTTCAGCCTTGCCTCCACACGCCGCTCACGGATGGCGGTGCAGAGAAATTTAACATGGTCCGCCTGATCAGGATCCAGCTCCTGTGCCTCCGCCCAGGATTCAAGCCGAGTGATCGTGATGAACCCGGCGTGGATGCCGTCGGCGATGTCATTGAGCGAATAGGCCGTGTCGTCCGCCCAGTCCATGACCTGGCACTCGATGCTCTTGAAGCGGTTGCGCTCCGCGCCGGGCGTCAGCTCGACCGGGAAGGCCTGGCCGCCGAGGGTGAAATCCAGCCATTTCTCCTGATCGTTGTAAAGGTAATGGTTAGGCGCTCCGGCGGCCTCGGCATGCAGGGTTTTGTATTTCAGGATGCCGTCGAGCAGGGCGCGTGTCGGGTTCATGCCGTCGCGTCCTTCATTGAACAGGGTCTGGGTCAGGAGCCTGAGGGTCTGGGCGTTGCCTTCAAATCCGCCATGGGGCTGCATGAGCCGGTGCAGGGTCCGTTCACCGGTGTGCCCGAAGGGCGGGTGGCCGAGGTCATGGGCTAGGCAGGCGCTTTCCACCAGGTCGGCGTCGATGTGACAGTCATCCCCGAGGATGCCGCCCTGGCTGGACAGCCAGCCGCAGATGGATCGGCCGATCTGGGCCACCTCGATGCTGTGGGTGAGTCGGGTCCGGTAGAAGTCATATTCGCCGGACAGGAAGACCTGGGTCTTGTTCTGCAGCCTGCGGAAGGCGCTGCTGTGGATGATGCGGTCGCGGTCGATCTGGAACGGGTTCCGGTATTCGTCCGGGTGGGCGGGCCGGCCGGTCAGGGTTCCGGTGTCGAAGGCGTTGTAAAAATGGTTCACGGGCATCGGCAGGATGCTAGGCGGTGAACGGTGGCTGGCAACGCGTGTTCATCCATAGCCGCCACGGAAATCAATGGCACCATTTGCCGTCCGGCAGCAGAAACCTCAGGGGGAAGAGAGCGAGGGAGGCGGCGACAAAGGCAAGGCCGTTCTGGAGGAGGAGGCTGGAATTCACGCCCCCGCACCACAGCAGTCCTGTGACGCCTCCGGCAAGCATCAGCATGGCGCTCAGACAGCGCCAGAAAGAGGGAAGACGGCGGTAGGTGGACTGGGTCAGCTCCGAATAACCGGTCAGTGTGATCAAAACGAACAACGCCGTCCACTTCAGAGTGGCGGCCGTGACAAGCAGGGATGGATGGAAGCCGTCCGGATTCTCGGACGGGCTGCGGATGGCGGCGAGAAGCTGGAAATTTTCGAGCAGGTCGCACAAGCCTGCGAACACGGCCAGGGTGATCATCAGAAGCCTGCGCCGGCCAGGCCTGACACGCAGGGCCAGGAGGACGAACAGCGAGGCATAACCCACGATGAAAGGAAAGTCCCAGCGGACCATGCGGATGGCGTTGGCGCGGTCCGCTCTGCCCGTTTCGAGTTCCACAGGCATCATCTGATTCACGACTTCACGGCTGCCCGCCAGCTGCAGCGCAACCACGTGGCTGGTGCCTCCATGATGAAACCCGAGGTCCTTCAGACGCTTCATGGGCAGGCTCCATCCGCTTTCATGCCGGGCCATCACCAGGGCAAGCAGAAGGGTGGCCGACCAGGCGATGACGGTCAGCCAGAAGAGGGGTTTTCGTGATGAAGCGGGCTTCATGGTGATTTCTCCTGGGTTTTCGCACGCTTGCGTTCCGGGACGATGAAGCGCCTGAAAAGTTCGCGGTTCCTGTGTGCCCGGACATCCTTGGTTGCTGCTTTGGCATCCGCGGATGCAGCAGGGACAGGGCCGGCGGATGGCACGGGCAGGGCTGGCGCCGCAGGGATGGCGGCGGTGTCCGCCAGGGCCAGGGGCAGCATCTGTTCTTCATCAGCCAGCATGGACTTCACCGCCTCCTCGGCGGCCTTGTTGATCTGGGTGATCTCATCAGTCCTCAGATGCCAGGACAGCGGGGCGTGATTCAGGCTGGCCTTGATGAAAAATTCTTCGCTGAAGGACCTCAGCAGGCCTGGGGAGTCTTCGTTTGTCTTGGCGGCCGGGGCGGGCGGCTTGATCTTGACGTGCCGAATGAAATGCCGGGCGGCGGGCTTGCCCGGATCGAGTTCAAGCTGCCAGCGACGGCTGAACTGAATGAGCAGCTGGCTGGCAAAGGCGGACTGGCTGCTGTTGCGAACGCCCGCCATCGTGAGCGCCGGAGAGATCAGGTCGAACAGGCTTCCCTGGGATTTCCTGCCGAGGTCAAGCGGACGCTGTCTCTGCAGGTCCTCCGGAGGATCGGGAAATGCCGCCAGTTCAATCACAAGGACTTCCTCGGGAAGCCTGCGACCGACCTTCTTCAGGTCCGTGAGTGCTTCGTCCAGCCATTCCAGCGCTCCGACAAGCCCGCTGTTTTCAAAATACCCCCCGTCAACGGCATGGTGCAGGCTGCCACCACGCGGAAACACACGTTCATGCTCGATGCCAGGCAGGATCAGCCCACGTCCGGGCTCCGGGCTGATGGCGGGCCGAGCAGCCGGGCTGATCAGTGGAAACGTCGCTGAAAGCCTGGCCGCCGTCACCATGGGGATGTCGGCGATGTAGCGCTCGGTGAATTCAAAGCTTCCCACACGGTCCTGTGCACGGATCGCCTGTGTCTCAAAGGAATAGTAGCCCAGGGGCCTGCGCGGGGCGGTTGAAATGGCCATGCGCTCGCCGGTTTCAACGACCGTGGCGTTGAAGATGAGCGCAGGCCGTTTCAGGTCCGCTGCATCAAGCCCCCATTGCTGAAGGGTGGCGGACTCAAGGCAGCCGCGATGGTGGCTGGCGGCGGCGTTTTCACTCCAGGCAAGCTCCAGCATCCTGCCGCGGTCTTGAAACAGCTTTCGTTCGGTGGTGAAGAGCATCGGCAGGGCCGCCCGCACCAGGTCCTTCTTCACCATGCCCAGCACTGCGGCCCAAAGGCTGCTGCTGGCGGCGGCGGCGGCCTCGTCAAGCGGAGGTGTCTCCGCATCCAGTCCGACCGCATGGGCATACTGAAGGGCACCGACGCTGCCGCCTGACACACCGCTGATGAGGCGGACGGAACGGTGGAATCCCGGGCTGCCTGCGGAGGCCATCTGTCTTTCCAGTTCGGCCAGAACCCGCGTGGTCCAGGCGGCGGATTGAATCCCGCCGCCGGCTGCGGAAACCACCACCAACGGCAGGCCTGCATCAACGCTCCTGTCCACGATGGCGGCGGGGATCGGCAGGGGCTGGGCGGAGGCGGGGCGTGGAAGCACCGGGTAATAGTGGTCGCTTTCCCTCCAGAGGTTCATGAACAGGCAGTAGGCGGCGATGCCTGCCATGACGGGCACGCGGTGACGATCCAGAAGGAAGGCCGCCATGCTGATGAGCAGCGTCAGGATGCAGACCAGAAGCAGCAGCGAGGCCAGCGGATGGATGCTGTGTTCCTCCACCAGGATGAAGATGGCGAGCAGAAGACTGCCATAAACAAAGGCGCTGAGGTGGCCGTCGCAAAGCGTGACGTTGCCGGGTATGAAGCCGGCTTCGCTGCGCCGGGTCTCAATGAAGCCGGGAGATGGCTGAAGTCCGTTGGAAACCAGGAAGGCAACCATGCGTCGGGGAAATCCGTGGCGTGCATCCGCCAGCCGGGCTTCCAGGCAGTGCAGCGCGCGTCGCAGGCCCTGGGCCAGGAGCATCCCGCCCACAAGACCGGAAATCAGAGGCCAGAACAGGCCTGCTTCAGAAGCCCTGAGCACGACAACGGCGTTCAGGGCGATGGCCGAGCCAAGCAGCCAGTTCCAGGCCCGTGTCATGCCGGATTTAAACGGACTGAGAGGGGCGGCAAACCTGACTCCACCATGAAGGTCAACGAGCTTGCGCTGATGAATCAGGCAGCCCGCCGTGACCACCAGCGAAAAGCCGATGAGCAGCGCTCCGGCAAACGAGCGTACATCATAGGCTCCCAGCACGAGCGTCCGGAGCGGTCCGACGGCGAGCAGGGGCAGGGCCAGCAGCACGGCGATTCCCGTGAGGGAGACCCGGATCAGGTAGGCATAATGAAGGATGCCGAGAAAGTGGTGACCGATGAAACCCAGGGGCCTGGGCAGCCGCGCCATGAGAAAAATCAAGCTGGAGGGAAAGGTCCTGGGAGCCGTCTTCATGGATTCATTCATGGTTAATCCGGGCAGGCTGCGCTTGTCGACCTTGAAAATAGAGCCTGTTCAGCGGGACTGGCCTGACTGCCGGGGATCTCATGGGCAAGACCCACGCCTTGACCAGTCCGCCATCCTGCTTCAAACAACACCACATCTCCGAAACCGCCCCAGCCATGCCCACCACCTACCACATTGTCCCCACGCAGGCCCACAACGACCTCGTCCGCGCCGCCTATGTCCACCGCGGCTACACGGCCGCCGAGGCTGAGGACGCCGCCCGGTTCTGCGAAATGGCGAGCGCCCATGGCATCCGCACCCACAACGCCATCAAGGCCCTGCATCTGGATCATTTGTTCGGCAGCGCCACGGGAGGCTGCAAGCCCGGGGCGGAAATCCGGGTCATCGAGAAAAAGTTCGCCGCCAGCGAGGCCTGGGACGCCCAGCTTAAGCTCGGCCAGAGCGTGGCCTTCCGCGCCATGGAACGCTGCATGGAACTGGCCGACAAATATGGCGTCGGCCAGGTAAGCGTGGACAATGCCTTCCATTATCTCTGGGGTGGCGGCTATGTCATGGATGCGGCGAGGAAGGGGTACATCGCCTACACGAACTGCACCTCCACCCTCGCGGAAGTGGTGCCCTTTGGCGGCAAATTCCCCGTCCTGGGCACCAATCCACATTCCTGGGGGCTGCCGACTCAGGATGCCTGCGGCTTCCCGGTCGTCATTGACTGGGCGACCAGCACCGTCGCCATGGGCCGTGTGCAGCAGTTGAAGCGTGAAGGCAAGCCTCTGCCTCCGGGCGCAGCCGTGGACAAGGAGGGCAGGCCGACAACCGATGCCAATGAAGCCGCCTGGCTGCTTCCTTTCGGCGCTCACAAGGGCTACGGCCTCAGCCTGCTCATCGAGGTCATGGGCGGCATGATCGGCGGCAGCCTTCCCACCCTGCGCGGCGGCGGCGCTCATCCGGACGTCAAGGCCCGCGCCTTCCCGGACGGCGAAAAGCGCACCAGCAGCTTCTATTTCCAGGTCATTCACCCCGACGCCATCTCCAGCGGCATGTTCGCCAGGGGACGCTCCTTTGCAGAGAACGTGAAGGCGGTCATCGATGACATCCTCGGCCACGGCAACGAAGGCTGCATGCTCCCCGGCCAGCCCGAGGCGCAGAATGCCGCCCACACGGCCAAGGCCGGAGGGCTGCTCTTCACGGCGGCGGAAGTCGAGGCGCTGAACGAAATCGCTGATGAGGTTCAGTCGGCGCGCTTTGAGCTTTCGGCCCTGCCGACCTACGAGGTGCCCTGAGCCCCGCATTCAGCTTTCTGCCCGCAGGGACGAAAGCATCTGATCCGGGCCTAGGGGCCGGCAGGCTTCGCCCGGGTCATAACGGCCAACCCATCATGCACGCTCTCGACGCCCTGTCCTACACCCTTGAGACCCATCCTGAAATCGGGGCAGAGGGCCGTGTGCTATTCATGCGGGCCCAGCCTTCGGAGTGCCTCGGGCGCTTTCAGGGAAGGCTCACCTGCGAACAGCCCTGGAAGCCGCGCGCTCTGGCCCTTGAGGCCTCAGGGCATTCGGTTTCCAAGGACAGTCCCGGCCCATTCCAGACCATTCTGCTTCTGCCCGAGCGTCAGCGTGAATCCATCCTGGCCGACATCGCCCGGGCTCACGAACTTCTCGCAGAAGGCGGCACGCTGCTGGTGTCCCTCCACAACGACTGGGGTGCCAAACGAACCGAGCAGCAACTCGCCGAGGTCGCCGGTGAAATCCAGACCCTGTCGAAGCACCACAGCCGTGTGTTCTGGGCGGTGAAGGATCATCCCTGGGATCTCGCCAGGCTCAATCAATGGAAGGAGGCCGGTGCCATGCGCCGAATCCTTGACGGTCGCTTCTGGTCGGCACCTGGCCTTTTTCATTGGGATGAGATTGACGCCGGCTCGCGCCTGCTCTCGGAACAGCTGCCTCCCTCGCTCAGCGGGGCTGCGGCCGACTTCGGGGCGAGCTGGGGCTTTCTCAGCGTCCACCTTCTCGGCCACTGCCGCGGCATCCGCAGCCTGGATTGTTTTGAAGCCGATGCCGCCGCGCTGGAATGCCTGCGCCGCAATGTCGGCAATGTGCCGACGCACATCCGGCCGCGCATCGTCTGGAGTGACGTGACCACCGGGGCGGGCGCCGGCAAGTATGACGTGATCGTCATGAACCCGCCGTTCCATGACGGCCGGGATGCTGATCCTTTGTTAGGCATCAAGTTCATCACCCAGGCAGCCTCGGCCCTGAGGACGGGTGGCGAGCTGTGGCTGGTGGCCAACAAGCACCTGCCCTATGAAAACCTGATGCGCGACTGCTTCGAGGAGGCCCGCACGGTCATCGAAAAGGACGGCTTCAAGGTGCTGCATGGCCGGCGTCCGCAGGCCCATGTGCAGATGCATCAGGGTGGCAGGCGCAGGCGTGGTGGCGACCGATGAGCCGGGAGGCGCTCGAAAACATGGGACACGGCCCGGGCTTGCCTCGTTTCCCATTTTTCGTTAGGCTGCGCCTCCATGAACACACGCCTGCTCCCGACCCTTGCATCATGTATCGCCGCCGTCGCCCTGACCTCCGCCCAGGTGCCTGAATTCAAGGGTAGCATTGAAAGGCTCGATCCCGCCCTCGACGCCCTGCTGGATGCGAACGCCGGGATTGATGTGCTGGCATCCGGCTTCAACTGGTCCGAGGGACCGGTCTGGAAGGAGGGGCGCATGCTCTTTTCCGACGTGCCGGAGAACACCGTCTTCGGCTGGGCCGAGGGCGACACAAAGGCCTCCGTCGTGCTGAAGCCAAGCGGAAACCTGTCCGGCGACGGAGGTCAGGGCTCCAACGGGCTCGCCCTGGATGCCGGCGGCTCCCTCGTCCTCTGCCAGCATGGCGAACGCCGCGTGGCCCGGCTTGAAAAGGACGGCAGCTTCACCGTGCTCGCCGACAGGTATCAAGGCAGGCGTTTCAACAGTCCCAACGATCTGGTGATCGCCCGCGATGGCACCCTCTTCTTCACCGATCCGCCCTACGGCATGAAAAAGGGCGAGCAGCCTGATGCTCCTTATCACGGCATCTATTCAATCAGCAGGGAAGGCCGGGTGAAGCTGCTGATCGAGGACATCCGCTGGCCGAACGGCATCGCCCTGAGCCCGGATGAAAAGCAGCTCTACATCGCCGTGTCCGACAAGGATGACACAAGGGTCATGGCCTATGACCTTCAAAAGGATGGCGGCGTCACCAACGGCCGTGTCCTGTTCAATGCCCAGAAGCTGAAGTCGGCGGAACGCAAGGGAGGCTGTGATGGACTGAAGGTGGACCAGCAGGGCAACCTCTGGACCACCGGCCCTGGCGGCGTGCTCATCCTCGACAAAAATGGCAGGCATCTCGGCACCATCCTCACCGGACAGGCGACGGCCAACTGCGCCTGGGGCGGGGAAGACCGGAGCACCCTCTACATCACGGCTGACATGTTTCTTCTGCGTGTGAAGACCAAGGTCAAAGGGCTGTAGGCAAAAACAGGGAGATAGCGCGGGCTCCGTTCCGATCTTCTCGCCTGAGCCGGCGGTGGCATCTCAGGCCTGCTTGCAGGCCTTGATCGTGTTGGCCATCAGCATCGCAATGGTCATCGGCCCCACGCCACCGGGCACCGGGGTGATGGCCCGGCACTTCGGCGCCACTTCATCAAAGGCGACATCGCCCACAAGCTTGTAGCCTTTTTCCGTTTCCGGCGCCTCGACCCGATTGATGCCGACATCGATCACCACGGCCCCCTCCTTCACATGCTCGGAGCGGATGAACTCAGGACGTCCGATGGCTGCGACGATGATGTCCGCCTGACGGCACACGGCGGCAAGGTCACGGGTGCGTGAATGGGCCACGGTTACGGTGGCGTCGCCACCAACGCCCTTGGCCATGAGCAGCAGCGCCATCGGTTTGCCGACGATCATGCTGCGGCCGACCACCACGACATTGGCGCCCTTCGTCTCAATGCCAGCGTCGATCAGCAGGCGCTGGCAGCCCAGGGGAGTGCAGGGGACAAAGCCCGTGGGGTCTTCCAGCGCTAGCTTCGCCACATTCACCGGATGGAAACCATCGACATCCTTGGCCGGGTTGATGGCACGAACGATGGCTGCCTCATCAATGTGCTTCGGCGGCGGGCTCTGCACCAGGATGCCATGAATGCTCGGATCGTTGTTCAGGGTTTCGACATGAGTCAGCAGCTCCTCCTGGCTGGTGCTGGCGGGAAGCTCAAGCTTCACGGAATGCAAACCCAGGTCACGGCACTTCTTGTCTTTCGACCTCACATAAGCCCGGGAGGCAGGGTCATCCCCCACGAGGATGACAGCCAGGCCCGGCTTTTTGCCGACCTTCGCCAGTTCAGCGATGTCACGGCGGCATTCTTCGAGGACTTTTTCAGCAACGGCGGTTCCAGAGATCAGTGTCATGGGCCATCCAGAGGAGCGTGGTTGACCTGTTTCTGCAAGTGCCTGCATGCACCGGTTCTTGCACCTGAGCGCAAAACCAAACCGGACAGGCCCCGGCAGCGATCCGCATCAACCGTCCACCTCGTGAGCCCGTCCTTGTTCAGCCTTTCGGCTGGAGGAGCGAATCGTAGAGCGTCTTGGTGCGTTTGGCGATGCTTGCCCAGCTGAACCTGTCCACGGCCCGCTGACGACCTGCCAGGCCCATGCGGCGACGTTTTTCAGGGGCGGCCATGAGGCTGTTGACCCCTTCCGCCAGGTCCCTGGCAAAACGTTCGGGGTCGGTGGCCTCAAAGGGGCTTTCCTGCTGCTGGTCGAGAGGGACCAGAATGCCGGTTTCGCCCGGCACCACGACCTCCTTGATGCCGCCCACGGCGCTGGCCACAACTGCAGTTTCACAGGCCATGGCCTCCAGGTTGATGATGCCGAAGGGCTCGTAGATTGAAGGGCAGCAGAAGACGTCGGCATGGGAGTACATGGCGATCTTCTCCGGCACGGGCAGCATGGACTGGATCCAGACGATGCCTTCACGCCTTGCCTGGGCGGCGGCAACCGCAGCCTGCATCTCCGCCGCGATCTCCGGGGTGTCCGGCGCGCCGGCGCACAGGACGACCTGGAAGCCCGACTCCATGCTCTCAATCGCACGCACCAGGTGAATGATGCCTTTCTGGCGTGTGATGCGGCCGACAAACAGGACGTAGGGCAGGTCCGGGTTCACGCCGTGCTTGCGCAGGATCTCCGGCGCTTCGATGCGGTGGTATTCATCGGGGTCGATGCCGTTGTGAATGACGTGAATCTTGTGGGGATCGACCTGGAAGAGGCGCAGCAGGTCGGCCTTGGTTTCCTCGGACACCGCGATGACGGCGTCGGACATCTCGATCGCCGTCTTTTCCAGCCAGCAGGTGAAGTCATAGCCGCCGCCAAGCTGCTCGCGTTTCCAGGGGCGGAGCGGCTCCAGGGAATGCACCGTCAGCACCATGGGCACGCCGTAATTCAACTTTGCCAGGATGCCGCCAAAGTGCGCATACCAGGTATGCAGGTGTACGATCTGGGCGTCGATGGCGCGGGTGTTGAAGTCGAGGCAGCGCTGCAACGCGCCAAAGACGGATTTCAAGTTGGCCGGGCTGGTCCATCGTGAGGTGTCCAGGCCGGTTCCGTGAACGGTCAGCGGTCCTTCGGGGATCTCCTGATCACCAAAACAACGCACCTCCACATCCATGAGCCTGGCTAGCTCGCGCGTGAGGTATTCAACATGCACACCGGCGCCGCCGTAAATGTACGGGGGGAACTCATTGGTCAAAAACAGGGATTTCATCAGGCATCAGCGCTTTATTCCAGGTGAGCAGCCTTGGGCAAGGTGAAAGGAGACGCATCCTTTGTTTGACCCGAATCGCGGAATTCCCAATCCGCAGATGGAATGAGCGCGGGGGACGTCTGGATTAAGGGGACTTTTCTTCGTCAAGGTGGTCGTTCGTTTCACCGGGCTGCCGCAGATGTGGTCGGAACTTCGCATGCCATCAGGCGGGAGAGTGCGCCGCTGGGGTGTTTCCACGGATCCTCATTCTTTATCAACATCGGCTTCGGCAGCCGCCACACCTTGATGCCATATCTTTCACTGACCATTTCACCGGCTGGCGGCGGTTCCTTCGCGGGAATGGCGTGAATCTTGGCGGAACCCCGGTCCTTGTCCGGCGTCAGCAGCACCATGCGACGCAGAATTCCCTGTGTCAGGTAATCCAGTTCACTCTGACTGAAAAACACGTTTGGTCTCTGGGGCATGTCCCACAGGCCATCGTCCTGAAGCAGTTTCTCGTTATCTGGGGCATGTTCCTCGCTTCTGCTGCAATGCTCCGGATCGACTGCTGAAAAAACATCCAGAGCAGCAGCATCCGCGCCATAAATCGCGAGGCTGTTCTTAGGGTGAACCGTCTCGTAAGCCACAAGCCAATAGCGCGTTTGTTCCAGGCTCATGCTGAAATCTACGGTTTTAAACCCGTGATGGCATGTAAGAAATTCGTGAGCAAAAAGCGCGCATCGCTCAAAGATGCCACAGTTCGTTAGTCATCAGTTCATTAATCCTTGGCTGCTGCTGCTGAATAAATACAACGAATCACCTGCTTGATAGGATGGGCAGAAGTTAGAAACAAGGGGCACCAACCCAGGCACAAAACTCAAACATCGATGATGGGTTGATCCAAGCTTCATGTTACCGAGTTCACCCGCTGCAATCCTTCATTGACGTTCCCTTGGAAAGCGCTTTAAATCGTCTTCCACATGGCACCGACAACATCCCTTAACATCGACCAGCTCAAACGCGCGGTCGCTCTCTATGAGCAGATTGAAAAGCTGCAGGCTGAACTTGCAGCTCTTTTTGGTGACAAGACCGCCGGCAAGCGTGGTCGCAAGCCCGGCCGCAAAGCTGGTGGCAGGAAGGCCAAGGCAGCCGAGGCTGAAGCCGCAGGCACCGAGGCTCCGGCAAAGAAGCCCCGGAAGAAGCGCGCCAAGCGTGAAATCTCCCCGGAAGCCCGCGAGCGTATCGCCGCAGCACAGCGCAAGCGCTGGGCCAAGGCCAAGAAGGAAGCCGCCTGATTCAGGCGGACGGCAGCAGTAGCAAACCACCTTTTAACTTAAACGAACAACCCCTGCTCAGTTCCGGAGCAGGGGTTTGTTTTTATCCACAGAATACGTTTAACATTCTGGGCAGGGAAGGGGATGACCACAAAGCCATCATCAGACAGGAACTCAAGTTTCCACATCCTTTCCAGCCTGACCGTCTGATGCGGAGCCCAGAAGATATTCCTCGAGGGGCGTTCCATCATCGGTGGTGCGCAGCATGAGATAATCCTCATGATCGATCTCCAACCGTGAGTCCACCGTCCAGTAACCGGCCGGAAACTGACTCAAAAAGTCACGAGCGGTTGGCAGCGAAACCAGCACATGGGCATGCGGAGAAGCGCGCAGTGCGGCTTCCATGGAAATCCGTGAATCAGTGTAGGTGACATCACGGCGGTCGAGATCTTGAGTGACCCGGGCACAGCTTGCGAAGATAAAAACATCCCCACCTTTCTGATGAGCATCCAGCCAGCGCACAAAGGCCTCACGATGCGGATCACTCCCTGGAATCAGGACGCTCACAGTGGCAAGCACTGCCAGAACCGTAGCAAGCGTCACAAGGCCTGCAAGCCGCCAGCGCCAGGGATGGCTTCGTCGAAGAATGCGCTGAGATTGCCAGCGACCTTCTTCAGGACGTCTGGCCTGGATGCAGCATTCTGAGCCCAGGCTGGGAAACAGCGCGGCCCAAAACTGATTGAGACGCACCCACCAGCGCCAGTTCTCCAAACATGCGCCAGACCAGCGCAGCGCATGACTGCCTGTGACGAATTCCGGCTTGAATCCAAATTCACTAACCAGTTTGCGCCAGCGGCCAGGTGACAGCACGGTAATGTGCCCTCCAGGCGTTATCCGGCCCTGGCTTAGGCTGTGGCGAAGATAACTCTCACGAAGGCTGGCCAGAAGTCCCGGCATCGTGGGCGTACACCCAAGAAAGATGCCACCAGGTCTGAGCAAACGGGTGACTTCCGCCAGGGTGATGCCCGGACGTGGCAGATGCTCGAAAACATGCAGGCTGACAACAGCATCCACGCCTGAAATTCCAGGGGGAAGCGGACCATCGAAGTTCGCCTGATGTACTTCGTCGTAACCCATGATCGCCTCCTCCTTCGGCCTCCAGTCAAGGCCGATCCAACGGGTCACAACTCCTGGAGGGGTGAAATGCCGTAGCCAGCCACGTTCACAACCAAGATCAACCACCACCAGCGGGCGGCCAAGGCGCTTCGCTTCACGTGCGAGGGCGCAGGCCGCCCACCAGTAGCGCAGTAAGCGGAAAGGATAGTTGGCCCGATCCAGGTTGCGCCTCAGCTTCTCCGGGGGAACAAGGGCCTGTTGGGCAAAAGGAACGAGGGGGAAACGGAGAAGGGCAAAACGCGAAAGCGACATTGAGACTTACAAACGAGGCTCAGATTTGCCTGGATGCCTTGAGAATTCAGGTACCCAAAAAAAATTGTGCACGGCACCAGCCTCTCATAGGAGGCCATGCAGCTTCTTTCCTTGAACCCTGAGAAGTCAGACTCACCGGCCTGCACGGTCTCATCTAAGCCACGTCTCACGCTCAACAGCCCGAGAACCAGTCAAGGCTCAACTCCATGACCGACGGGTGACAAATGAGAAACGTTCCGTGCTCGTCCCAGGTGCACTCGGCGCACACCCAGCAGTGCCGCCAAAAACATTAACTTGCCATTACATGCATTGCATGTAGTTAACAATTGCATGAAGGAGACCCTTTGAAAGGCTGATTTTGTGTGGATAAGGCGACGAACACTTCGCTAAGCCGCGAGTTATGATACACCCGCTTTGTCACATCCCTGACGGGTGTTCCAGGCTTCTTGAGGGCCTGTTTTAGAGGCGCTCAGCCAATTGGTTTTCCTGCTTATTTCTTTGCTTTGCCCTTGGGTTTTTCGGGCAGACCCTGGCCGGGCTTGAGGTCGAGATTGGCGAGCATGTCAGCCTCGGTGATGGATGATGCAACGCCTTCCGCCGGAATTTCGGCCTTGGCGGTCCAAAGAATGGCGTTCAGGACAAGCTTCCGCTGATCGTTGTTGGCCCATCCTTGATGGAAATGGCCGCCCGTGAAGCCGAAACCACGGCCGCCGTCGCTGCGCTCGCAGGCCCAGGCGACGTGCTGCTTCTCCTTGTTCTTGACGGATTCGCGGACGGTTGGGTTGCCACTGTGGTGACCGTCGGGCCGGCTCATGGTCGAGTCTGGGGCCACATCGCTCAGGATCGGGGTTACTCCCTCCATGCCCTTGCGGAAGCGCATGTAGAAATACCACTCGTCATTGGTGCCAAAAGGCTTCACTCCGGAGCTAATCGGGTGAACAGGCAATTCCTTGAAATTGGCGTCCCAGTGCGGGTTGACGCTCCAGTTGATCTCGAAGCAGCCGCCCATCCAGTCGATGAACTCCTTGCCGCCCTTATCAATCGTCGGTTCAACCGCGTAATGCAGGGTCAGGAAGCCGCAGCCGCGCTTCATTTCCTTGTCGAGTTGCTGGAGGCGGTCGCCTTGGAGCGCCGGATGTCCGCCGCCGCCATCCGAGTAGATGACCACCGTGGAGGCCTGGGCGAGTTCCTCAGCGGCCGGCCAGCCGCCATGGAGGTGCGCGCGGATCTCGACCTGGTCCCCTGCTCCCTGCTCCAGGCACTTTTTCAGCAGCAGAATGCCTGCGTTGTGCTCGTGCTGGCCGGGACCATGGGATGGGCGGCCGGCGATCATGACGATCAGCTTTTTATCAGCGGCGGACAGGCTTGAAGCGGCGGCCGTGAGCAGGACGGCGAGGGCGATGACGAGGTTTTTCATGAAGTGGATGGAAACATGGCAAACGCTGCCGAGAAGCGCAGCTTTTCATTCAGCCAACGGCAGATTGAAGAACGACAGGAACAGTCCATGGAACGGCCTGGGTTGCCGTTACATGGGTGTTTCAATTTTAGCGGGTGCCGGGCCTCAGGCATTCAAGCCTGCAGCTGCCAGCTGTCCCTCTTCGGAGAGGATTCGGCCGGTCAGTTCCGGCTTGCAGTCGCCCTTCAGTTCATCACGGAACTTGCGGATGAAGCTCTGGGTCGGCCAGGAGGCGGCTTCACCGAAAGCGCAGATGGTCTTGCCCTCGATCTGATTGGCCACGGTTTCCAGCTGATCGACGTCGTCCGGGCTGGCGTTGCCGTCGACGATGCGGTCGCTGATCTTCTTCATCCAGAGGCTGCCTTCGCGGCAGGGCGTGCACTGGCCGCAGCTTTCGTGGGCGTAGAAGTTGTTCAGGTTGTTGATGACCCAGGTCATGCTGCGGCTGTCATCCATGATGATGACGCCGCCGGAGCCGGCCATGGTGCCGCAGGCCGCCATGGTGTCGAAGTCCATCGGGATGTCCATGATGGTGAGCTCACGGCCGTCCTTCATCTTGAACTTTTCATCGGCGCGCAGGACCTTGGAGGAGCTGCCTCCAGGAATGATGGCCTTGAGCTTGCGGCCGGGCTTGAGGCCGCCGCAGAGATCGTTGATGACCTCACCCATCGTGACCTTGCCCACCTCGACCTCGTAGTAGCCGGGCTTCTGGACGTCGCCGGAGACGCAGAGGATGCGGGTGCCGGTGTTGTTGGGGGTGCCGAGCTTGGCGTATTCAGCCCCGCCCATCTGGATGATGTGCTTCACATGGCAGAGCGACTCGACATTGTTGACGATGGTCGGGCTCATGTAGAGGCCGAGGGCGGCCGGGAAATAGGGGGGCTTGATGCGCGGATAGGGGCGCTTGCCTTCGAGGGACTCGATGAGGCCGGTTTCCTCGCCGCAGATGTAGGCGCCGGCGCCTCGGTGAACGTAAAGCTCGCAGTCGAAGCCGCTGCCCAGGATGTTCTGGCCCAGGAAGCCCTTTTCACGGGCCTCGGCGATCGCTTTCTCGACGATGATGGCGGCCTGGGGGAATTCCTCGCGGATGTAGATGTAGCCAAGTTTCGCACCAACGGCGAAGCAGGCGATGATCATGCCCTCGAGCAGCTGATGGGGGTCCTGGTGCAGGATGTAACGGTCCTTGAAGGTGCCGGGCTCGGACTCGTCGGCGTTGCAGATCAGGTAGACCGGCTTGGTGTTGGTGGGCGGGATGAAGCCCCATTTCACACCTGTGGGGAAACCTGCACCGCCACGGCCGCGCAGTCCGCTGGCCTTCACCTCGTTGATAATGGCGCTTTTTTCCATCGTCAGCGCCTTCTTGAGCTGCTCATACCCGCCGTCGGCCAGGAAGCTGTCGATCGAAGGCGTGTAGCCGGAGCGGTCAACGTTCTTGAAGATCAGCCGTTTTTCGCGGGCGTGGGGCTCTTTGCCAGGAAGGTATGAAATCGCCATGAGGGGGAGGAGGTCGCTGAGCAGTATTCCGTTACGGCCGGGAGCGGCAAGCAGGTTTGTGAAAAATTTCACAAGCCGGGCAAGACCCCGGAGGCGGCAGACGGAAACGAGCTGGAGAGTCGGCGCAACTCCCCTGCCCCTGGCGGCGTTATTGCAGCATCATGCCGTCGTTTTGTCCGCGTTTACTGATCTCCCTTTTGATTCTCTCCCCCCAGATCAAGGCCCAGCAGCCCGGAGACTGGGTGCATTCACGCGGTGATGAAGCCATGCAGGGACGGTCGGAGATGGAACTGCGGCTGCCCATGGAGCTGGCCTGGCAGCATTCCATGATGGAGAAGCCCAAGGGTCAGGCCGAGATGCTGGTGAGCAGCGCCGTGGTGAGAGGCGGTAAGGTTTACGCCGGGTGCAAGGACGGGAAATTCCGATGTCTGAAGCTCGAAACCGGAGAAAAGATCTGGGAAACCGAGGGCAAGGGGGCCTTTGATGGCGCGGCAGCCTTTGCTGGAGAGCTTGTGGTGGCGGGCTGCCAGGACGGATTCATCTACGCCTGGAATGCCGACAGCGGCAAGGAGGCCTGGAAATATGAAACCGAGGCCGAGGTGCATGCAGCGGCGAATGTCTGGACCGATCCGGCGACGCAGGTGCAGAAGGTGCTGATCGGCAGCTATGACTACAAGGTTTACTGCCTGGACGCCAGGACCGGCAAGCAGGACTGGGCGGCGGAAACCGGCTATTACATCAACGGCGGCGCGGCCGTGGGCGATGGCAAGGTGGTGTTCGGCGGCTGCGACAGCGTGCTGCACGTCCATGACGTGAAGACCGGCAAGGAGGAGCGCCAGATCGAGGTCGGCGCCTACATCGGCAACAATGTCGCCATCGCCGACGGCGTCATCTATGTCTCGCATTATGGCAACCGGGTCGGTGCCTACAGCCTCGATGACGGCGCGAAGGTCTGGGAGTATGGCGAGCGTGAGTTTGAGTATTACGCAGCGCCGACCATCTGGGAAAAGACCGTTTTCTGCGGCGGGCGTGACAAACGTTTCCACGCCATCGACCGCAGTACGGGAGCCAAGAAGTGGGAGTTTCGCTGCCGGGACAGGATCGACAGCAGCGCGGTGGTCTGTGCGGGCAAGAGCGTCCTCTTTGGCAGCGACGACGGATATCTTTATGTGCTCGATGTGAACGATGGCAAGGAGCTGTGGCAGTATGAGGTCGGTGCGCCGGTGAAGACCTCGCCGGCGGTGGCTGGCGACTACGTCATCGTGGGAGCGGACGACGGCAGCCTGTATTGCTTCAAGGCGGCGGCTTCTACGGCAGCCCCGGCCTCAGCAGCGCCCGCCGCGGCACCAGCGCCGGCCAAGTGAGCTGGATGTTTAATCTCATGTTATGAGCGGCGGGGCCGGTGCGTTCCCTGCACCACCTTCATGAATTCACTTCCGCTGCCGCACCGTCTTCTGATCGTCCTGACCTGCCTGGCGACCGCCCTGTCCCTGACGGCGGCCGAGGGCGGGCGACCTAACATCCTGTTCATCCTCGTCGATGACCAGTCGCCGCAGGATCTGAAGATGTACAATCCCAAATCCACGCTGAGCACGCCGAACCTTGACCGGCTGGCGGCCGAGGGCATGGTTTTTGACGGAGCCTACCACATGGGGTCGTCGCTGGGTGCCGTGTGCACGCCGTCGCGTCACATGATCATGAGCGGCCGCAGCGTCTGGCGGCTGCCGGTTTCGCCCTGGGCTGCCAGGACAAGCCCCCCCGCCCTGGAGCAGAACACGATTCCCGCCGTCTTCAACCGCGCCGGTTACGCCACCATGAGGACCTGCAAGATGGGCAACAGCTACGAGGCCGCGAACAAACTTTTCGCCGTGCGGCGCGACGCCAGCAAGCGCGGAGGTGATGCGGAAAGCGGCAGCGCCTGGCATGCCGAGCAGGTGCTGGATTATCTCAAGAACCGCGAGAGCACGAAGGACGGCGCCCCCTTCCTGATCTACTTCGGCTTCTCGCATCCGCATGATACCCGCGATGGCAGGCCCGAGTTGCTGGCGAAGTATGGCGCCACCAATCATACGGACGAATCCAGGCCGCCCTCGCCGCACAGCCTGCAGCCCGAGCTGCCGGCCAATTACCTGGAGAAGCATCCTTTTGACACCACGCACAGCGACGTGCGGGACGAGGTCGGGGTCAGCGGCGTGTGGAAGCGGCGGGATGAGGCGAGCATCCGCAACGAACTGGGGCGTGAGTTTGCCTGCAGCGAGAACATCGACGAGCAGGTCGGCCGCGTTTTGAAGAGGCTGGAGGCGATGGGCGAGCTGGACAACACCTACATCTTCTACACCGCCGATCATGGCATCTCGATCGGGCGGCACGGGCTGATGGGAAAGCAGAACCTCTACCAGCACACCTGGCGGGTTCCCTTCATCGTCAAAGGCCCGGGCATCCAGGCAGGCAGCCGGGTGGAGGGTAACATTTACCTGCTCGACGTGCTGGCCACGCTTTGCGACCTGACCGGCATCCAACCGCCCGCCAGCAGCGAAGGCCTCAGCTTCAGGGCCGTGCTGGAAGGCCGGCGGCAGCAGGTGCGCGACGTTGTTTACGGGGCCTACGCAGGCGGCGGCAAACCAGGGATGCGCTGCGTGAAGCAGGGCGCCTGGAAGCTCATCCGTTACGAGGCCCCGGATCGCGGAGTGAACGAAACGCAGCTTTTCAATCTGGCGGACAACCCGGACGAACAGCTGCCCGAGCATGGGCGCCCCAACCTGGCCCGCGATCCTGCTTATGCGGCCAAGCTGGCTGAAATGCAGGCCCTACTGCTCGCCGAGATGCGGAGGCTGGAGGATCCCTGGCGTTTTTCAGATCAGCCCGACGACAGGCTGCCCCCTCCCCCAACGCCAGCAGCCAAGGCTGGCAAAGGCAGGAAAGGCAAGGCTAAGGAACCGGCGAAATGACTTGTTCAATCCGCCCGGCTCCTGAGAAGGGGCGTCACGATCACATCCGCTCCGTGGTCTCAATGCCGAGCAGGCCGAGGCCGGTCTTCAAGACGCGGCTGGTGGCTTCGCAAAGCGTGAGACGCGTGTTACGAACCGCCCCCTCCGACTTCAGCACCGGACAGGCTTCGTAGAAGCTGTGGTAGGTGTTGGCGAGTTCGAAAAGGTAGTTCGCGAGCAGGTTCGGCTTGTGATCGAGCAGCACGTCGTGCGTCGTCTCGGCAAACTGGGCCAGCTTGATGGCCAGCACACGCTCGGCTGGGTCAGTGAGGGTGAGTTCACCTGTAAGCTTCACAGCCCCATCCAGTTTCCGGAAGATGCTGCGTGTGCGGACATAGGCGTTCAGCAGATAGGGCGCGGTGTTGCCCTGAAGGCTGAGCATCTTGTCCCAGCTGAACTTGTAGTCGGTGAGACGGTTCTGGCTGAGTTCTGCATACTTCACGGCTCCGGTGCCGATGACCCGGGCGATTTCATCCTTTTCGACATCGCTCAGCCCCTGTTCCTTGGCATCGGCCGCCTCGCGGGCGCGCTCCACGGCCTCCTCGATGACCTCGAGAAGCCCGACGGTCTCACCGCTGCGCGTCTTGAACATCTTGCCGTCCGGCCCCAGGATGCTGCCGAAGGCAATGTGGGTCATCGACGTGGTGACACCGCGCCGTTTCGCCGCCGAAAAGACCTGCCTGAAGTGGAGTTGCTGCGGTGCTCCGACGACGTACCAGATTTCATCCGCCTGCCATTCCCGGACACGGTAGTCGATGGTGGCCAGGTCGGTGGTGGCATAAAGGAAGCCTCCATCGCTTTTGCGGATGATGCAGGGCGCGGCCTTCCATTCATCCTTCTCCTTGATGAGGAAGGGATCGTCCTCCGGCTTCACGCTGCCGTTGCTGAAGACCACGGTGGCGCCTTCGCTGATCGTGGCGATGCCTTTCGCCAGCATATCCTCCACCAGCGGCGCCAGGGCGTCGTTGTAGAAGCTCTCGCCGAGATAGTGGTCGAACTTGATGTCGAGGGTCCCGTACACCTTCTCAAGCTGCTCCAGGGTGAGTCGCACGCACTCCTTCCAGATGCCAAGGTTTTCAGCATCGCCCTGTTGAAGCTTCACCAACTCGCCCTTGCAGGTTTCGAGCACGGCTTCATCGGCCTTGGTGGCGGCGTTGACGCTTTTGTAAACCCGCACGAGCTCATGAATGGGGTCCTCTTTCAGGGCCGCCTGATCGAGCTGCGTCTTCCAGCCATGGATGATCATGCCGAACTGCGTGCCCCAGTCGCCGACATGGTTGTCGGTGATGACCTGATGACCGATGAACCGGGCGATGCGTGCCAGGGAGTCGCCAATGAAGGTGCTGCGGATGTGGCCCACATGCATCGGCTTGGCGATGTTGGGCGCGGAGAAGTCCACGACGATGCGCCGCGGGGTCGCCACGGCGGGCACGCCCACCTTGTCATCGGCCGCGATGGTGCCAAGCCTGGCCGACATGGCCGGGGCGCTGAGGGTGAAGTTGAGGAATCCAGGGCCGTCCACCGTGACCTTTTCACAGAGGTCATCCACCTGCAGGGCCGCCTTGATCTGCTCGGCCATGGCGCGTGGATTGGTCTTCTGCTGCTTGCCCAGGACCATGGCCGCGTTGCATTGATAGTCACCGAATCGTGTATCCGAAGCGATGACGACGGCAGGCGTGAAACCCTCCGGCAGGGCGATGCCGGCGGCGGTGAAGGCAGCTTGGAGACGGTCGGTGAGAACAGCGCGAAACATGGGGCGCGGAGTGTGACTGCGGAATGCCGATTGTCGAATAAGGATTGCAGCTTATCCGACGGCAGATCCCACCTGCCCGGCCTGGCGATGAAACTGACGCCAATCCGTCCCCTCGCGCGCCGGACCGTAGCGTGACTCGGCATAGGAACGGGCCAGTGAACGCACCTTGTCGCCGATCTGCGGCTGGAGCGCGGCCACACGTTCGGCGTAATGCAGAGGTCCCTCGGAATCGAGCCGGGCGGGCGCGCCCAGTTTTTCCAAGCGACGGCAGAACCCCTGCCATTCACGCAGCCAGGGATCGCTCACCGGCGCCGGTCGGCGCAGCCAGAGCAGCAGTCCGAGCAGCCCCATGGCTAGGGCTGCAAGGCTGGCCAGCAGCAGCCAGTGTCCGCGCAGTCGTCCCAGGCCAAGCCAGTTCATCCAGGCGATCTGCGATTCTTCATCGAAGCTGATCACGTTGTTAAACCAGTCGTATTCCACGCTGTCCCACCACAGGCGCAGGTCGGTGACCGCGCGCCAGAGCAGGCTGCCGCGCTGGCGTTCCAGCTCGGCTTCACCACCGGCGAGCAGGGTGCGCAGGTCGAGGGTCATCCTTTCGGGCACCAGGGCGGCGGTCGGGTCGACGCGTGTCCAACCCTGGTCCTCCAGCCAGAGTTCCGTCCAGGCATGGGCATCGGCCTGACGCACAATCATGTAGCCGCCGCGCTCCGACCACTCGCCGCCCATGTAGCCGATGACAATCCGCGCCGGGACGCCGGCCGCCCTCATCAGTGTCGCAAAGGCCGCGCTGAAGTGTTCGCAAAAGCCCACCTTCCGGCCAAACACGAACTGATCGAGCGCATCGGGCCCCTCATAGACGCCTGGTTCCAGGCTGTATTGAAAGCCCTGCTGCTGGAGATGCCTCACCGCGAGCTGGGCCGTCACGACATCCCTGCCCCCTGAAGATTTTTGAAAGCCTTCGGCCAGGGCCCTGATCCTGGGGGAGACACCTGGCGGCAGACGAAGGGCAGCTCGGCGCTGATCCGCCGTCAGGCTCCCCTTTTCCTGAGTCAGGCGTGACATGACCTCGAAACGCCTCAGACTGTCCACCGGTTCGGCAGTGCTCAGGGCATCATCCATGTCAGGCAGGGTTCGCCGACCATCGTCGATGCTTTGGAGCGGCACATCCAGGGCCGGAAGCCAGCGCTGCCCATGAGGTTCCAGGGTGATCGTCTGCCGGATGTCCGAACGTTTCACCAGGCGCAGCCGCGGCGCGCCATCCATCGGCAGCCCGCGCTGCCAGGTCAGGCCGTCGTCACACTGCCAGAGGATGAGGCAGCGCCAGTAGCGCGAGGCGTGGACGGGTGGTTCGCTTTCGGGGAACTCCGCCCGGAAGGCCACCTCGTCACTGGTGGCGATCTTGGAAATGCGGCCTGGTTCCAGCGAACTGGTGATGCCGGTCATGTGCGTGCGTTGAGCCCCCATGCGCTCCAGGAAATGCAGGCTGCTGCGGGGGAAGACAAAGAACAGCACGGCGGCCACCGGCAGCGCCTGAGCCAGCATGATCCCCGTCAGCCTCAGCGGCACGGCCCAGCCATCGGCTCCGCGACGGAAGCGTACCATGCATGCGGCGATGCCTGAAAAGACCGCAAAGGCCCAGAGCGAGCGGCTCAGGCTCTGGTCCGAGAGCAGGCAGCAGAGGCACAGGAACCAGCCGACCAGGCTGAGCACCTGGAAGTCATGAGGCGTGCGCGACTCCAGCAGCTTTGCGCCCAGCAGGACGAGCAGCACCGCGATGCCGCCTTCCATGCTCATCAGGCTTCCCGTGCTCAGATGCACGGCCGCAAGTCCAGCCAGCAGCACCGAAAGGCTGCCTAACGAAAAAGTGCGGATTGGAGCCCTGCCCTGTCCGCCCGGCCGCGAGGTCTTCTGTTTCCAGCCGGGTTCGGCAAACCCAAGCCGCCAGATGACACAGCCCGCGAAAAGCAGGGCGGCTACCGGCGGCACGATGTCCAGAAGCATCACGCCACAGACCGAAAGAATCAGGCAGAGCACCAACAGGGGCATCGGCGGCAGACGGCTGCCACGTTCATGACCTAGGGGCATCCGGCGCTTTTTCAGATTTGCCGGAGCCTGGCCCTGTCCGCCTCCCTCCGCCAGGGCGTCCAGGCAGCGAACCGCATGAGCAGGTCCGAGGCCTGCCTCGATTTCAGGTTCACCAGGAAGCCTGAGCCCATAGGGCAACCCCTCCTGTTCAGCCTGCTCAATCCAGCGGGCGAGCTGGCCTGCGCGTTCGGATTCCGGCAGGGGCAGCTTGTCCCAATCCAGGGTGATCGCCTGTCGGCTGCCGCCCGACCACTGCTTCACCAACAGGGGGCGCCCCCTTGCCACCGCGCGCCAATCCACATGGCGGAGGGAATCCCCCGGCTGCCATTCCCGCATTCCGGCGAAGTCATCCC
The DNA here is from genome assembly GCA_044345155.1 of Prosthecobacter sp. Lineage (GTDB taxonomy): Bacteria > Verrucomicrobiota > Verrucomicrobiia > Verrucomicrobiales > Verrucomicrobiaceae > Prosthecobacter. The sequence goes on along the minus strand of JBIJBP010000015.1, from coordinate 1,895 downwards.
CTTCACGCCCTGGCCTGCCCTCGGCGGGAAGCTGGCCTGCAAGTGCACCGCTCATCTGCCGCTCCGGCTGAGGCAGAGGCAGGCTTCCCACAGCCTTGGGATGAATCCGTCGGTCGATGACAATCTCCACCAATCTCTCCGCGCTTAAAAAACCCATGGGGTAGGAGCTTCGCAGCAGGACGCACAGGCTTTTCTGCACCCCGGTTTCCGCAGAAGCGGTCAGCATCACCTGCTCCGAGGCCCCGGGTGGCACCTGCTCAACGAACGCCCACTGGCCGCCATCCGCATTCATGAGTTCAATCCCGGAGGCGCCCAGGCGGGTGGTCGAGTGAAGCTCCAGGGAAACCCGGCCAGCCTCGCCGGCCCTACCCCTGCCCTGACGTCCTGCTGAAACGGCAACACCCCGCAGGTTTTCCCGCGCTCGAAGCCAGGACATGGCAGCCAGCACCGAGGTGGCAAAACACAGCAGGTAGGCCACCCCGTTGTTCTGGACTGCGCCGGCATAGCCCATCGCCAGGATGACTCCCGTCAGTGAAAACGTGTGCAGGTTGACCTTGACGCTGACACGACTCGACGTGTCGCTCCACCGTCGCCCTGCACCGCTGCCTGAAGCAGGGGGGTGGGTATTGGATCGAGGAGATGCCATCGTTGCTGACGTCAGCATAAAAAGATGTCAGATGGCGACTCAAGGCGCGAATCCGCTTTTTCGTCGAAAAACAGGCCGCGCCATCTGGTGAATTCGTGATTGCCACCGCCGCCCATGCCGTTCACTCTCCGCCCCGCATGAGTTCCCCGACCTCCCCCGACGTGTCCCTGCCCTGGTACAAGCAACTGAACGGCTACCACTGGTTTGTCTTCTTCGTCGCCAGCGCCGCCTGGTGCTTTGACTGTCTCGACCAGCAGCTTTTCATCCTGGCCCGGGACAATGCCTTGAAGGCGCTCGATCCAAACGGCGACCAGGCCAAGCTCAGCGGCATGGCCATGAGTGTCTTCGTCGCCGGATGGGCCACGGGCGGCCTCATTTTTGGAGCCGTGGGTGACCGCATCGGACGCGCCCGCACTCTCGCGCTCACCGTGCTGATCTATTCGGTCTTCACCGGTCTTTCCTCCTTCGCCGCCACCTCCGACCAGTTCATGATCTACCGTGCGCTCACCGGCCTTGGCGTCGGTGGCGTCTTCGGTCTGGCGGTTGCTCTGGTGGCCGATTCCCTGCCTGACAGTGCGCGCGCCAAAGCGCTGGGCATGCTGCAGGCGCTGTCCGCCGTCGGCAATGTCACGGCCGGGTTGTGCGCCATGAGCGTCTCAGGCATGGACCCCAATGTCTCCTGGAAATACCTCTTCTGGATCGGTTCTGCCCCGGCCTTCCTCTGCATCTTCATCATGATCCGCCTGAAGGAGCCCGAGAAGTGGGTGGCGGCCAAGGCGGCGAGCCAGGTGGACAAGTCGAAGGCGATGGGTTCCTACATGAGCCTTTTCGGCGACGCCCGCTGGCGGACGCCCGCCCTCTTCGGCATGCTCCTCTGTGTGTCTGCCGTCATCGGCCTCTGGGGCATCGGCTTCTTCAGCAACAAGCTGGTCGCCCCCGCCATCGCCGCCGCGCTGGCGGAGCAGAACCTTTCGCCCGAGAAAGTCGGTCCTGCCAAGCAGTGGTGGGCCGCCGCCAACCTCATCGTGCAGAACATTGGCGCCTTCTTCGGCATGATCGCCTTCAGCAAGGCCGCCTCGCATTTTGGTCGCAAGCCGGTCTTCGCCATCGCCTTTATCGCCGCCATGGCCTCGACGGTCTTTTTCTATCAGTGCTTCAAGACCACGTCGGACATCTGGATGAGCTTCGTGATGGGCTTCTGCCAGCTCTCCCTCTTCGCCGGCTTCGCCATCTACCTGCCTGAGCTCTT